>JBDTYK010000344.1:0-2506 GCA_040005715.1 Actinomycetota bacterium | reverse complement strand
CCTCGGGAGACAGGTAGCCGGGCGTCCCCATCACCAGACCGGTCATTGTCAACCGGATGTCGTCGGCAACATGCGCGATACCGAAGTCGATCACTACCGGATCACCATCAAGGAGAAGGACATTGGCCGGCTTGAGGTCCCGGTGGATGACGCCCGCCGCATGGATGGCGTGCAGGGCGCCCGTGAGTCCGCGCCCCAGACGCAGCAGCGCCTCGCCCTGCAGTGGCCCCTTCTCGGCTACGACCCGGTCGAGAGCGGGACCGGGGATGTATCTCGTCACGATGTAAGGGCGAAGCCCCTCGGTGTCGGCGTCAAGAACAGCCGCAACGCGAGCATCCTGCACCCTGGCCAGCGTCTGGACCTCGCGTGCCAGCCGGCTGCGCGCCTCGTGGTCGTGGGCGATGTGCTCGCGCAGGACCTTGATCGCCACTGCTCGCCCGGACTGGGCAAGAGCGAGGTGGACGACGCCCATGCCGCCCTCGCCGAGCTGCTCGATCAGCCGGTAGGGACCGATCCACTCGCCCTGCTCCGGCGCGACCGGGCTCGCTTCGTCGTCACGCCACAGCCCCGCCGTCATGATGCCTACGGTATGCCGCGAGAGTCGCTTTCCGACGGAGCACGCGGCCCACAGGGGCCGCCGTCGCCGAAAATGCCTGGGCTGGCTACTGCTGGATGTAGTCGACGAGGTGGTCGCGCTCGGTCTTGAGCTCGTCGATCCGCGACTTGACGACGTCGCCGATGCTGACGATGGCCAAGAGCTTGTCGTCGACCACCACGGGGACGTGACGGACCCGATGATCTGTCATCATCCGGGCGAGGTCCTCGATGTCGTCACCGGGCTTACAGGTGTGCACCTCGTTGGTCATGATCGTGTCAACCGTCTGCTCGAGCAGGCCGGCGCCGGCATTATGGAGGTGCCGGACGACGTCCCGCTCGCTGACGATGCCCGCCACGCTCGACCCGTCGTTGCTGACCACGACCGCGCCTATCCGGTGCTCCTCCAGGATCTCGAGAAGCTGTTGGACGGTCGCGTCCGTACGAACGGTCACCACCTGGTCGCCCTTGAGGCGAATCACGTCTGAGATACGCATGGGATGACCGTAGTCCCGCCCCGGCTTTCCCGCCAATGGCCGACCGAAGTGTGGCCTCGGTGACGCAGCCGCCCTCGACGGGTCCCCGTAGGCTGACCTCACACCCCCTCGGACAGGAGCTGATGACGCGTGACCCCGGCTGGACCGACGTTCGATCTCGTGGTGGCCGCAAACCGACTCCCCGTCGACCGCGTGCTCGACAACCAGGGCAACAACACCTGGCAACGTAGCCCGGGGGGTCTGGTGACGGCCCTGGAGTCGGTCATGCGAGACCGCGACGCCGCGTGGGTGGGTTGGGCCGGTGAGCCCGGGCCGGCACCCGAGCCGTTCCGCGAGGACGGGATGTACCTGAAGCCGGTGCCCCTCTCACACATGGAGATCGCGGAGTACTACGAGGGCTTCAGCAATGACACACTCTGGCCGATCTACCACGACGTGATCGTCCCGCCGACCTTCCACCGCGCATGGTGGACCACCTATCGCGTGGTCAACCATCGCTTCGCGCAGGCCGTCGCCGAGGTGGCCGCGCCAGGCGCCACCGTCTGGGTCCACGACTACCAGCTGCAGCTGGTTCCTGCGATGATCCGCGCGATGCGACCCGATGTCCGCATCGGCTGGTTCAACCACATCCCCTTCCCGCCCGTCGAGCTGTTCTCCCAGCTGCCGTGGCGCAGAGCGCTGGTAGAGGGGCTGCTGGGCGCGGACTTCCTGGGCTTCCAGCGCGTTGCCGACGCCGACAACTTCCTGCGGGTGTGTCGGCGTCTGCTCCACCTGAACACGCGTGGCGACACGGTGACTTTCGGTGGCGCCGTTGGCGGGTCGCCCGGGGCCGAAGGCACCCGCGAGGCCGACCGAACTATCCGGGCAAGCGCCATCCCGATCTCGGTGGACTTCAAGGGGCTCGAGGCACTTGCCCGCACCCCCGAGGTCATCGCGCGTGCCGGTCAGATCCGCGAGTCCCTCGGCAGCCCGGAGACACTGCTCCTCGGGGTCGACCGGCTGGACTACACGAAGGGCATCGGCCACCGGCTCAAGGCCTACGAAGAGCTGTTGCGGGACAAAGCAATTGCCGCTCCAGGAACGACCCTCGTGCAGGTGGCGTCACCGAGCCGTGAACGTGTCAACACGTATGTAAAGCTCCGGACGGAGATCGAAGCGACCGTCGGCCGGATCAACGGTGAGTTCTCTGCAATCGGCGAGCCGGCCGTGCACTACCTGCACCAGTCGTATCCCCGTGCCGAGATGGCGGCCCTCTTTCTGGCTGCCGACGTCATGCTGGTAACCCCTTTGAGGGACGGCATGAACCTGGTCGCCAAGGAGTACGTCAGCTGCCGATACGACCTGGGCGGCGCGCTGGTCCTCAGCGAGTTCACCGGTGCGTGGAACGAGCTGCGGCAGGCATACGTCTGCAACCC
>JBDTYK010000343.1:0-2514 GCA_040005715.1 Actinomycetota bacterium | reverse complement strand
ACTCGTGCGACGCCTACGGACGCATGCGGATCCGGATGGACGAGATGTATGAGTCGCTCAAGATCGTCGAACAGGCTGCGGCAAAGCTGCAGCAGGCCCCCGGACCGGTGATGGTTGCGGACAAGAAGATTGCCTGGCCGGCTCAGCTGGCCATCGGCGGTGACGGGATGGGCAACAGCCTGGATCACATCCGCGAGATCATGGCCACCTCGATGGAGTCCCTGATCCACCACTTCAAGCTGGTGACCGAGGGCTTCAGGGTCCCGCCCGGACAGGTCTACGTGGCGGTGGAGTCACCCAAGGGAGAGCTCGGGGTGCACGCGGTCTCCGATGGTGGCACGCAACCGCATCGGGCTCACTTCCGTGAGCCGTCGTTCAACAACCTTCAGTCGGTCGCCGCGATCTGCGAAGGCGGTCAGCTGGGCGATGTGATCATGGCGGTCGCCTCGATCGACCCTGTACTGGGAGGCGTGGACCGATGAACCCTGAGGCCAACCCGAACTATGGCGTCGTGCCCTCCCCGGACACAGCCCCCTATGCCGAGGATGTCCTGGCAAACCTGCGGGTCGATGCCGCGCAGATCATCGCCCGCTACCCGCAGAAGCGCTCAGCATTGTTGCCGCTCCTGCACCTGGTGCAGTCGGTCGACTCCTATGTCTCTCCCCGGGGCATTGAGCTTTGCGCCGATCTCCTGGATCTGACCGGCGCCGAGGTGAGCGGCGTGGCGACCTTCTACTCGCAGTACAAGCGGCACCCGAACGGCAAGTACACCGTGGGGGTCTGCACCAACACGCTGTGCGCGATCATGGGCGGTGACCAGATCTGGGACTCGGTCAGCGATCACCTGGGCATCGGCAACGACGAGACCACGGACGACGGCATGGTCACCCTGGAGCGGATCGAGTGCAACGCAGCCTGTGACTACGCGCCTGTGGTCATGGCCAACTGGGAGTTCTTCGACAACCAGACACCAGCCTCGACCAACGAGCTGGTCGACAACCTGCGCTCCGGCGCTCAGGTGACCCCGACCCGCGGCCCGTCCAAGGTCTGCAGCTTCAAGGAGGTCTCGCGGGTTCTGGCCGGCTTCGACGACGGCCTGGCCGACGAGGGCGTGGGTGCGGGTCCGGCCTCGCTGGAAGGCCTCAAAGTCGCGAGAGCCCAAAGCGGGGAGGCGACCAGATGAGCACGGCGCTGACTCCGATCATGACCGAGTTCTGGGATGCCCCCCAGTCCTGGACGTTGGCGACCTACGAGAAGCACGACGGCTACCAGGGGCTCCGGAAGGCCCTGACGATGCCACCGGCCGATCTGGTGCAGATGGCCAAGGACTCCGGCATTCGGGGTCGAGGCGGCGCCGGATTCCCCGCCGGCCTGAAGTGGGGCTTCCTTCCTGCCCCTGACGGTGGTCCCCGCTACCTCGTGGTCAATGCAGACGAGTCCGAGCCGGGCACCTGCAAGGACATCCCGTTGATGATGGCGACCCCGCAGCTCCTGATCGAGGGCATGGTCATCACGTCGTTCGCCATCGGCTGCAACCACGCCTTCATCTATCTACGCGGCGAGGTGGTCCACGTCTACCGGCGACTGCTGCGCGCGGTCGAGGAGGCTTACGCCGCAGGCTATCTGGGCAAGAACATCCTCGGCAGTGGCTTCGACCTCGACATCACCGTGCATGCCGGTGCCGGCGCCTATATCTGCGGCGAGGAGACGGCGCTGCTGGACTCGCTCGAGGGTCGTCGTGGCCAGCCACGACTCAAGCCCCCGTTCCCGGCAGTCGCGGGCCTGTATGCGCGACCGACCGTGGTGAACAACGTCGAGACGATCGCGTCGATCCCCTCGATCCTGCTTCGCGGGGCCGAGTGGTTCGCCGACATGGGCACCGAGAAGTCGAACGGCTTCGGCATCTTCAGCCTCTCCGGCCACGTGACCCGCCCCGGACAGTACGAAGCACCGCTGGGCATCACCTTGCGCGAGCTGCTCGAGATGGCCGGCGGTATGCGGGGCGGCAGGAAGCTGAAGTTCTGGACTCCGGGTGGCTCGTCAACACCCATGTTCACCGACCAGCACCTCGACGTGCCGCTGGACTTCGAGTCCGTCGCGGCTGCCGGCTCGATGCTCGGCACCCGGGCCCTTCAGATCTTCGACGAGACGGTGTCGGTGGTCCGGGCGGTCTCGCGATGGACCGACTTCTATGCACACGAGTCGTGCGGCAAGTGCACGCCTTGCCGCGAGGGCACGTACTGGCTCAAGCAGATCATGGAGCGCCTCGAGCACGGCAAGGGCACCCAGGACGACATCGACAAGCTCCTCGATATCTGTAGCAACATCTTCGGTCGCTCCTTCTGCCCGTTGGCGGACGGTGCGGTCAGTCCGATCGTCTCGGCGGTGCAGTACTTCCGCGAGGAGTTCGAGGCCGGCATGCACACCCCCGCCGCAGAGCTGTTCCCCCCAGGAGCCTGCACGCTGTTCGCGAAGGAGAACGTACCCGCATGACCGTCACCACCTCCCCCGCCG
>JBDTYK010000342.1:0-2519 GCA_040005715.1 Actinomycetota bacterium | reverse complement strand
GCTGCTGATGACGGCGGACCGGAGCCGGATCCTGAGCGCCTACCCGTTCCGGGACCTCCCGCCACAGTGGCTGTTGGTGACCCCGCAGGCCGTCTACTGCGGTCGGCAGGGCGACGGGGGGCTCCCCTACTCGATGGTGTGCCGGGTCGACCGGTCCACGGGCGCGCTCAACGTGACAGTGTTCTCGGTTCCCGCGGAGGTGCGCAACAACGCCGGCGCGCCGCCGGTTCTTGCCGGTCGACCCGGCAGCTGGCGACTGGACGGCCATTCCCCCACGGCGGATCTTCAGCACAAACCTCAGGTCACCGCCGACGGACTCGTGTTCGACGCCGACCCGAACCAGCCTGGCAGCCGGCCGCTCATGCTGGATCCGATGACGCTGAGGTAGGGACGCCACAATGGATTCAGCGGTCAGGCCGTACCAGGCGGTGTCGGCCGGTGAGTCTACGGTCGTGGGCATGAGCGAACACGAGGCTTTGATAGAGGCCGTCGAGGGCGACATCACGGAGCAGGCTGTTGACGCGATCGTCAACGCTGCCAACGGTTCTCTGCTGGGCGGCGGAGGGGTCGATGGGGCGATTCACCGGGCCGCGGGTCCTGCCCTGCTGGCCGAGTGTCGCGAGCTGCGACGCACGGCATACCCCCACGGTCTTGCTGTCGGGGAGGCCGTGGCGACGGGCGCGGGCGACCTGCCAGCGCGGTGGGTGATCCACACGGTCGGCCCGAATCGCCATGCAGGACAGACCGATCCAGCGCAGCTGGCATCCTGCTTCGAGGAGTCACTGCGAGAGGCAGTCCGGGTTGGCGCCCGATCAGTGGCCTTCCCTGCGATCAGCGCCGGGGTCTACGGCTGGGACTCGGCCGAGGTGGCCCGTATTGCGGTCGCCACTGTCCGCGGGTCAGCTCACCTGGCCGAGCTGGATCTTGTGCGCTTTGTGCTGTTCAGCCCGGCGACTCTGCGGGCTTTCACCGCTGAGCTCGAGGCGTCTTCCTAGATTCCTCTGACGTCCCAGGGTCAGCGCTGGTGAAGCTCGCGGCCGAGAGAGCGCCAGATGACCAGGGCCTGTGACGGGTTGACGCTGCGAGTGGGTCGCTGACCCGCGCGGACCGCCACGACCTCGCCGGCCAGACCGGCCGCAAACACCCGTGAGCCCAGACCAACGACTGCCTTCAGGGCCTCGAGCTCGGCGCCCAGCTCGGTGACTCGGGCGCGAAGTGCCTGAACCTGGTTCTCGAGGTCCAGGATGCGCTGGATGCCGGCAAGGCTGACACCCTCGTCCTGTGAGAGGCGCTGCACCTCGCGGAGCAGGGTGACGTCGCGCGCCGAGTAGCGACGTCCGCCACCGCGGGTGCGGACGGGGGAAACCAGACCCATCCGGTCGTACTGACGCAGCGTCTGCGCGTGCATGCCAGCCAGCTGTGCCGCGACGGAGATGACGAAGACCGGCGTGTCGTCATCCGCGGGGAGCCCGCCGGAGCTGCGCAGGGGGTCCATGGTCAGGCCTGCCGTGCTCTTGCGAACACGTCAGCACGAGGGTCACTGCCCTCTTGCTCGTCACGCAGTACTTCGACAGCCTCGCGGGCCTTCTCGGAGAGGCGCTGTGGCACCGCCACGCTCACCTTCGCCAAAAGGTCACCGGTGTGGTCCTTGGTCGCGATACCTCTGCCCTTGACGCGCAGCACCCGGCCGTTCGGTGTTCCCGGGCTGATCCGCACCTTGACCGGCTCATCGGACAGCGTTGGCACAGAGACGGTTGCCCCCAAAGCCGCTTCGGCAAAGGTAACCGGCAGATCCACGGTCAGGTTGTTGCCGTCGCGCCCGAAGAGGGGATGCGGCTCGACCTTCACCGTGAGCAGGAGGTCTCCCGCCGAGGCTCCCTGGTCACCGGGATTTCCTTTGCCACGAAGCCGAATCGTCTGACCATCCTTGACCCCGACCGGGATGCGCACATTGATCCGTGAACCGTCGGCGGTGCTCAAGGTCACGGTCGAGCCCTGAACCGCGTCGCGGAACGACAGCGTGGTGCGGGCCGAGATGTCGGCCCCTCGGCGTGGCCCGGCCGGTGCCCCGTAGCCACCACCCTGTTGGCCGAACATGCCCCCGAGCAGGTCGTCCAGGTTCGGCTGACCGGCCTCGCCGCGACCGGTGCTGAAGCGGACGTTGCCACCGCGGCCCCCGCCTCCACCGAAGAGATTGCTGAACACGTCCTCGAACCCAGCACCGGCGCCCCCGGCCGCCCCGGGGCCCCCCGAGCTGAAACGGGCGCCGCCACGGCTCATCGAGCGGATCGCGTCGTACTGCTTGCGCTCCTCGGGACTGGACAGGACGGCATACGCCTCGCCAATCTCCTTGAAGCGCTTCTCGGCAGATTTCGATCCCGGGTTCTGGTCCGGGTGAAGCTTTCGGGCGAGCTTGCGGTAGGCCTTCTTGATCGCGGCCGCGTCGGCATCCGCGGGGACGCCGAGGATCGCGTAGAAGTCCTTCTCGAACCAGTCCTGGCTGGCCATCGACGTCTCCT
>JBDTYK010000341.1:0-2522 GCA_040005715.1 Actinomycetota bacterium | reverse complement strand
GCGCAGAAAACAGCACGAGCCCGAGCGCCACCCAGGGTGACGTGCCGCCACCAGTTCTCTCCCACCGACCCGTCGAGGCCGCTCTTTCGGCCCCGGTCGTGGTCCCTGCTGCGGCGGATCTCCCGGATCTCGGGCAGGAGCGCCTCGATGCGCTCGTGCTGACGCTCGTAGCGCAGCTCGACGGTGAGGCCTTCCTCCTCGAACCGCCGCCGAGCTGCCCGAGTCTGCTGCCGGAACTTCTTGCTGGCGTACTTCTCCGCGGGCAGGTCGGGGGGGATGGCAAGAACGGGCAGTGGAGCTCCGGGTTCGATCTCGGCGCACGACAGAAGCGCAGCCAGGTGGTGGAGAACGGGGTCGTCTGCCGGGAACTGCTCGAGATGAAGGGACCAGGCCGGGCCAAGATCGCGCAAGCCGACCACGATGGCGCGGGCGAGGGCCTCGGCGGCATGCTGGTTCAGGACGGGAAAGCGGGCATGGTCGCTGTCGTGATGGCCGAGCGCCACCACATGGCGCAGCCCGAGACTCCGCCGGACGGACAGCAGGGCGGCTCCCACCAGGTCGTCCGCGTCGTACACGCAGACGACCCACGGATGGTGTGCGGGGTGGCACCGCGCCCAGGCACGAAGCCACGGCGTGCGAGCCGTCGTTGGTGCTCCGGTGGCGGCCAGCAGCGGTTCGATGAGCGGACTCAGCTCGTCGAGCGCGGCCATCCCATGCCTGGATGCGGTCCGGAACGGCGACCCCGTCACCTCCCCGCAGGAAGCCCTCCCCACGTCCACCGGACCCGGCATCGCTCAGGGGCCGGTCGACGGTGCGACCGGCGCGTAGCCCACAGCCTCGTCGGGGCTGACATGGAACTGGACCGGGCGGCCGGCCGGCGTGATCTGGCCGACCTTGGCCCGCCTGGCCAGCCGGTAGAGGTATGCCTTGGCGGTCGGAGAGAACCCCGTCTCCCGGGTTGACCGCACCGGGATGGAGAACCGGTTCAGCATCCTGTTCGCCCCACGCACGTGTGCCCGGCGTGCCGTCTCAGGCGTGATGTACTCGGTCGAGAGGGAGACGTTCACCCCCTCGACGTTGGACACCCGGTGAGGGGCATTCTGCGGCCACGAGGCCACCTCACCCGGCCGAAGCTCGACCACGCGAGCGCTCGCGTCGAAAGCAGGGTCGTACGGCAACTGCTCATCGGTCTCCCCGGTGAAGATCCGGCCGAGGTCGTCGGTGCTCACAAAGTCAGGGTCCAGCGCGGGATAGACCCAGAGGCGCTTGACGCCACGCACCTGCCACAGCAGGTTCGGTTGGGCGTCAGCGTGGTAATACACTTGCGCCCCGGGTGAGGAGATGAGCAGCGTCGCCCGCCCGTCGATGATCTTCAGGCCGGACACCAGCCCCTCCAGACTGGTGAACAGCTCATGGAGCAGGTCGGCGAAACGTCGGTCGACGGAGTCGACCCGAACAACGTTCAGCCACAGGCGACCTCGACCGACTGCGGCGAGAAGTTGTTCCCCCGAGACGTCCGGCGCGTCGCCGCGCCGCCAGTCTTCGGTCGCCGCAGGGTCCTCGCCCATCGTGAACACCTGGAGGTTCCCCCGCGGCATGTCGTCCAACAAACGGGCGAGCACGTCGTCGTCGAAGAGCGGGTGGCCGACCAGGCCGTGATGGGCCGTGAAGGTCTCCCGTCCGAGCCGAGCCGCCTCGACCGGCGCCCACGGAACCAATCCGTCTGTCATCTGCTGCCCCGCCTCACTGTCGCTCGCTGTCACGCCCTGACCCCGTCCATACCCGTCTGTTCCACGTTCCGCGCGTCCCATGCGCGTGGCGGGGCGACGAGTGGCGGTCGGCTAGATCTGGACACTCTTCCCCGGCTGCAGGTCCGTCCAGCTGCCCTGGCGATAGTAGGCAATCCGGTAGGTGTACATCCCCGGCGGAAGTGCGCGGCTGGCGGTGAAGGACTGGACGCCGCTGAGCGACAGGCTCGTGCCGACCACGACGTCGCAGACCGCACCCGCACGGTTGCGGACGGCCACGTTCAGTCGGCCGACTCGGAGCACGCCGTCGGTGCTCAACCCGAAGCTGACGGTTAGGCCGCGCCTGCTCCTGGTCGCGGAGAGGCGGGTCACCCGGGGCCCGGTCGCGCCGGGCAGACTGCCGATCACCACCCAGTCGGTGGGCCACAGGTCCGTCCAGTCGCCGTCCCGGAGGTAGGCCACGTGATAGCTGTACGCACCGTTGGGCAGGGTGCGCGATGCCACGAACGTCTGGGTCCCGGAGAGAACGACGCTGGCACCGAGCGTTGTGTCGTAGTTGCGATCTTTCTAGCCCGATCCCGCGATTCTTGTCCAGGTTACTTCGAACGAAGATATATAGCTGTAACGATTCTCGAACCCTTGGCTATACATGCGCTCGCATCCCTCGACTGCGTTTGCTGCGTTTACGGCGGAATCGATGCGGCAAGGAAGAAAGAAACTTGGGTCGCCGGCCGCTGCTCTTACTGGGCATTTCAGAAGCCGGTACGCCAACCC
>JBDTYK010000340.1:0-2524 GCA_040005715.1 Actinomycetota bacterium | reverse complement strand
GCACGGTCTGAACGGCGTCGAGGCCCTGTGCACGTGGCGGCGTGATCGCGAACTCAGTCTGTAGCGCGTCCAGGAACGCGTCGGGCATCCTTTCCCAGATGCCCATCGTGCGGTCGCCCTGGACATTGGAGTGCCCGCGGACAGGGCAGGGGCCTGCCCCAGGTTTGCCGATATTCCCTTGCAGCAGAAGGACATTCATGATCTCCTGGATGGTGGCGACGGCGTGAACGTGTTGCGTCAGGCCCATCGCCCAGGTCACCACCGTCGCCTTGGAGCCGATGAACCGCTGCGCCAGGGACTCGATCTGGTCGCGACGCAGGCCGGTCGCCCGAAGGGTGAGGTCCCAGTCGAGGTCATGGGCGGCGGCGACGTACTCGACATACCCGCTCGTGTGCTTTTCGACGAAGGCACCGTCGACGACCGAACCGGGGCGGGCAGCCTCCGCCTGCAGCAGCAGGTGAGCCAGTGCGCGGAACAGAGCGTGGTCCCCTCCGAGCCGGAGCTGCAGGAAGTCGTCGGCGATCGGTGTCCCGCTTCCCAGGACGCCTTTGAGTGTCTGGGGGTTCTTGAAGCGGATCAGCCCGGTTTCGGGCAGCGGGTTGACCGCCACGATGCTGGCGCCGTTCTGCCGTGCGGTCTCCAGGTGGGTCAGCATGCGCGGGGAGTTGGTGCCCGGGTTCTGGCCGCAGATGACGATGAGCTCGGCCTGCTCCAGTGAGTTGAGCGTCACCGCACCCTTGCCGATGCCGATCTGTTCGCCCAGCGCGGCGCCAGACGACTCGTGACACATGTTGGAGCAGTCAGGCAGGTTGTTGGTACCGAAGGTGCGGACCATCAGCTGGTAGAGGAACGCGGCCTCGTTGCTGGTACGCCCCGACGTGTAGAACGCTGCGTCATCGGGGGACGGCATGGAGCGCAGGTGGCGGGTGATGATCTCGTAGGCCTGGTCCCAGGTCACCGGCTCGTAGTGAGTGCCGCCGGCCGGCTTGTACATCGGTTCGGTCAGGCGTCCCTGCTGACCCAGCCACCACTCGCTCTGCCCGTGCAGGGTCGCGATCGGATGGCCGGCGAAGAACGAGCGGTCCACCCTACGGGTCGTCGCTTCCCAGGCCACCGCCTTGGCGCCGCTCTCGCAGAACTCGGCCCTATGCCGTGCCTGCGGATCGGGGTCGGGCCAGGCACACGAGGGGCAGTCGAACCCACCGTCCTGGTTGAGCTTGAGGAGGGTGCGCGCAGTCCTGGCGGCACCCATCTGCTCAAAACCGTGCTCGAAAGACCGCGCCACGGCCGGCAGCCCGGCAGCCCATGCCTTGGGACCGGTCGCTCTCGGAGCGGTGGGATGCGGCTCGTCCGGTGCACCTGCCATGCTAAGGAGCATATTGCTGGGGATGAGTTCGAGCGGTCCGGTTGCAAGATCCCGCCAGACCGAGTGGACTACGCCCAGGAACATTCAACGATCGCCGCGTTAGCCGGGGGTCCATGTCAGAGAGGAACACACGTGGCTGCGACCGCGGAAGCCGCGGCGGCGAATGGTTCGGTGGCAAAGTTGGGGTTCGCCGCGGGGCAGGTAGTCCAGGAGTTCGGATACGACCAGGATGTCGATGACGACTTCCGTCAGGCGATCGAGAAGCTCTGCGGCTCGGAGCTCGAGGACGAGGACTACGCCGACGTTGCCGATGCCGTGGTCCTTTGGTGGCGAGATGACGACGGTGACCTCATCGACGCGTTGGTCGACGCACTGACCAACCTTGCCGAGGGTGGGTTCGTCCTCCTGCTGACGCCGAAGTCGGGTCGCGACGGGCACGTGGACGCCGCGGATATCCAGGAGGCGGCGCTGACTGCTGGGCTGCACGCTTCCGGGGGTACCAATGCCGTCCCGGACTGGATCGGCAGCCGTCTGGTCGCCCCCAAGAGCGCCCGACGCTGACTGCTGAGAGACTGGGGCCATGTCCAGCACCGACCAGACCATCGCCACACACAGCAGCCTCGGTGTCGGTGAGTTCGCTCCCGACTTCACGCTGGCCGACCAGCACGGCAAGCCTGTGACGTTGTCGTCCTTTCGGGGTGTGAAGAACGTCGTTGTGGTGTTCTTCCCGTTTGCCTTCTCGGGCATCTGCACCGGTGAGCTGTGCGAGATCCGCGACGACCTCGGCGCCTTCTCCAGTGATGAGGTCCAGGTACTGGCCGTCTCGTGTGACCACATGTTCACCCAGCGGGCGTGGTCGGTCGCGCAGGGCTACTTCTTCCCCGTGCTGAGCGACTTCTGGCCACACGGGGCGACGGCTCAGGCCTACGGGGTCCTGCAGGCCTCAAGTGGGGCGGCCAGGCGCGGAACGTTCCTGATCGACCGTGACGGCGTTGTGCGCTGGACCCTGGTCAATGGAACCTCCGAGCGACGCGACTTCAGCGGCTACCACGCCGCGCTCAGGGAGCTGACCGGTTCCTGAGCCCTGGGGCGACACTTTTTTTGGGCCTGTAGCTCAGTTGGTAGAGCACCGCGTTTACACCGCGGCTGTCGTCGGTT
>JBDTYK010000339.1:0-2546 GCA_040005715.1 Actinomycetota bacterium | reverse complement strand
CGCCCAGACGAAGCAGGCCATGGCCAACGTGGGCCATGCACTCGCTGCGTGCGGAGCTACTTGGGAGAACGTGCTTCACCTGCGGGTGTACCTCACCGATCCGGACGACTTTGCCGCGATGAACGAGGCCTATCGCACCTTTGTCGCTGAGCCGTACCCGGCGCGCACCACGGTGTATGTCGGGCTGCCGGCGGGATTGCTCGTCGAGATCGACGCACTGGCTGCCCACGGGTAACCCGCTGGGGGCGCAGATCACGGTGCCGGGACCACAGTGTTCCGCTGCTGCCCAAGACCGGAGATACCGAGCTCCAAGACATCTCCAGCCTGCAACCACACCGGGGGCTTCTGCCCCATGCCGACCCCGGGGGGCGTACCAGTGTTGATCAGGTCTCCGGGCTCCAGCACCATGAACTGGCTGAGGTAGTGAACCAGGGAGTTCACCCCGAAAAGCATCCGTGACGTCGAACCGGTCTGTCGTCGAATCCCGTTGACATCGAGCCAGAGGTCCAGGTCGGCGACATCTCGTACCTCGTCGGGAGTAACCAGGTAGGGACCGCATGGGTTGAACGTCTCCGCCGATTTGCCCTTGATCCACTGGCCGCCGCGCTCGAGCTGCCGGCGGCGCTCGCTCAGGTCGTTGACCAGGACGTAACCAGCGACGTGCTGGCCGGCCGCCGCTACATCGGGCAGGTACCTGCACCGACGCCCGATGACGACGCCCAGCTCGACCTCCCAGTCGGTCTTCATCGAACCCCGGGGAATGCGCACGTCGTCGCAGGGTCCCACTATCGTGTTCGGCGACTTGCTGAAGACGATCGGTTCGGCCGGTGGTTCCTGACCGGTCTCGGCGGCATGGTCGGCGTAGTTCAGGCCGATGCAGAGGATCTGGTGCGGCCGGGCGATCGGGGATCCGATGCGGATCCCGTCCAACGATTCGATCAGACCGGCTTCGGCCCGGCGGTGGACCTCGGCGACCAGCGACTGCGGGCCGCGACCAGACAAGAAGGTGCCATCGAAGTCTTCGACCAGGTCGGACACATCCACGTAGCCGTGGTTGCCGACGGCCACCGCCGGTCGTTCCATGCCGACCGGTCCCAGGCGCATGAGCAGCATGAGGCTTCCCTGTTTCGTCGGGTCAGTTCATCCAACTGAGTACGACGTCCGCCGACCCGCTCCACGGGTTGCGTGGTAGCCCGGGAACGTCAGTGTCTGCGAGGTAGAGCAAACCAGACCCGGGCCATCGCTCGAGCTGCGCCTCGGTGAGCTCGGCACGCGCGGTGGTGATCACGACCCGGTCAAGCAGCGGCCCCACGAAGGCGACGCTGCTCGTGTTAGGTGCCGGCACTGCCCAAGCAGTCAAGATCTCGCCCCGCGGCGAGAGTCGGCGCACCTCGCCAGCACCCCAGAACGCGACGAGCAGCGCACCCTCTGCGTCGACGCACAGCCCGTCCGGGATCCCGGGTGCCGAGCTGTCACGGACGTCGACGACTGGGGTCGGGGAGCCGAGGCTGCCGTCCGCACCGTACGGGAAGGCCCACACCACGCCGGGTTTGCTGTCGGCGTAGTACATCGTCCGACCGTCGGGGGACCAGGCAAGCCCGTTGGAGATGGTCACTCCGTCGACGACTGCGCGCAAAGAGCCATCGGGCTCAATCCGATGCAGATGCTCGGCCCTGCTCGAGCCGTCCAACGGCACGGTGCCCGCGAGGAGACGTCCCTGCGGGTCGCAGGCCGCGTCGTTGAACCTGCTGGTGGGACCCAGCAGGCGTGCTGCGTGCAGAACTTCGCCGCCGGGAAGGATGTACGCCAGGTGGTCGCTCGCCAGTACCACTCTGCCGCCGTCCGCGGCACCGATCGCGGCCCCGACCGTGCGCTCGTCCACGGCTACGACGTCCAGCAGCTCGATCTGGTCACCGACCAGCGCGCCAAGCAGCACCTCTCCCCGGTCGACGTCGACCCATGTGAGCTCGCAGGTGTCGGGATGCCACCACGGCCCCTCGGCGAGCTCGTGGCGGCGAGGGCTCGCCTGGGTGACCTCCCTCATCAACATGACTTCAGGCTGGCAGTGCCACACGTGCGGCGACCACGGCGTCCCCCGTCGTCGGATGGAACACGCGGAGCGCCTCGGGGCGAAAGCCCAACCGCACGGACGAGCCGACCACTAGCCCGGTGCGAGGTGGTTGACGGCTGACCACCTTGACCTCGGGATGACCTTCGAGGCGGACCGTCGCGTGCACGAGCGACTCGTTTCCGAGCTCCTCCACGATCACTACCGAGCCCTGAACGCTCGGCAG
This sequence comes from Actinomycetota bacterium, assembly GCA_040005715.1. GTDB lineage: Bacteria > Actinomycetota > Actinomycetes > Actinomycetales > Dermatophilaceae > UBA4719. The sequence continues at coordinate 252 of JBDTYK010000339.1, read as the reverse complement.
ACCGTCCGGGTTGAGCAGCACGGACTCCGGCCGCACGCCCACTGTCACCTCCGCCCCGCTGTACCCGACCAGCGTCAGATCCGTGCCCGGCAGACCGAGGCGTCCTTCGTGGACGCTGACCGTCAGCAGGTTCATGGCCGGCGTGCCCAGAAAGCCGGCAACGAAGACGTTCGCGGGGCAGGCATACACCTCGGTCGGCGGTCCCACCTGCTGCAACCTGCCGTCACGCAACACCGCGATGCGGTGGCCGAG
>JBDTYK010000338.1:0-2547 GCA_040005715.1 Actinomycetota bacterium | reverse complement strand
TTGCTGAAACCGGAGTGAACATGAGCCTGCATTCCGTACTCGTCACCATCGGTGCCCTGTTGCCGAGCGCGGGCGTCGCGTTCTTGTTCTATGTGGTGATCAAGGCAATGCTCGAAGGTGACCGTAATGAGCGCCTTGCGCATTCCAAGTGGGAAGCGGAGCAACACCGATCGGCATCTTCACCCGGGAAATCCAACAATGCCGGCGAGGGGGATACCACTTCATAAGAGTCTTCGCGTATGGTGGGACGCGCAATAGCCGATGAACATAGATCAGCGGCTCGTAGCGTTTCCGCAACCGGGAGTATCCATGGCGCAAAAGGTGCAAGTTCTGTTGGTGGACGACATCAGTGGCGCCGAGGCGGCTGAGAGTGTGATGTTCTCGCTTGACGGCGTGTCCTACGAGATCGACCTGACCGCAGCCAATGCCAAGAAGCTGCGCGACGACCTCGCGACCTGGGTGGGCCATGCCCGTCGGTCCGGCGGTCGCAAAAGCTCGCGCCGGGGAACGAGTGCTGCCGGCACGCGCAGGGGTGACCTCAGCGCCGTCCGCGAGTGGGCGCGCAACAACGGGCACAAGGTCAGCGACCGGGGTCGCATCTCGGCCGGAGTCCTCGGGGCGTACGACAAGGCCAACGGCTGACCAGAGCCGCTCGCTCGTCAGGGTGTCGCGAAGGGGTCCCCTTCGCGGTCCAGCCTGGCGAGGACGTCGGTCATCTCCAGCTGCCTGAGGGCATCTGGCTTTTCGGCGCCTCTCTCGACCTCGGCCCACTTTCTGGGGGCGGCGACAAGGGGCGCTTCCCTGCCTCGCAAGGAGTACGGCGCGATCGTCGTCTTGGCTGCGATGTTCTGACTCCAGTCCAGCAGCACCTTGCCGGGGCGCAGGGACTTGGTCATCTTCCACACCACCAGCTCGGGTCGAAGTCTGGTCAGATCCTGTGCGATCTCCCGCGTGACATCGCGAATCGTGTCCGAGTCCTGATCACCGGGCAACGCCGCATACAGCTGGATTCCCTTGCTACCGCTGGTGACTGGCGACGTCACCAAGCCGATACGTTCGAGTCGTTCACGCACCAGCAGCGCCAGCTGGGCGCACTCCTTGAGCCCGGCTGGGCTGCCGGGGTCGAGGTCGACAACGAGCCGGTCAGGGTTCCGGGGCAGATCCTCGGCGTCGAAACGCCATTGAGGGACGTGGAGCTCGAGCGAAGCAAGGTTCGCGAGGTAGGTCAGGGCAGCAACGCTGTCGACAACCGGGTAGCGGATCACGTCGGTGCCTCGCGCCGAACGCGAGCCGCTGGTGGGCACGGCCACGGAGCGCAGCCATGACGGTGAGCCCGGCGGCAGGTTCTTCTCGAAGAACGAGGGTCCCGCGGTGCCGTGCGGCCAGCGGACGCGGGTTACGGGCCGGTCAGCGAGGTGTGGGAGCAGGAATGGTGCCACCCTGGCGTAGTAGTTGAGCACCTCACCCTTGGTGGTCTCCGTCGCCGGGTACATCACCTTGTCCAGATTGCTCACCTGCATCCGGCGGCCCTCGACAAGGACCGTGATGGCTTCGGGCGTTCTGTCCGGCAACGCGATCACTCCCCATCAAGCAGGTCGCGGGGCGACAGATCAGGCCTCAGCCCCCGGTATGCCGGCTGCCTGAGCCGGCCCTGCGCTGAGCGCCCCAGGGCCTGAACGTCCACGACGATCTCGGGTCGGACCCAGACGGTGCCCGTCGCGTCTACCCTCGGGACCTCGTCAAAAAACGGTGAGGCGTCGATTGTCAACGGCTTCAGGGCGTCCATGACTGCTTCCTGCGCCCGGCCGGCAAGACCGCTGCCGACACGGCCCAGATAGGTCAGTCCCTTCGTCCCGAATCGGCCCACCAGCACGGCGCCAAGTCGAGTCGTGCTGTCGGTCTCCAGGCGCCATCCGCCGATCACCACCGACGTCGAGGCTCGGTGGGGGAACTTGAGCCAGTCAGTGCTGCGTCGCCCGGGTCTGTACCTGGACGAGAGTCGTTTGCTGACAACGCCTTCAAGCCCCTGCTCGAGCGTCGCAGCGTGCAGCGCAGCCCCGTCGTCGTAGGTAGGCGGAACCTGGTATCTCGGTCCCACAAGGCCGATCGCCCGCAGGGCTGCCTTCCGCTCGCCCAGTGCACGGGACGTGAGGTCGACGCCATCCAGGCGCAGCAGGTCGAACGCCATGAAGGTGACCGGGCGACCAGCGGCGAGCCGAAGTGCCTTCCTGGCCTCGCTGACGTGCATGCGTTCGGCCAGGGCCGAGAATGAGGGCAGCCCACCTTCCAGGGCGACGACCTCGCCATCGAGCAGCATGTCCTCCGGCATCCCCGGACGATCGAAGCGGCTCAGCTCGGGGTAGCTCACGGTGACGTCGTTCTCGTTGCGGGACAACAGCTTCACGCTTCCGTCGGCGACATCGGCCAAAACGCGCATTCCATCCCATTTGATCTCATGTACCCACGCCGGGCCCTGGGGGATCGTTGTTCCCGCACTAGCCAGCATGGGGCGCATGGGTCCATCCTGACGCACAGGACAAGTACGGG
>JBDTYK010000337.1:0-2570 GCA_040005715.1 Actinomycetota bacterium | reverse complement strand
GGCCGGACTAGGGGCGCTGGAAGGGGTGCCGTGGTGCTCAAGATCGAGGCCTAGGAATGCACAGCCGAGGCGAAGATCACCCAGTGGCGTCGCCGGGTTCAACCTCACCTTGAGCGCCGCCAAGAGCGGCAGCATGGCGTGGACCCCCGCCGATGGGGGCACTGCAGGGTTGATCTATGACGCGCATCAGCAAGCCCTTGCCTACGTCGTCCGCTACGCCGAGCAGTGCTTGATCACCTCGCGATCGGGCAAGGACGGGGTGGTTCAGGAGGGAATCTGTGGGGTGGTCGTAGCCGCCTTCGACCCCTGGGAAGCACGCGCGGGTGACCGCAAGTGCATGCGCGCGTGATCCATCGTTGGCGCTCACGGCAGTGAGAATCGAGTGCGAGTATGGCAGATGCTTGCCCACGTACTTGGCTCGACTCAGCAAGGTGCCCGCTAGCTTTAAGACGGCCGAGCGCGACGAACTCGCCACATCATTGGTGGCCCGCCGTGAGCGATGAGCCGTTCGGATCGCTGATCGCAACTTCGTTGCACGCGCGGGCACCGAAGGCCAAAGTGCCGGTGTCTGGCACGCTCCTCAATACCCGGATTGCCCAAGCCGAGGACGAGCTCGGGCATCGTGATAAGATCAACTTATGACCCTTCTGGCCGAGTATCGCGACGCCCGACGTGACGAGGACGTCGCACGTATTCGTCGCGTGATCGCGCTGCGCGCATTGGTCGCCACCGGCATGAGCCAACGACAGATCGCCAAGGCGTTGGGCATCTCGCAGCCGGCCGTGAGTCAGCAGCTGAAGTTCTCCCCGGATCTCATGGAAGTGCATCCGGAGATCCTTCTCGTGTCCGCTGCCCCTGTACTCAAGGCCCTGGCCGAGGAGAACGGCTACTCCCGCCTAGCGGTCTTTGGATCGGTAGCGCGTCGGCAGGCGCGCCAGGATTCTGATATCGATTTGTTGGTGGAAGCGCCACCCGGAACGTCGTCTTTCGCGTTCATCCGGTTCAAGGAGTTGATCGAGCAGATCATTGGCCGTGGGATCGACCTGGTCTCCTACGGCGGCCTAAAACTGAAGCTCGATGACGACATCCGTGCAGAGGCGGTGCTGCTGTGATGGTCCGCAAGGTCGCAAAGGAACTCATTCACATCCGCGACTGGTTTAGCCGGGTCGGCGAGATCGTTGAGCGCGGCAAGGAGAGTTACCTAGCTGATCATCTCCTTCAGGAGGCAGGAGACTCCCTGATGATGAAACTCGGTGAGGCCGCCAACCGGCTCTCGCGGATGGAGGTCCTTGCCCCCGACGGCGTCGAGTGGGCCCTTGCCGTGGCGAACCGAAACTTCCTCATCCACCAGTACGACGAGATCGATCGGGTGCAGACATGGATCACGCTCTCAGAAGACTTGCTCGCTTGGCAGCTATCGCTCGTGTCCCTCTTTGACGAGGCTGAAACGACACTCGCGCTCGATGCGGAGTGACCGCCTGTCCTGCCCGCCGGATGCCGTGAAGGCTCCCGACAACACGGCAATGCCTGTTGACGACAATCACGTGGGCTGCGTCCGGCAACAACCGGACGCTGGCGTATCGCCAGAAGACGTCGGCCCAGCCCTATGTCCATCTGCGCTACATCGCCGAGACCGGTGCCGCCCGCGATCCAGTTCGAGGCCGCCGTGTATGCCAGGTGGACGGTCGACTTCGTCGGGATCGTTCGTGGCTGTTGACTTCGAGGTTGAATGACGACCCAGCGGCGGTGGATGTCAAGCCGTCTTTGAGTCGTGGGTGGTGGGGGAACGTGGGCCCGTGCCCCCAGGAACGAGGGTTTCCCGAGTCTGGTTCTGCCGGTGTTCTTGCACGTCAGGGTGCGTGCCCCCTCTGGTTAAGGGGTCGGTTTGTTAGTGGTATGCCGCCGGATGCAGTTGCCACAGACCGCGCCTCGGGGAGCGGTTACCGGCGGGGGTGTCGTGACGATCCGGGGCGGCGGTCCAACGCGTCCAGGACCTGCCCGAGCGCGTCGGCCAGGGCAGGCAGGTCGCGGTCGTAGACCCGGCCGGTGTCCAGTTCGGTGACCAGGTCGAACAATGCGTTCGGCCACGCCGGCCCGTGTGGGGATACTGACACTTGCTCGATGACGGGGACGGGTTTGTCGACCTCGACGACCCGGTTGAAGACTTGGACTGCAGCGTGCCCGGAGGCGGCTGCACGGGTGAGTTCCCATGCCCGGTGGCGGCATGAGGACGAGCACCATTTCGGCACCCGGCCCCGTGCCGGGAGCAGGATCGGTGATCCGCACCAGCCGCATGACAGGGTCTGTCCGGGACGTCGGGGGCTGCGTCTCGCCGGGGGGTTCCGCGTGTGCGCCGGGGCCGGGTTGGTGTCGGTGGTGGTGCTCGTCTTCTGGGTGTTCATACGTGCACTCCTACGATTATTTCGTGCCAACGACTTTAGCAGACCGGTCATGCATGAGGTGTGTACAAATCCGTTGTCGTGGGCACGGACCATCCGGTCTGGTCAGAGCCAGGGCTGGGGCTGGGCTACGCGGGGTGGCAGTCGGAAGGCGGGCGATGGTCGGGGGGT
>JBDTYK010000336.1:0-2571 GCA_040005715.1 Actinomycetota bacterium | reverse complement strand
TGGCAGGCCCAGCGAGCCGCCCTGATCGCCGCGCAACGGGACCGGACCTGACCCAGTGACCAGCACCCCCTACCGGGCGCTGGTCGTGGATGACGAGCCCAGCCTGACCCGGGTGGTTGCGGGCTATCTGGAGCACGAAGGTTTTCTGGTCACCACGGCACCCGACGGGGAGCAGGCCCTGGCCGCGGCACGACGCGAGCCACCCGACGTCGTCGTGCTCGACGTGATGCTGCCCGGCATCGACGGCATCGAGGTATGCCGCCAGCTACGCACCTTCACGGATGCGTACGTGATCATGCTGACCGCCCGAAGTGAAGAGGTCGACACCCTCATCGGGCTCTCCGTCGGCGCCGACGACTACATGACCAAACCCTTCTCCCCACGAGAGCTCACCGCCCGCATCCGGGGCTTGCTGCGCCGCCCGCGGACCGCCGTCCGGGGCGCTTTGGAGCCGCCAGTCCGCACCATCGGAGACCTGAGCCTGGACCCGCAGTCCCGAGAGGTACACCTGGCGGGCAGTGCCGTAGAGCTCACGCGCACCGAGTTCGACCTGCTCGACGCCCTCACCGAACGGCCCAACCTCGCGTACAGCCGCAGCCAGCTCATCGAGCGGGTCTGGGGCTCGGACTGGGTCGGGGATGAGCACCTCGTCGACATTCACATCGTCCACATCCGGCGCAAGCTCGGCGACGACCCGGCCGCGCCCCGCTATGTCACGACCGTGCGCGGAGTCGGTTACCGCCTGGGATCGGGGTGAGAGCGTCGACCCGCCGGTCCCGGCGACCTCCCTTGGGTCTGTCATGGCGACTGTTCAGCGCGATGGGCCTGGTGGTCATCGCAGGCGTGGGCACCATGGTGGTTGCGATGCTGCTCGTGGCAAATCCTGCGTTCCACGCCCACCTGGACCAGATCAAGCCAACCCTGTCGGCCCAGACCCAGTCCAAGGTCGACGAGGCCTTCGCTGGCGGGGTCCTCCTGGCCTCGGCCGTGGGCCTGACGGTTGCCCTCGCAGCCGCCCTCCTGGTGACCTGGCTGGTGGCCAGGAGGGTCGCGGCTCCGGTATCGGATGCCGCTGCGGCCGCTCAGCAGATCGCAGACGGCGACTATGAGACCCGGCTTCCTCAACCGCACCTCGGCCCGGAGTTCGACCGGCTGACCACCTCCTTCAACACCATGGCACGCCGCCTGGCCAGCACCGAGTCGACCCGCCGCCGTCTGCTCACCGACCTGGCTCACGAGCTGCGCACCCCGCTGGCCTCGATCGAGGCAACGATCGAGGCCATGACTGACGGAATACTGCCCAGTGACCAGAGCACCCTGGACACGCTCAGCGAGCAGTCGCAGCGACTGCACCGGCTGGTTGGTGACCTGTCGGCGGTATCGCGGGCGGAGGAGCGCCAGCTCAACCTGAACCCGGTCCTGGTCCCGCTCCAAGGCGTGGTCTCCGCCTCGGTCGCAGCGGCAAGGCCTCGGTTCGAGGCCAAGGGAGTCACCCTAGGCGAAGTGGGCGCGTCGCCCTGGCAGGTGCTGGCCGACCCGGACCGTCTGGCCGAGGCGCTGGGGGCCCTGCTCGACAACGCGTTACGGCATACGGCCCAGGGCGGCAACGTCAGTGTCGTTGCCACCCGAGATGACAACCGCTGCCGCGTCGTGGTCTCGGACAACGGCGAGGGCTTCGACCCTGCAGTCGCCACCCGGTTGTTCGAGCGGTTCTACCGAGGCGACTCCTCCCGCACCGCCAGCGACGCCGGAAGCGGGATCGGGCTGACCATCGCCAAGGCGATCATCAAAGCCCATAACGGACAGCTGCTGGGCCATAGTGACGGGCCCGGCACCGGCGCACGGTTCGAGATCACCTTGCCCGTTGCAGGTCATCTGCGTTAGCAGAACCCGCCCGCGCGGACAGGCCGATCGATCCGCGGGCACACGGTTTGCGCGCCGCCGAGCATCCCCGATGCCGGCTGGAATGCCCATGGCCGATTGTGCGTTAATACCCCCCGAGGTATTATTTCGGCAACGAGAGGAAACCCTATGACCACCCAGCCCCTGACCGCAGCATCATTCGAGCAGACACTGCTCGACAACGAAATCGTCCTCGTCGACTTCTGGGCGGCCTGGTGCGGTCCATGCCGAACCTTCGGCCCGATCTTCGAGAAGGCCAGCGCCGCCCACCCCGACATCGTCTTCGGCAAGGTCGACACCGAGGCCGAGCAGTCGCTGGCGGGCTCGGCCGGGATCACGTCCATCCCCACCCTGATGGCCTTCCGCGGAGGCATTCTGGTCTTCAGCCAGCCGGGAGCGCTCCCGTCATCGGCACTGGAACAGGTCATCGCGAGCGTTCGAGCCCTCGATATGGACGACATCCGGGCCCAGATCGCCGAGTCCCAGGCCGCCGACGCGAACGCGGACGCCAACGCTGCTACCTGATCCAAACGCTCTGAAGCTCGACCGCAGACAGCCGGCCGGATGATTCAACACACGACGCAGACAACGACCGACAGGAGTGACCATGGTTGAGCTGAACCCCGACGAGATGGGCGCGGTGGTCAACCGGCTGCGCCGGGCCCAAGG
>JBDTYK010000335.1:0-2573 GCA_040005715.1 Actinomycetota bacterium | reverse complement strand
TCCATGTACAGCCGACCGGCGACGATCTGGTCCTGCTTTACCTCGAACAAAGTGATACCGCGCATCTCAAAAGGTTTGCCATCGCTGCGGTTGCCCGTCCAGCGCCATTCGCTCCAGACCGTTTCGCCGTCATGGACAGAGCGGACAACTTCGCCATGAAAGTCGGGGACGCCCTCGAACATGGACTTCCAGTTGGCTTCCATCTGGGCGCGACCGACGAACGCCCGACCGGGGTGGACTGGCTGCATGCTGCGGTAGTCCTGATGAATCAGGGCTACCACCCTTGGGAGGTCGTGCTCGTTCATCAACGCCGCAAGCCGCTCCACCACATCAGTCATCCGCGCACCTCACCTCGAAGGGTTGCTGGCGCAAGCTCTGCCTCAAAAGGTCCCGTACATCGACGCGGACGACAAGAGACTGGGGGCACCTACAGCAATCTGGCCCCTCATCGCCGAAGCGGTGAGGGGCCAGAGGCTGCACGGCTGTTGGGCCGCGCTGAGTGCGAGGTGGTGTGTTTCGAGCGTCGGTTCAGACCCGACCGTAGGTCGCGCTGCCGAAGATGGAACGCAACTGCACCGACGTACCTGAGTGCGGGGAGTCCCACATCATGCCGTTACCGGCGTAGATGCCCACGTGGTAGGCCGGCGAACCGAAGAACACCAGGTCGCCCACCGCGGGGGTGGAAACTGGCGTTGCGGCCTGGCGCTGCTCTTCAGCAGTGCGGGGCAGGCTGATCCCGAACTGGCCGAAGACGTACTGGGTGTAACCGGAGCAGTCGAACCCAGAGGTCGTGGTGCCGCCGTAGACATAGGGGATGCCGGCCAGGCTGGCAGCGATACCGATCACTCCGGCCGAGCGCGGGGCCGGAACCGGGGCCGTGGATGCCACGGGTGTTCGGGCTGCCGAACGGCTCGAGGTGATGGTCGCTCGCGAAGCGGCGACTGGCGCTGGAGCCGGCTTGGGCTTGGGCTTGGCAACACCGCTGAAACCGATGTCCCCGAAGGAGGGCGAGACCAACGGCGCCTGCGCGGCTGTCGGAGCTGCGGTCGGCAGGACCACTGTCGCGGCGGGAGCCGTGGGCTTGACCAGGGGGGTGTATGTGGCGGCGGACGCCGGAAGGGCGAACGAGGCAACCATGCCACCGGAGACGGCGAAAACGGCCGAAGCCTTGGCTGCCGGCTTGGCCGAGCGTGAGATCGCCGACGAGAGTGATAGAGCAGGGTTCAGCCGAATTGGGGCGCGATGCCGTCCCGACACGTTGTTCGACACAGTTGATAAACCTCTCCAAACGCCTACGAGGTCAGCTGTCGGGTTCGGGTGGGAGATATCACCCGGCCATCACGAACGGCGAGTCGACCGAAGTCGACCACCAACGAGAGGGCTTCACCCCAAGGAGCGTCCTGCGACGCCCCAAAAGTGGGTCCCCCGCTCCTGCCAAGCGGATGTTGAATGTCTCGAACGCGGTGACAGGACTAGGCGAACCGCATCAAGAACCTCGCCCGGGAGGGTGAAGTTCCATAAACGTACACAGGCGGAGGCCGAATGTCACATTCTGATCACGGCGAGCCCAAGAACTGGGCAAAAAAGGGGCGCGCAGACTCAGCGCGGCGTGTCGGCGAACACGTGGGCCGCCACATCTTCTGGCAACGAGACCCCGGCGGCTTCCTCTGCGCCTTCACGCACGACAACTATGCGACCGCCCTCCCTGCGCACGCGCACCCGCTGTCCGGGCATCAGGCCGGCATGGGTCAGCAGGTTCAGCGCCTCGGGCTCGACCTGGGCCGGCTCGCCGATCCGGCGCACGGTCACGACCCTGGGCCCTTCGTCAGCCAGGTCGACCAGGCTTGAGACACCAAGCCGGAAGGTCTCGTTCGGCTGCTCCCCCAGCTCGTCGAGTCCGGGGATCGGGTTGCCGTAGGGACTTTCACGGTGCTCGCCGATCAGTGCCAGGATCTTGCGCTCGACGCGCTCGCTCATGACGTGCTCCCACCGACAGGCCTCGTCGTGGACGTACTCCCACTCGAGACCGACGACGTCGAGCAGCAGGCGCTCGGCCAGCCGGTGCTTGCGCATCACCCGCGTTGCGAGCTGACGTCCCTGCTCTGACAGTTCGATGTGTCGGTCACCTGCAACCGCGAGCAGTCCGTCGCGCTCCATCCGTGCCACGGTCTGGGAGACGGTGGGACCCGAGTGGCCCAGGCGCTCGGCGATGCGAGCCCGCAGCGGGATAGTCCCCTCCTCCTCGAGCTCGTAAACCGTCCGGAGATACATCTCGGTGGTGTCAATCAAGTCCGTCACCCACCTAGCCTCTCACCCCGGGGCCGGAGAAGGCAGGACCGACAAATGCTGGTTGAGGGAACAGGCGGGAACAGGGCCTGCTCCACTGCCCCGAGCCGATCACGCCGATGTGACCGGGGACACCAACACTGTGTGGAATGGCTCATAATAGTTGATGGTTCAACTTTGTATGACCATCTCACTGCAAAGCCCCTCCGCTGACGTCTCCGACCTCGAGGCCGAGCCCGCCACCCACCTCGACCTGTCCCAGGACGCACAGGACCTGCTGTTTCGGC
>JBDTYK010000334.1:0-2587 GCA_040005715.1 Actinomycetota bacterium | reverse complement strand
GCGTTCTTGACCATCTGCGCCTTGACCAGGCCAAGGACCTCGGTGCGGAAGTCCTCGCGCCGGTCGCTCCAGCGGATACCACCGCGGGCCACCTTGCCGAAGCGAAGGTGAACGCCCTCGAAGCGCGGGCTGTAGACCCAGATCTCGAACACCGGCCGGGGCGCCGGCAGGTCGGGCACCTTGAGCGGGTCGAGCTTGAAGGACAGATACGGCTTGTATGCCGGCTCGCCGCCGGTTGGAGCATCCGATGCGGTGTCCATGCGCTGGTAGTAGTTGGTGCGCTGCATGGCCTGGATGACGCCGAGGAAGGCGCGGATGATGCGGTCACGGTCAAGGCTGGCAACGGTCTCCACGGAGGCGGTGATCGAGTCGGCGATGGTTGCTTCGGCGGCTTCGCGTCCGTCCTCATCTGCGGTGGCCGCCGCCCGCAATGCGGCCGTCTGGAAGGTCGGGTCGAACCGCGTCTCGAACAGCGAGACCAGCTGGGCGGCAATGGATACGTTCGAGACGAGGGCGGCCTCGACATACTCCTGGCTGAAGGTCGACCCGGTCTGACGCAGGTACTTGGCCACGGCCCTCAGGATCACCACCTGCCGCCAGGTCAGCTCGCCGTCAAGGACCAGGGCGTTGAAACCGTCGCTCTCGGCGCGGCCCTCCCAGACTGCGGAGAACGCGTCCTGGAACAGCTCCCGAAGCCCCTCGGTGCTGGTCCCGACCCAGACCGTGGGGCTGGCACCCTTGAGACCGAAGTCGTAGATGTGCGCAACGACCCCGTCGGCGCGGGCGATCTGGTAGGGACGCTCGTCGACGACCTCGAGGCCGAAGTGGGTGAACAGCGGCAGCACCGCGGTCAGCGAGAGCGGGCCGCGTCGATACAGCTTGAACCGGCGCTCGGCGGCGGGCCGGCCTGGCTCCTCGTAGAGGTTCAGCCGGATGTCGTCGTCGCCCTCAAGTGCCTCGAGGAAGTCAAGGTCGAGGACCCCGACGTGAGCGTTGAAGTCCTCCTTGTAGGACTCGGGGAACGCCTTGCCGTACACGCCGACGAGCCGGAGAACCTCATCCTCATCGTGCAAGGCGCTCGCAGCATCGCTGAGGTCCTCCTCCCACGTCCGGGTGGCATCGATCAGGCGCTGCTGCAGGTCTGCCTCGTCCACATCCGGGATGGTCTGGCCTTGAGCCACCCGCACCACGAAGTGAAGACGGGCCAGGACCAGCTCCGAGACCCGCGTCGTGTAGTCCACGCTGGCGCCATGGAATGTCGAGCGCAGGATCGCCTCCATCTTCAGCCGGACGACCGTGTTGTAACGGTCCCGTGGGATGAAGATCAGGCAGGACACGAAACGGCCGTACTCGTCCTCGCGCAGGAACAGCTGGCTGGTGCGATGTTCCTGCAGGTGGAGCACTGCGGTTGCGATCTCGTAGAGCTCGTCCGCGCTGGTCTGGAAGAGGTCGTCGCGCGGGTAGGTCTCGAGCACCTCAAGCAGGTCCTTGCCCGAGTGGCTGGTGGCGGTGAACCCGCTCTTGTCCAGAACCTTGTGGACCTTGGCGTCGATGATGGGAACCCGCAGCACCGACTCGGTGTAGGCGCTGGACGTGAACAGCCCGAGGAGTCGCTTCTCGCCGGTCACCTCGCCGTTTGCGTCGAACACCTTGACACCGACGTAGTCCAGGTAGGTCGAACGGTGCACCGTTGCTCGCGAGTTCGCCTTGGTGATGATCAGCAGATGCGCCTCGCGCGCCTTGGCCGCAGCCTTGGCGCTGAGCCGCCCGAGGCTGCCTGAGTGGCGCTGGTCGTAGCGCAGCAGGCCAAGTCCGGTGCCGGAGATGGCGTGCAGCACATCCTCGCCACCCTCGCGATCAAGGGAGTACTCCCGATAGCCAAGGAAGGTGAAGTGCCCGTCGGCCAGCCACAGCAGGAGGCGGCGTGTGTGGGCAATCTCTTCCGGATCGACCGGGGGCGGGTCGGTCTCGAGACCGGCCGCGATCTGGCGGCACTCGAACTGCATCTTGGGCCAGTCCTCGACGGCCTCACGAACGTCAGAGAGGACCCGGCCGAGACTTTCCTCGATCTCCTTCAGCGCGGCCTCGTCGACTACCCGTTCGATCTCGATGTGCATCCACGACTCGGCCCCTGCCCCGAACTCGCCATCGTTGACGGCATCGACGTCCAGGATCTCCTGAAGGGCACCGGCAACGTCGCGGCGAACGACCAGCTGGGGGTGGATGACCAGATGGAAGGGGCGCTCCTGTCGAGAGAGCTCGGCAGTCACCGAGTCGACCAGGAAGGGCATGTCGTCGGTCACGACCTCGATGACGGTCTGGCCGCACGACCAGCCCTGCTCCGCGTTCGTGGGGGTGAAGACGCGAACGTTGGCCGTGCCAACCGGGCGGTTGGCGGCAAGCTCCCTGTGGGACAGGGCCGCTCCCAGGAGGTCCTCGGGGCCGCGGGCCAGGAGGTCCTCAGTGGCGACGTGGCGGTAGTAGCGGCGCAAGAACGGTTCTGCGTGCTCGCCCCCCGCTTTGTCAGCCAGTTCCGCGGCGGAGTGGATGACCTGGGAACGGGACAGCTCAAGCGACTCAGACATGT
>JBDTYK010000333.1:0-2603 GCA_040005715.1 Actinomycetota bacterium | reverse complement strand
CAGTCCTCGGCACCGCGATCGTGCGGGTCTTCGGCCTTACTGCCGCCACGACCGGCGCCAACCAGGCGACGCTGAATAGGGCTGGCATCGAGCATGAGGTGATGCACATTCACCCTGGAGACCACGCGGGCTACTACCCCGGGTCCGAACAGGTTCACCTGGTCGCGAGCTTCGCCCCCGACGGCACGCTCCTGGGAGCCCAGGGCGTCGGGCGTGCGGGCGTGGACAAGCGCATCGACGTGCTCGCCGTCGCCATCCGGGCCGGCATGTCGGCAGACGACCTGGCAGAGCTTGAGCTCGCCTACGCGCCCCCATACGGATCTGCCAAGGATCCGGTGAACATGCTGGGCTTCGTTGCCCAGAACGTCCTGGACGGCACCATGCCCCAATGGCAGGCCCAGGATCTGGACGAGGTGATGGCACACACGCTCGTGCTGGATGTTCGCTCCAGGTCCGAGTATGCCGAGGGTCACCTCGAGGGCGCCCTCAACATCCCCCACCTCGAGCTCCGGCAGCGGATGGACGAGGTTCGCGCCGTGCAGAACGGCCGCAAGGTCAGCGTCCACTGCGCAAGCGGTGTCCGCTCCTACCTCGCCACCCGCGTGCTGCTGGCCGAAGGCTTTGACGCCCGTAACCTTTCTGGCGGATGGCTCACGCTCAAGGCCGTCCACCCACACCTCTGATACCAATCTCCCCGCACAGAAGGAAGCCACGCCATGCGAGCGCACCCCACACGATGCTGGCCCCGCCGGCTGGCGGCCACGGCGATGGCCGTTGCTGCGTTTACCGGTGTCAGCGCCTGTTCTTCCAGCTCACCCATGAGTGGCTCAACCTCGCGGGCGACCGGTCAGCACATGGCCGCCAGCGACTTCGCCGCCGCCATGAAGGCACCCGGCACGATCGTGCTCGACGTCCGCACCCCAGCTGAGTACTCGTCCGGGCACCTGCCGGCGGCCAAGAACGTCGACTTCGAAGGCAAGGACTTCTCGGCCGGGATCGCGGCGATGGACAAGAGCGCCACGTACGCCGTGTACTGCCGCAGCGGGAACCGCTCGGGCCAGGCCTTGGAGCAGATGGCTGCGGCCGGTTTCAGCCACCTCTACGACCTGGCCGGCGGTATCGGCGCCTGGGAGAACATGGGCGGCCCCATGAAGATGGGCAGTTCCTGACCCCTGGTGTGACGTTGGACATACCCCGTGGGGTAGCAGGACCTTTGGCCCTATACCGGACCCCTGGCACTTCTTAGCGTGACGGTTGATTGGGCAGAATCACCACATGACGCTAGGAGCAGTCCGTGAAGAAGTTGCTGGTACTGGGTGCTGGAACGGCGGGCACCATGATCGTCAACCGCCTGAGGAGCCGACTCGCATCCGCCGAGTGGAGCATCACGGTCGTCGACCCCCATGAGGTCCACACCTACCAACCGGGGTTCCTGTTCCTTCCGTTCGGCACCTACACCGCCGACCAGATCACCCGCCCGCGACGTCCCACCCTGTCCAAGGGTGTTGACTTCGTGATCGGCGAGGTCGAGAAGGTCGACGCGGCCGCGAACACGGTGTCGCTGGTCGACGGCGAGAGCCTGGACTACGACTACCTGATCATCGCCTCCGGCACCACGCCGCGGCCGGACCAGACCCCTGGCATGCTCGGGGCCGAGTGGCGCAAGAGCATCTTCGACTTCTACACCATGGACGGCGCCAAGGCGCTGGCTGAGGCGCTCAAGAAGTTCGACCACGGCCGGCTGGTCGTGCACATCACCGACATGCCGATCAAGTGCCCGGTCGCGCCGCTGGAGTTCACCTTCCTGGCAGAGGCCTGGCTGCGAGAGCGCGGTATTCGCGACCAGGTGGAGATCGTCTATGTGACGCCACTGCCGGGTGCCTTTACCAAGCCGGTCTGCTCCACCGCCCTCCAGTACCTGCTCGACGAACGCAAGATCGCCCTCGAGACCGACTACATGGTCGAACGGATCGACATCGACAAGAAGGCGCTGGTCTCCTACGACGAACGCGAGATCCCCTTCGACCTGCTGGTCACCGTCCCGCTGAACATGGGCGCCGACTTCATCGCCGCCTCAGGTCTGGGTGATGACCTGAACTACGTCCCGGTGGACAAGCACACCCTGCAGTCCAAGAAGCACCCGAACATGTTCGCCATCGGCGACGCCTCCGATATCCCGGCGTCAAAGGCAGGTTCGGTCGCGCACTTCGCGGTGGAGGTCTTCACGGAGAACTTCCTCGAGCTCATCGCGGGAAAGCCGATGACCGGGTCCTTCGACGGGCACGCCAACTGCTTCATCGAGTCCGGTGACGGCAAGGCCCTGCTGATCGACTTCAACTACGACACCGAGCCGTTGACGGGCACCTACCCGTTGCCGGTCGTGGGGCCGATGAGCCTGCTGAAGCCGACCCGGGCCAACCACTTCGGCAAGCTCGCATTCCGATGGATCTACTGGAACATCCTGCTGCCCGGTCGCTCGATGCCAGTAACGACGCACATGTCCATGGTCGGCAAGACCATCAACAAGACCAACAAGCCCACCCACATAACCAAGTAGAGAAGAGTCCGCCATGCCCGTGACCACGATCGACGGCCACCAGATC
>JBDTYK010000332.1:0-2610 GCA_040005715.1 Actinomycetota bacterium | reverse complement strand
TCTTGGGGTCGACGCGGAAGAGTGCCGCGACCTCCGCCGGGCTCATCAGCCGCTCTGTCTCATCAAGGACGCGGTTGGTCATGGCTCCCCCGAGCAGTTCTGGGAGCCGGACGTTCCTCTTGGATCGTCTGCCGAAAAAGTGGGAACACTGGACTCGTCTCCTTCCGTGTTGGTTCTACCTGTGTGACGGAACAACGTCTGCGCGCGATGGTGGGACATCCTTTGGGTTGGCCGCGGCGGCGTCGATGACGGCCCAGACGACCTTGCCGCCCTGTGCTGTGGGCAACACGCCGAACGCCCGGCAGAATCCCGCAACGATGATGAGTCCGCGCCCATGGAGACCGAGGGCGGCGTCCTGGCGTTGCGGGAGGTCAGCGCTGTTGTCACGCACGGTCAGGCGCACGGCCTCGGGACATGCCTTAGGACACGACGCCACGGACAAGGCGATATCGGTGCCGGCATGCACCGTCGAGTTGGTCACGAGCTCGCTGACCACCAGGCAGGCTGCGGGGGCGAACGCGTCCAGTCCCCAGGCCTGCAGCGTCCGGGTGACGACATCTCGTGATGCCCGGGGTGCAGTCGGGTGCGGTGCCAGTCGGAGCCACTCAACCAAGGGGAGCGGAGTCTCCAGGACCGCGGATAGCGCGGCCGTCATCGTCGCGGTCACGATAAGGAGCTCGCCGAGAGGATGATCCCTCAGCGCCTCGCGCACCCGCGGGTCGGCGCACGCCACAGCCACGGGTATGCCGGGCCAGTCGCGTACGTGCCTCCCTGCCTCGGCGAGGACGTCAATGACGCCCGGCTCGCCTCCTTCGGACACGGCGGACAGGTCGCAGACCACGCCACGGGGCCCTTCGGCCAGCGCGAGCTGGATCGCCAGGGTCAGTTCGTCGACCACCTTGCCGAGGGGACCGGCCGGCTCTAGGACGACTACCTGACCTTCGGTGCGGGTCCGTACGGGTGTTACCCGCCCTTTGCGTCGGGGGGCTGGGCGCGCCACGAAGGGGCCGTCGTCGGGATCGTCGGGACGGCGGGCACTGCGCGGATGCTGCACCATGATGAGTTCTTTCGATGATCCCGGAATGAACACGGGCCACCAAGGTTCTGGAGCAGCGCGAGAAGAAGGCGACGTCGCCAAGATCCAGAACGACGTAACACTTGCGACATTACACCCGAAACTCCCCGGTTGGGAATGCTGTTTGTGGCGGAAGCACAGACGGATCTCGGGACAGGTTTGTCGCTGGCAACGGGGGCAGGGGGCGAGTCTCAACCGAAGCGCTGCGGACGGAGCCCGCGGCCGTCAAGATGGCTTCATGAGTTCATCGCATGCCGACGCGACGGGCGCCGAAGACGTGCCGCCGGATGCGAAGCCTGGACCGTCGCAGGTGGAGGGGTATGCCCGGGATGACGGGGACGACGACCAGTCCCAGGTCGCCCGCCGGATCGAAGAGCTGCTTCACGGCATCCAGACCACGCTCTTCGCCCAGGAGATGGCAGCGCAGCAGCAGCTGCAGTCCATCGCCGATGTGTGGGCCGCGACCGAGCGCTATCGGGTGGCAGGGCTCGTAGAGGGCCCAGTCCCCATGGCTGGGAAGGCCGCGACGGTGCCCGTCACGCCCGAGAGTGAGCCGGGCTAGCTGCCGCGCGCTCGCCGCCTAGCTAAGTCGAGCCGAGTCGAGCCGAGCCGAGACAGGTTCAGCCGGTGGGCGCTTCGAGCTCGGGCACCGATGGTCGGGCACCGCCCCTGACCTCAAAGCGACGACCCGTGATGCTGTCCGGCTCGATCCTGATGAAATGCGGTTTGGGCGCCGAGTGCCACGCGAAGGGCGGCAGGGAGATCACCGCGAGCACGTCGTCCAGCCGTTTGACGCGCGTTGCGTTGCCTTTCACCACAACGCTCCAGGCGCTGGACGTCTCGAGGTCGTAACCGTCGACCTCGAACGCGACCTGCTGCTCCACGGCCGCGTCGAGCTTGGTTCCCGGGCCGGTCCGGAACACCACGCTGCCAAGGTCGACCAGATGGTTCACCGGGAAGATATCTGGGCGGTCGTCAACGATCACGGCCAGGCGACCTACAACGGCTTCGCGCAGCAGGGTCCATGACTCTGACTCCGACAGCTCGATGACTGTGTTCAGCTCGTGGGCGCTCATGACAGTCAGTGTTGCCCCATGTCGTGGGCACGGGGGCCGAAGTCGGAAAAATTGTGAACACTGGAGCCGAAGTCCGAAGAGTTTGTCAGGGCCTTGGGGGCTGCGATGCGCAGGGCGCTGAGGATTCGTCCTGGTGTTCGTCCTGCTTATAGGGTCGCCCCCATTAACCCAGACAAAGCTCATGATCTTTCATCTCGACCTTCCAGCCCAGACCGGCCGGCTCGTCGTCCCGGCGTCAGATGACGTCGGCCCAGCTCGAGGCAACCCCGACCGACCCCACCGACCCCACCGACCCCACCCTGCTTTATCGGCTCGGCGGCCGGCGAGCCTGGATGGTGTGGTCGGCCGCGATCTGCGTCTACATCCTCGCGGTCTTCCACCGCACCTCCCTTGGTGTTGCCGGCCTCGTGGCGGCAGAGCGGTTCCACATCACCTCGGCCCAGCTCGCGACGTTCACCA
>JBDTYK010000331.1:0-2618 GCA_040005715.1 Actinomycetota bacterium | reverse complement strand
TCCAGCAGCTGGGTCAGCTGGCGGATCCGGGCCTCCATCTTGCCCTGTTCCTCCTTGGCTGCGTGATAGCCGCCGTTCTCCTTGAGGTCACCCTCGTCGCGGGCCGCCTCGATCTTCTTTGCGATCTCGGTGCGGCCCTCACCCGACAGCAGGGTCAGCTCGCCCTTCAGCCGGTCATAGGCCTCTTGGGTCAGGTAGCTCGCGGCAGGCGTCGCTGTGTCGGTCACGTCTCGCTCCTCGGGTGCGGGGGCTTGGCGACGGTCCGCCAGAACCAGCGGTATGCCGTGCGCCAAACAAGCGGGTCCGGACCCTCGATCTGACGATCGGCAGGAACAGACCCACGGTGTAAAGGCTCAACCCTACCAATCATCTCGCCGGAGCGGGGTGGAGGCGCTCAGCCCACCGAACAGGATCTGACCAGACCGGTGACCGCGCGCGCCGTCGTGCGCACCCGGGTCGTGCGTTGCACCGTGGACGTGTCCGAGGCCGAGATATGGACTTCAACCATGCCCACCGTTGCGAAACCCTTGTCCAGGGCACGGATCACGCAGGTGACATTGCGACCGGCCGGCCGGTTGACGCTGTAGGTGACGTCCACGGCCCGATCGTCGACCACCCGGTAACCGATGTCCTGGGCGGTCGCCATACCCAGGGTGCTGGCCAACCCGAGCCAGACGGCCAGGGCGCAGCCCAGCAGTATGCCGATGGTGCCGACCACCCACCACTTGGTGGTTCCTGGAGCCGGGCGGGGGATCGGCACGAGGCAAGACCTTCCGGGATCGTCGTCAATGGGGTGAGAGGATGCGTTGAGGCCATTGTCCGACATGACGTGGAGCGGGAGTGCACGTGGATCAGGGATATCGACTCATGGCGGTGCACGCGCACCCCGATGACGAGTCGAGCAAGGGCGCAGCGACGATGGCCCGGTATGTGGCCGCTGGTGTGGATGTGCTCGTGGTGTCATGCACCGGTGGCGAGCGCGGCGACGTCCTCAACCCAAAGCTCGTGCACGACCCGCAGATCCTGCGGGACCTGCCCGAGGTTCGCCGCCAGGAGATGGCCGCGGCCGTGCGGATCCTCGGTGTCCGCCATGCCTGGCTGGGTTTCCAGGACTCCGGCCTGCCCGAAGGTGAACCGTTGCCCCCCTTGCCCGAGGGCTGCTTCGCTCTCGAGCCGATCGAGGTCACGACGGAGGCCCTGGTTCGGGTGATCCGCGACTTCAGACCTCACGTGATGACGACCTATGACGAGCTGGGCGGGTACCCCCACCCCGACCACATCATGTGTCACACCGTGTCGATGTCGGCCTTTGGCGCGGCCGGTGACGCGGCGGCATTCGAGCATGCCGGCCCCGCGTGGCAGCCTCTGAAGATCTACTACAACCAGACGCTGACCAAGGCGCGGATCTACGCTTACCACCAGGCGATGCAGGAGGCCGGAATCGAGTCTCCCTTCGCGGAGTGGATCTCTCGCTGGGACGATCGCGGCGAGCGAACCATCACGACCAAGATCGAGTGCGCCGACTACTTCGAGGTGCGTGACCGGGCGCTTCTGGCTCACGCCACCCAGGTCGACCCCGACGGCGCGTGGTTCAAGATGCCGTTGCAGATGCAGAAGGACATCTGGCCCACCGAGGACTTCGAGGCGGCGTTGTCGTACGTGCCGGTCGAGCCGGTGGAGTCTGACCTCTTCGCCGGGGTCGGCACGCCACAGGAGGCTAGCCTACTGGCAACATCTGGCGACCTTCGAATCGAGTACGACGGACGAAAAGAGGCCTGAAATGGATCCCGAGAGCGTTGCGGTCACTGCTGGGCTGGGCGGCTTCGTGTCGTTCTTCCTGCTCGCGCTGGCACTGTATTTCCTGATGCGGAACATGAACGCACGCATGCGCCGGATGGCCTATCGCGAGGAGCAGGAGGCCAAGTCGGCGCAGATCAACCCGGGCCCGGACTCGGCGAATCGCGACGGTCTGGGGCATGGACCGAGCCAGGGGCGAGACGTAGGCTGAGCCAACGGTGCGGGTGGGCCGTGCCGGCAGACTCGACTGGTCGGAGGTGCCGTTATGAGCGGCCGTGTAGTGCATTTTGAGATCCCATTCGACGACGGCGACCGGGCCAGGGCCTTCTATCGGAGCGCCTTCGGCTGGGACATCAACCACGTTCCTGACATGGGGTACACGATGGTATCCACGGGGCCGACCTCCGAGGAGCAGGGGCCGACAGAGCCTGGCTATATCGGTGGCGGCATGATGGAACGCGCAGATTTTGCCCAGGGGCCGATCATCACCATTGACGTGGACGACATCGACCGCGCGCTGGCCAAGGTCGAACAGCTGGGTGGCAAGACGGTGCGGCCCAGGCAGGAGGTCGGGCAGATGGGCTTCGCCGCCTACTTCAACGACAGCGAAGGCAACCTGATGGGTCTGTGGCAAGCCATCCCGCAAGGACGAGGCGCCTCCTGAGAGGACTGATCACCAACCCGACGGGCCAGGGCGCCGCTCAGGCAACAGGTCCGGACGCGTACACCGCCATGGATACCGCGATGTAGTGAACGACGAACGCGGCGACGGTGAGGACGTGGAAGATCTCGTGGAAGCCGAACCAGCGCGGTGAGGGGTT
>JBDTYK010000330.1:0-2621 GCA_040005715.1 Actinomycetota bacterium | reverse complement strand
CCTACCTGCACTGCCCCCCCGAGAAGATCATCGCGATCGTGGAGACCAACAGCCCGGACCGCAACTCGGCGTTCAAGACTCCGGACGCCGACTCGAAGCAGATCGCGGGCCACATCCTGGACTTCCTGACCCATGAGGTGAAGATGGGCCGGCTGCCCGAGACCCTGCTGCCGCTGCAGTCGGGGGTCGGCAACATCGCCAACGCCGTGCTCATGGGTCTGGACGAGGGCCCGTTCCGGCCCCTGACCTCCTACACCGAGGTGATCCAGGACGGCATGCTGCAGATGCTCAAGAGCGGCACGTTGAGCATGGCCTCAGCGACCGCGTTCTCGCTCAGCGATGACGCCATGGCCGATCTCTGCGAGAACATCGCCTTCTACCGCGAGCGGATCATCCTTCGCCCGCAGGAGATCAGCAACCACCCCGAGGTCATCCGCAGGCTCGGCTGCCTCGCGATGAACGGCATGATCGAGGCCGACCTGTACGGCAACGTCAACTCCACCCACCTCATGGGCTCAAGCATCGTCAACGGCATCGGTGGCTCCGGTGACTTCGCCCGCAACGCCTACATCTCGTTCTTCGTCACGCCGGCGGTCGCCAAGGGCGGGGCCATCTCGTGCATCGTGCCGATGGTGAGCCACGTCGACCACACCGAGCACGACACGCACGTCATCGTCACCGAGCAGGGCCTGGCCGATCTCCGCGGCCTGCCGCCCCGTCGCCGGGCCCAGGTGATCATCGACAACTGTGCGCACCCCGACTACCGCGACGCTCTCCAGGACTACCTCGACCGGGCCACGGCGAGCTCGTCCGGCAAGCACACGCCACACCTGATCGATGAGTCGTTGTCCTGGCACGCGCGCTACCTGCAGGACGGCACGATGCAGCCGGCCTGAGCCCTATGCCCTCAGCTCACGCAACGTGAGCACGGTCGCCACTGCAGCGGTGGCGGCCTCGCGGCCCTTGTCCTCGCCGGAGCCCTCGAGCCCCGCCCGGTCAAGGGCCTGCTGTTCGTCCTCGCAGGTAAGGACGCCGAAGCCCACCGGTACGCCGGTGCGCACGCCAACCTCGGTCAGTCCCATCGTGGCGGCCTGGCAGATGTACTCGAAGTGCGGCGTCCCGCCCCGGATCACCACGCCGAGCGCGACCAGGGCGTCGTAGTGAGGAGCCAGCCTGGAGCAGGCGACAGACAGCTCGAACGCCCCCGGCACCCGCACCAGCTCGACCGATCGCACGCCCGCCTCGGCCAGCCCACGACGAGCTCCGGCGATCAGCCCGTCCATCACCACGGTGTGCCAGGACGCTGCGACGATCGCGATGCGAAGAGCACTTCCGTCAACCTGCAGCTCGGGCGCGCCACCCTTCATGAGCCGGCTCCTGAGCCAGGCAGCCAGCCAGTCAGTCGCCCAGCCAGCCGGCCAGTCAGTCGGCCAGGCAGCCAGCCAGTCAGTCCGCCGCTCACGCCGACGCACCCTTGTCGTGCTCGTCCAGAACCAGGTCGTGGCCCATCCGGTCACGCTTGGTGCGCAGGTAGGTCTCGTTGTAGGCACCGGGCACCATGCTGAGGCGTTCCACGGCAGCCACCTCGATGCCGTAGTCGCGCATGGCATTGACCTTCATCGGGTTGTTGGTCAGGAGGCGTACAGCCGCGAGGCCAAGATCAGCGAGGATGGCTCCGCCTGCCGCGTACTCGCGTGCATCGATCGGCAGACCAAGCTCGGTCTGGGCGTCGACCGTGTCGAACCCGTTGTCCTGCAGCGCATAGGCCTGCAGCTTGCTGATCAGGCCGACCCCCCGACCCTCATGGCCGCGCAGATAGACCACGGCGCCGCCCTCGGCGGCTACCCGCTCGAGCGAGCGCTCCAGCTGAGCGCCGCAGTCACATCGCTGAGAGCCGAACACATCGCCTGTGAGGCACTCAGAGTGCAGACGCGCCAGCGGTGCCCGCCCCGGCAGGCCCTTGGGGCTGACCAGGGCGAGGTGGTCGTCGCCGGTCAGCAGGTCGCGGTAGCCGACGACACGGAATACCCCGTGCCTGGTGGGAAGCACGGTCTCGGCAAGGCGCTCGACCCGGTCGTGGCGCTTGCGCCAGGCGATGAGGGCCTCGATGGTGACTACCGGCAGGTTGTGCTTGGCACCCAGCTTGAGGACTGCGGGCAGTCGCATCATCGAACCGTCGTCGTGCACGAGCTCCGCGAGGGCGCCCACCGGCGAAAGCCCGGCCAGGCGGCACAGGTCAATCGCCGCCTCGGTGTGCCCGCCGCGGACCAGGACCCCGCCCTGCCTGCCACGCAACGGAACCACGTGCCCCGGGCGGGTGAATTGCGACGCAGTTGCGCCCTCGGCTGCCAGCTGGCGAATGGTATGCGCGCGGTCGGTCGCGCTGATGCCCGTGGTGACACCCGTGGCGGCGTCGACGGTGACGGTGTATGCCGTGCCACGTGGGTCACGGTTGTCCGTCACCATCGGCGGCAGCCCCAGTCGCTCCGCCACCTCTTCGGGCATCGGCGCGCAGATGTAGCCCGAGGTGTAGCGGATCGTCCAGGCCATCCACTCCGTGGTCAGTGTCTGCGCCGACAGGATGACGTCGCCCTCGTTCTCACGGCCCTCGTCATCGAGCA
>JBDTYK010000329.1:0-2634 GCA_040005715.1 Actinomycetota bacterium | reverse complement strand
CCTCGGTGCCATGCAGCTGATAGGCCGGGTCGCCGTCGAGGATCGTGATGGCTTCGCTGATCGTGGCGCCGGGCTTGACCTGCTCGGCCACCGTCTGCATCTCGGCGGTGATCGCGGCCAGCTCCTGCTGGCCCCAGGCGTAGGTCTCCTCGAGGTCGACGGTGGCGCCCAGGAAGGACCGGGACAGGAGCTGGTAGCGCTCGCGACCGCAGGCATCGGCCTCTGGGGCCTGCGGCAGGATCTCGCCGAGCAGGATCTCGCCGAGGCGGACGTACGCCGACGATGCCTGGGCCACCGCCTCGCGGAGCTTGGCCGCTGCCTCCACTCCGGGGCCTTCGCGCTTGAGCAGGTTCGCAAAGTAGCCGTCCCTGGACGTGAGCACGGCACACTGTGCTGCGCAGGCCTCCACCTGCCTCTTGGGGCTCACCAGTCCCCTTCCCGCCGCCTCGCGCAGCGACTCCACGTACCCGTCGAGCGCCGCAGGGACCTTCGTCATCCGGGCAGCGAACGTGAGCCACTCGGCGTCCGTGTCGGTGGGCATCAGGTCGAAGATGTCGCGGATCCCCTGGATCGGGGAGGCCAGGACGTTGAGGGACATGTGGTCCAGCCCGGCTGCGTAGATCTCCTCTGCCAGGCCAAGACGTTCCTGCAGAGCGGCGAGCGTGATCCGGTCGATGTCGTCGACGACACTGGCCCCGGCCAGCTTGGCCAGGGTCTCGCGACGCAGGCTGGACCCTGCGGTGAGGCCGGCAGGCGAGAAGTCGTCGAGGTCCTCGTCGTGCCCGGCGATGCCCAGAAACGTTGCTGCGATAGGACTTAGCTCGACCAGCCCGTCGAGGTAGTCGTTCGCAATGCCGTCGATCTCGCTGGTGTGTCGTGCTTGAGGTGCTTGGGTGTCAGTGGTCACCGCTCGAACGTACCCCAGCGCGGGCGCTCGATCGAGGCGTCAGCGCGAACGAGCGGAGGCCCGCCAGGCTCCTTGCCCATGCGGGGGAGTCGTGCGGACCATCCTTCGGGGCGAGCTCCAGCGGGACTGGATCTTGCGTCCGACCGCGAGAGTGTGAGGGTCCCTGGGCTCGTCGTCATCGTCATCGTCGCCCGCGCTGGCCAGCACCGCGACGAGGGCAGCAAGCTCCTCCGGCGAGGCGTCGCCGCGCACCAGGCGCAAGCTTGGGCCGGTCGCCTCAGGAGGTGGTGTGCCCTTCGAACCCGTTTTGTCGTTGTCAGCCATAGGGACTCGCCCGATCATAGAGGGATGTTGCCGTGCTTCTTGGGGGGCAGGCTCTCGCGCTTGTTGCGTAGCGCCCGCAGAGCCTTGATGACGTAGGACCGTGTGAACGACGGCGGGATCACCGAGTCGACGTAGCCTCGCTCAGCGGCCATGTAGGGGTTGGCCAGAGTGTCCTCGTAGTCGGCGATGAAGGTCTGGCGCGCTGCATCGACATCGCCATTGGCCGCGGCGACCTTGGCAATCTCCTTGCGGTAGAGGATGTTGACCGCGCCCTGGGCGCCCATGACGGCGATCTGCGCGGTGGGCCAGGCCAGGTTCATGTCGGCACCGAGGTGCTTTGACCCCATGACGTCGTACGCGCCGCCGTAGGCCTTGCGGGTGATGACTGTGACGAGCGGGACGGTTGCCTCGGCATACGCATAGAGCAGCTTTGCGCCGCGGCGGATGATGCCGTTCCACTCCTGGTCGGTGCCGGGAAGGAAGCCCGGGACGTCCACGAACGTCAGGACGGGGATGTTGAACGCGTCGCAGGTGCGAACGAAGCGCGCGGCCTTCTCGGAGGCGTTGATATCAAGACAGCCCGCCAGCTGCATGGGCTGGTTGGCCACCACACCCACGGACCGGCCGTCGACCCGGCCGAAGCCGCAAACGATGTTGGGCGCGAAAAGCGCTGCAACCTCAAGAAAGTCAGCCGTTCCGTCATCGGTGGCGTCAACGATGTGCTCGATGATGGTGCGGATGTCGTACGGCGTGTTCGCCGAGTCAGGGATGAAGGTGTCCAGGAACTTGTCGTCGTCGGTCACGCCGGCAGCAAGGCCGTCGGTGTCAGGTTCGAAGGACGGGGCATCCTCGAGGTTGTTGGACGGCAGGTAGGACAGCAGCGCCTTGACGTAGTCGATGGCGTCGTCCTCGTCCTGCCCCATGTAGTGGGCGACACCAGTTCTGGAGTTGTGCGAATGGGCCCCGCCGAGCTCCTCCATGCCGACGTCCTCGCCGGTGACGGTCTTGATGACGTCCGGGCCGGTGATGAACATGTGCGAGGTCTGGTCGACCATGATGGTGAAGTCGGTGATTGCGGGGGAGTAGACCGCGCCTCCGGCGCAGGGCCCGAGGACCAGGGAGATCTGAGGGATGACCCCGGACGCGTGGACGTTGCGACGGAAGATCTCGGCGTAGAGCCCCAGCGCCACGACGCCCTCCTGGATGCGGGCGCCACCTGAGTCGTTGATGCCGACCAGCGGGCAGCCGATCTTCATCGCCAGGTCCATGACCTTGACGATCTTCTCGCCGAACACCTCGCCCAGCGACCCGCCGAAGACGGTGAAGTCCTGGGCGAAGACGCAGACCGGGCGGCCGTCGACCGTGCCGTGGCCCGTCACGACCCCGTCGCCGTACGGTCTGGT
>JBDTYK010000328.1:0-2656 GCA_040005715.1 Actinomycetota bacterium | reverse complement strand
GACCACCCGACACGAGGACACGGCCGACGGGGAGGCTGCATGCGTCAACGACACTGACGCCACCTCCCACTACAAGTTCCAGAGGCAGCGCCACGGCTCGACTTTGATCTCCTTCGTAATCTGCCTGACCGAGAGCCAATTCTGCATCCGGCATCACAAGCCATCTCGATATGGCTCGTGGCACGAGGGACGACGGCTTCTGGGATGCGGCTGTGCTGACCCTCCTCTAGCGGCTGGTGGGGCAAGTTCCGTGCGAGCGGATCGCAGCGGGGGGACGCACCCGGGATTGGCCGAGCGGACCCTGTTCACAGCAGCGCGTGCTCGATGGTGGTTGAGACGAAGCGACTGTAGCGCCGCACCGACCAACGACGGCCGACGACGAGGAGGTCGTACATCTCTGGCGAAGACACGGCGAACAGGACATCGGTGGCCAGACTCATGGAGACCTCCGCCCGAAGATGTCCCGCATCGGCGAGGTAGCGGGCGTTGGCTCGCATGCGACGGAGTCGGTCTGTATCCAGTTCGTCGGCCAGTTGGCGGATGGTCGGGTCCAGGAGCGCTGCTTCACGCACCAGGCCGAGGATCGGGGCTACCTTGGGCGCCACCTCACCAGCGAGCTTCGCCCAACCTCGGACCACGGCGTGACCATCGGCCAGGTCGCGCAGCCGATCCGACCGATCCTCGGCCGGGACGGGGCCTGTTCCGAGGAGGGCGCGCGCGCGAAGCGCTCGGACGAGCCCGGGTTTCCCACCGAAACCCTTGTACACGGTTTCGGGTGACACCCCGGCCGCCTTGGCGATGCTGGCGATCGTCGTCGCGACATACCCCTGGTTGAAGAACAACTGTTGGGCGGCATCCAGGACGGTGCGCCGACGTTGCTCTGCCATGGTTCTTCGCCGCGAGGCGTCGTACTGCCGGACCTTGACTCGTGGACTCAACAGGGTCATCCTCACTATTAGATACACAGAACTGTATCGAACATTTCGGAGGACAGATGGAACATGCAGCCTTCGCGCTCAAGCTCCGCGACGCGACCAACAGCAGAAGCGTTACTCAGGTGCTGGGGTGCTTCGCCGAGGACTACGTCAACGAGACGCCCGCTCATCCCGGCCGCGGTTTCACCGGCAAGGACCAGGTCCGTCGGAACTGGACTCAGATCTTCGCCGCAGTCCCTGACCACACGGCCACCCTCATCGCATCAGCTCAGGTCGAGGACACGGTCTGGACGGAGTGGGAGATGCACGGCACCCGCGCCGAGGGCGCACCACACCACATGCGGGGGCCGATCGTCTTCGTCGTGCGCGATGGACTCGCCCGCTCCGCGCGCTTCTACCTCGAACGAGTCGACGACTCCGGTGAGCGCCACGCCGACGCGGATGCCGCCGTACGACGGATCCTGGGCTGATGATCCTCGTGGCCGGGGGGACCGGACGACTGGGGTCCCTTGTCGTGGAGCTTCTCGAGCTGCACGGATCGAGCGTGCGGTGTCTGAGCCGGCACGCAGACGGTGACCTGCGCGAGATCCCCGAACACGCACTGAGCGGGGTGACGGTCGTCGTCTCCTGCGTCACCGGGTTCCCAGGCCAGGAACCGGCCGACGTAGACCGCGACGGCAACATCGCGCTCATCGACGCGACCGCGCGAGCCGGTGCCGACATGGTCCTGGTCTCCGTGCTCGGCGCGTCAGCCCACAGCCCCATGCCGTTGTTCAGGATGAAGTACGCCGCCGAAGAGCACCTCCGTGAAAGCGGGGCCTCGTGGACGATCATCCGCCCCGACGCGTTCGAGGAGACGTGGGTGGAGATCCTCGAAAAGACGGCGGGCCGCCGGAATCGACCCGTCGTGTTCGGGCGCGGCGACAACCCCTTCGCGTGGACGCGCGTCGACGAAGTCGCCGCCCACGTCGTTCGCGCCGCAATGGACCCCCAACTCCGGGGCCAGACCATGGACGTCACCGGACCCCGCCCTCGCACCCTGGAAGAGCTTGCTCGAAGCGTGATGCGGGACCACGGGTGGCAAGGCGAGCCGCGACATCTGCCACGTGCTGCCCTTCACCTCATTGCTCAGATCCCCGGCCAACCCGGACGGATCGCCAAAGCCTCACTTGTCATGGACGTGCTCAACGCCCGCAGCATCATCGGATGAGGGGTATCCGACGGGGTCTCAGGGCCGTCCCGTTTTCCCGACGATCAACGGCAGGTTCCGCGACCCTCGGACGGTGAGTCGGTGAGTCGGTGAATCAAGGAGGCCAGGCAGGGGGCCGGGCTGGAGTGGATGACCTCGCATTCGTGGCGCAAGACGACGGCGACCATCCTCGATGCGGGTGGTGCCACGAGACATCGCCGACCAGCTCGGGCACTCCCGAGTCTCTATGACCCAGGACGTCTACCTCGGTCGCCGGCTGGCCGATCCTCGCGTCCAAGCGGCCTTGGAGGGCATCGCGCCCGCCGCCTTGCTCGGCCAAACCGATGACGTTTCCGGTGACCTGAAGGGGTCGGTTGATCATGGGTGACCCATCAGTGCTGGTCAGAGAGCTGGCGAGGGGACTTGAACCCCTAACCCCCTGTTTACAAGGTCTCGCGGTCGGCGGTCTCAGAATGCCCTGACCTGCGAAACGTACCCTTTAGCGGTGGTGAGGAGGGCGCTGTGCGACCCG
>JBDTYK010000327.1:0-2665 GCA_040005715.1 Actinomycetota bacterium | reverse complement strand
TTCGTGCGTGTCTGCTCGCTCGAAGACCTTCCGAAGGTCGGTGCCGTGCAGGCGGAGGTCAACGGCAAGCTGGTCGCCATTGTGCGAGACAGCGCAGGTGACATCCACGCGATCGACGACACCTGCAGCCACGCCAACGTCTCCTTGTCCGAGGGCGATGTCGAGGACACGGCGATCGAGTGCTGGCTGCACGGCTCGCGTTTCGACCTCCGCTCAGGCAAGCCCATAGGCCTACCGGCCACCACCCCAATTGCTGTATACCCCGTGAAGATCGACGGTGGCGACGTGTTCGTCTCCGTGACGAAGGAGAACTGAAAACCCATGGCAACACTGGAAATTCACGACCTGCACGTCACGGTCGACACCGATAACGACGTCAAGGAGATACTCCGAGGCGTCGACCTCACGGTGAAGGCGGGGGAGACGCACGCCATCATGGGGCCTAACGGCTCCGGCAAGTCGACCCTGGCCTACAGCATCGCCGGCCACCCGAAATACACCGTCACCAGCGGCACCATCACGCTGGACGGCGAGGACGTCCTGGCCATGAAGGTCGACGAGCGCGCCCGCGCCGGGTTGTTCCTGGCCATGCAGTACCCCATCGAGGTCCCCGGTGTCACCGTGTCCAACTTCCTGCGAACCGCCAAGACCGCGATCGACGGCGAGGCTCCCAAGCTGCGGACCTGGGTCAAGGACATGAAGGCTGCGATGGCTGAGCTCCGGATGGACCCGGAGTTTGCCGAGCGGAACGTCAACGAGGGTTTCTCCGGTGGCGAGAAGAAGCGGCACGAGATCCTTCAGATGGAGATGCTCCGTCCGAAGATGGCCATCCTGGACGAGACCGACTCGGGGCTCGATGTCGATGCGCTCAAGGTTGTCTCCGAGGGTGTCAACCGCGTTGCGGCGGGCGGTGATGTCGGCGTCCTGCTGATCACTCACTACACCCGGATCCTGCGCTACATCCGCCCCGACTTCGTCCATGTCTTCATCGACGGCAGGATCGTCGAGGCAGGGGGGCCGGAGCTCGCCGACCGCCTCGAGGACGAGGGCTACGACCGCTTCCTCAAGGTCGAGGCCTGAGGCTCGGGACCGACACCATGACCGAAGTCACCCTGGCAGGGGCATTCACGGCGCAGGAGTCTGCCGCCATCCGCGGCGACTTCGCGATCCTGTCGCGCACGGTGCGTGACGGAAAGCCGTTGGTGTACCTCGACTCCGGGGCTACTTCGCACAAACCGGTTCAGGTGCTCGACGCGGAACGGGCGTTCTACGAGCAGCACAACTCCGCGGTTCACAGGGGTGCCCATCAGCTGGCCGAAGAAGCAACTGACGCGTATGAGTCCGCGCGCGAGACCATTGCCCGATTCATCGGCGCACCTGCTCGCGAAGTCGTGTTCACCAAGAACGCGACCGAAGGCCTCAACCTTGTTGCCTATGCGTTCAGCAATGCGGCCGCAGCTGGCGCAATGGATGGTGTCGACCCGGCCCTGGCCGCCAGGTTCGCACTTGGTGCCGGCGACGAGATCGTCGTCACCGAGATGGAACATCACGCCAATCTTGTTCCATGGCAAGAGCTGGCACGGCGCACGGGGGCCACGTTGCGGTGGATCGGTGTCACCGACGACGGCCGACTCGACCTCGATGACCTTGACACGGTCATCACCGACCGAACCAAGGTCGTTGCTTTCACGCACGTGTCCAACGTCCTGGGTACCATCAACCCCGTTGCCGCGATCGTGGATCGGGCTCGCCAGGTCGGTGCCCTGACCGTCCTGGACGCCTGTCAGTCGGTGCCCCACCTGGCCGTTGACGTGGTCGATCTCGGTGTTGACTTCCTGGCCTTCAGCGGTCACAAGATGCTCGGTCCGATGGGGATCGGCGTCCTTTGGGGCCGGTACGAGCTCCTCGCGGCCATGCCTCCCTTCCTCACCGGGGGCTCGATGATCGAGGTCGTCCGGATGGAGGGCTCCACCTATGCGGCGCCGCCGCAACGTTTCGAGGCCGGTGTTCCGATGGCGGCTCAGGCCGTCGGTCTGGCGGCGGCCTGCGACTATCTCACTGACCTCGGTATGCCGCGCGTAACCGCACACGAGCATGCGCTGACCCAGGCGCTGCTCACTGGCCTCGCCCAACGTCCCTGGGTTCGCGTGATCGGCCCCACCGATGGCCACGATCGTTCAGGAGCAGTGGCATTCGTCGTTGAAGGGGTCCATCCCCACGATGTCGGCCAGATCCTCGACGATGCCGGGGTAGCTGTTCGAGTCGGTCACCACTGCGCCTGGCCTCTACACCGAAGGATGAACGTGACGAGTACCACGCGAGCCAGCTTCGCGGCATACAACACGGTTTCTGAGGTCGAGGCGTTGCTGACTGCTCTCGACGGTGTTCCCGCAGTTTTCGGGGTGACGATCTGATGGACCTCTACCAGGAGATCATCCTCGATCACTCGAAGCGGCCGCGTCACGCCGGCTTACGCGAACCATTCGACGCCGAGGTGCACCACATCAACCCGACCTGTGGCGACGAATGCACCCTGCGGGTTCATCTGCTCGGCGAGGGCCGGTCGGCAGTGATCTCCGACCTTTCCTACGACGCCCTCGGCTGCGCCATCTCGACGGCGTCGGCGTCGATTCTTGCCGACGAGGTGATTGGGCACACCGTCGAG
>JBDTYK010000326.1:0-2688 GCA_040005715.1 Actinomycetota bacterium | reverse complement strand
CGGCCAGAGGCTTGCCGCCAGACAAGAGCCCGGACATCTTCTTCCAGTCAATCGGGTTCACGCCGGCCGCCCGCACAGCGACCCGAACCTGCCCCGGACCCGCGTGCCGCTCCTCGGCTTCTGCCCAGCTGAGCACCTCAGGACTCCCGTATTCCGTGAACTGCAACGCTCGCATCGAACTGTCCTTCCACCTTGGTGGGTATTGCTCAATTCAAGCCGGTTCCGGGGCCGATGTTCCGGCTCGGGAGCGGCCTGAACTGAGTAAAGCGGCCGTTTCACCAGACGCCAACCGCAAACGGGCTGCATGTCAGCAGCAAGCGTGGGCGCATCCGTCGTATTCCTGACCGCTGGGCTCCGGCCGAATTGGGGTGGGGGAGGTAGCCCAGCCGGGATGGGCCATCAATGACGGACCGGGGACGAGGAAGATGCACCCATGACAATGACGGACGGTGCAGAGGTGGGCGCGCTTGCGATACGCGCTCTTCGTGGATTTCGACAATGTGTATATCGGGTTGCAGCGCCTTGACCCCAGTGCTGCCGAGGCGTTTGCCAACGCGCCAACGCACTGGCTCACCGCACTTGAGACCGGCAACGACGCGGAGGGCGAGTTCTCCAGGCGGTTCCTGATCCGCTCCTGCTACCTGAATCCGTCTGTCTTCTCTCAGTTCCGGCCGAACTTCACGCGCGCAGGTTTCAGCGTCGTCGACTGCCCTTCCCTGACCCAGCAAGGAAAGAGCAGCGCCGACATCAACCTGGTGCTCGATGCCGTGGACGCCTTGAGCGCGGAAACCCGGTACGACGAGTTCGTGATCCTGTCCGCCGATGCCGACTTCACACCCCTGGCGCTCCGTTGTCGTGCGGCCGACCGACGCGTCACGATCATCACCGCCGGGCCGGCCTCCAACAGCCCGGCCCGCAGAGCCGTCCTGCGCCTGGTGCGTTCGGCTGATCGCCCGCTGGCTGGCAGCATGGTCGCGCAAGCCGCACTCAAGGCGGACCCGTCGCTGTCCTCGTCCGGATGGGAGGGCGCTGGGGCCTTCTTCCCCTGGCTGGCCAAGGCGTTCCACGAGCTCGGAGCCGCGTCCCGTCCGGCCCCTGGGTTCGTGTGGGATCCGAAGCGACTCAGCGAGGCAGACCTTCCGAGCGCAGGCGCTGTTGACCTGCCCCCACTGCAGCGACAAGTAGTCGATGTGACAGACATCCCGAACCTGCCGGTCGAGCATTACCAAATCCTGCTCACCTCGCTGACCGACGACGTGAGGGCGGCCCCTTTCGTCCGGACGGAGACGTCGAAGCGCGTTCGGGACGCCTGCCAGGCTGTCGGAGCGAAGATCGGCCGGGCGTCGGTCAACACGGTGATCACTGGAGTTCTGTACGCCGGGCTCGATCTGACGGCGAAGCCCAGCGCAAAGAAGGTCGCTGAGACATGGGCCGAAAATGTCATCGGGCTGTGCCGAGGGGCCAGGATGGAGCTCGGCCCGAAGGATGTCGCAGCCATTCGTGCCTGGGTCGGGGGCGGACTGCTCCAGAAATACGTGGGCGCATCACAACGCTGCTGCGTGGCCGCGCCCCGCCACGACTAGCGCCACTGGTGCATGGGCGGAATGCCCTGCTGCGCAAGGACGGTCGCTACAGCTTTGGCATCGGCGTTCCGATATCGAAGGGACACGCTGTCGTCCTCGCCCCAAACCTCGACGTTCACGACAACTCCCCGGCGGCGAAGCTCCGCGGCCACCGCGGAGACCTCATCCTCGGTTGCGCCCCACCCATACCCGGTGAGCATGGCGCCCCACTTGCGGCGATCAGCTGCGACGAGAAGGACTAGGGGAAGCAGTCCACCAACCAACACAGTCAAGGCAATCGGCAGCCCGGACAAGCGGCCCAAGAACAGTCCCAGACCTGCGCCAGCGAGGCAGAGGCCCAAAACTGCCGCCCGGCCACCGATGTTCAGCTTCGCGGTGCGAAACATGCGCCTGCGACGAGGCGGCTTGCCGGACGTCAGCCGCAGGTACGGCGCATCGCGACGGTCCATACCGACCAATCTAGGCGCAGTACGCTCCTGACATGCGGGTAATTCCTGAGCCTTCGGTAGTTTCGTCGCCGGCCGACTCCTCGCATTTCACGGGTCGTGTCTGGCGCAGTGACTTCATCGAGACCCAGGGCCAGGACGGTGTCTCCGGATCCCGGTTCCTCTATGAACCGGGCGCCCGCTCCTTCTGGCATTTTCACGATCGTGAACAGGTCATCGTCGTGGTGCACGGTGCGGGCCTCGTTTGTTGGCAAGGCCTCGACGCCCCCAGATCGCTGAGATCGGGCGACTGGTGGCAGGTCGAGCCGGGGGTTCCTCACTGGCATGGAGCCACGCCGACCTCGTCGTTCGCCCATCTCGCGGTCACGGCGGGTGACGGCACGACATGGCTGCGTGAGGTCTCGGAGACTGACTACCTGCAGCAGCCGACACTAGATCGGTAGCTCCAACAACGGCTCCGCGGCAGCTGTTGAAGCCAGTTCGGTCTCACAGGTCGACGACCAGATCGACCTCGGGCACTGCGCAGCAGACGAGGATGTCGCCGTCAGCCGGTGGGTCCACCGGTTGTGGTTCGTACGAGGCGGTTCCGGCAAGCAGCCCGACTTCGCAGGTGTGGCAGATCCCCGTCCTGCAGGACCATCGCGTCGGGACGTCGCAGG
>JBDTYK010000325.1:0-2701 GCA_040005715.1 Actinomycetota bacterium | reverse complement strand
GCTCATAGCGGAACGCTTTGGGTTTGGCCCGCAGCCGGCACCCGGTGGCCGGGTCGGTCCAGGCCAACCTGGGCGCCTGGTAGCGGGCCAGGGACCTTGGACACGGTCGCGGGATTGATCCCCAGCCGGTAGCCGATCCGGGCCGGCCCCCACCGCCTCGAGACCCTCAAACCCATGATCCGATGCTCGGTCCGGGCCGGCAGCTGGTGCGGGCACCGGGCCGGGCGCCTGGTGCGGTCACCCATCCCCAGCACGCCTTGCTGCCGGTACCGCACCGACCACCGCTGCGCCGTGGTCACCGAGACCCCGAACCGCTGCGCGGCCCGACGCAGCGGCCACCGGTCATCAACGATGCAGCGAGCCAGCCGCAGCCGCCCCAATGGGGTCAGCGAAGCATTACCGTGGGACATGAAGACCTCCGAGGTCGGAATGGTGCCGTTAGACAGCTCCACTCCACTCGGAGGTCTTCGTTATGTCCAACCGAACCTGTTCCTAACGTCCGTGGTCAGTACACCTAGCGGATCAGGCCCCGGTCACGCAGGGTCTTGAGTGCTTCGTCAAGGATCGCCTGGCCGTCGGTCTCGCTACGGCGTTCCTTCACGTAGGCCAGGTGGGTCTTGTAGGGCTCGACCCGGTTGGCAGCCGGCGGGTTGCCCTGGTCCTGGCCGGCGGGCAGTCCGCAGCGCGGGCAGTCCCAGGTCTCCGGAACGGCCAAGCCTGGCTCCTGGGCGAAGCTGGGTCGCGTCTGGTGACCATTGGCGCACCAGTAGGAGATGTGGACGCGCGGCGCGGCGTCGCCGCGCTCGGCCTCGCCCATTGGGCCGGCGCCGACTCGGCTACCCCGGATCGCGTTGCCACTTGCCACGATGTTGCTCCTTGAAGATCAGGTCAGCCCGGCGACGCGGACGGGCGCGGGACTAGCTGTTGAAGCGCTCGATCAGCCCGAGACCGATGATGCAGGCTCCCCACACCAGACCCAGCGCAACCGTGAACCGGTCGAGGTTGCGCTCTGCGACAGAGGACCCACTCATCGTGGTGGACATTCCTCCGCCGAACATGTCGGAGAGCCCCCCGCCCTTGCCCTTGTGCAGAAGGACCAAGAGGGTGAGCAGGAGCCCACTCAGGACGAGGACGATATTGAGCCCGATCTTCACGGCATTCACGAAAGTTAGACCCAATCTCGTTCGACGTCAGTTCGCTCGCACCTGGCACGACCAAGGACAAACACTACCCGACTGCGGTCGTCCGCTTGCCCCGACATACGCCGGTGGCCCATCCGCCGGCCAGCCGGCGGACCAGGCGCCCCGGCCGGAGCGCCCGTCGACGCACCGGCCGCAGACGCCGTGCGCTCAGGCGGCGCCGATGTGATCACGGTAGCGGCAGATCGAGACGAACTCCTCCGCGACGATCGAGGCGCCTCCGACCAGCGCTCCATCCACATCGGACTGGCCCATGATCTCGGCGACGTTGGCCGCCTTGACCGAACCGCCATACAGGATGCGTATGCCGTCAGCGGTATCGCCGGAGTACAGCTCGGCCAGCTTCGTGCGGATTGCCGAACAGACCTCCTGTGCGTCCGCCGGTGTCGCGACCTCCCCTGTTCCGATGGCCCAGATCGGCTCGTAGGCGATGACGATGGATCGCACCTGCGCATGAGTCACACCATCAAGGGCCGCATCGATCTGGGCCAGCACGTGCTCGACGTGCCGGCCTTCCTTGCGTACCTCGAGGCCCTCGCCACAACACAGGATCGGGGTCAGACCGTGCCTGTATGCCGCCTTGACCTTGGCGGCCACCACGATGTCGTCCTCGGCGTGGAACTGCCGGCGCTCGCTGTGGCCGGCCAGGACGTAGGCGCAGCCCAGCTTGGACAGGAAGGCCCCCGAGATCTCGCCGGTGTAGGCGCCCGAGTCGTGTACGGACAGGTCCTGCGCCCCATACCTGAGGAAGAGCTTGTCGCCCTCGATCAGTGTCTGGACACTGCGCAGGTCGGTGAAGGGGACCAGGACGGCCACCTCAACCGCGCCGTAGTCGTGCTTGGCGTCGCGAAGGGTCCAGTCAAGCTTCTGGACCAGGTGCGTGCCCTGGAGATGGTCCAGGTTCATCTTCCAGTTGCCCGCCATGAGCGGGGTGCGGTTGGACGAGGTCGTGCGCGGGCCGGTGGTTGCTGTCATGAGGCTCAGCCCTCCAGGACTGTGAGGCCGGGGAGCGCCTTGCCCTCGACGTACTCGAGGCTGGCGCCACCCCCGGTGGAAATGTGCCCAAACTGGTCGTCTGAGAAGCCGAACTGACGCACAGCAGCAGCCGAGTCGCCGCCACCGATGACGGTCAGCGCACCGGTTCTCGTCACCGCGGCAACGGCCTCGGCAACTGCCATGTTGCCCTCCGCGAAGGCGGCGATCTCGAACACGCCCACAGGGCCGTTCCAGAACACTGTGCGTGCCCCGGCAATCCTGGCCGCGAAGACCTTGCTCGTCTCGGGGCCGATGTCCATGCCCTCCATGTCGGGGGGGATCTGGTCGACCGGGACAACGGCGTGCTCGGCATCAGCGGAGAAGCCGGCCGCGACCACGACGTCGGTCGGCAGGACGATCTCCACGCCACTTTCCTCTGCGGCCCTGAGATAGCCCTTCACCATGTCCAGGCGATCAGCGTCAAGGATGCTCCTGCCGACCTCGTGTCCCTGAGCCGCCAGGAACGT
>JBDTYK010000324.1:0-2705 GCA_040005715.1 Actinomycetota bacterium | reverse complement strand
ACAACGGCAATGGCCGCTCATCGCGTGTGCCTGACGGCACCGCCATCACGCAGGCACTGTTGCGACTACACGCCGTCCAGGCCGAGATCGCGGCCCGACACCAGAGCCTGACGAAGAGCTTCATCGCGGGGAATCCCGACATACCAACGGCGGTCGTGCCCGCGGCTTCCTCTGACATCCACGACCTGGTCGGTCTGCGTGCGGTGGGTGCCGCCCTGGCCAGTGGCTGAGGCGGACCTCAGGAGGCGGGTTGTTCCTGACGGGCCCGGTCGGCTTCGAACACTGCGCGCCAGGACGCGACGTCCGGCCGGCGCTTGAGCAGAGCGCGGCGTTCGCGCTCCGTCATACCGCCCCAGATCCCGAACTCGGTGTGGTTGTCGAGGGAGTCAGCCAGACATTCGGCGATCACCGGGCATCCCATGCAGACCTGCTTGGCGATCTGCTGTGCAGCACCACGGACGAAGAGTGCGTCGGGCTCGGCGGTCCGGCAGGATCCGTACTGCGCCCAGTCCTGGACCCACGTGCTCCGACCGGTCACTGCGCTCTCACGGGTTATGGTGCCGGTCATTTTGGAACCCCCTGATATCCGTGTCAGACGCTTCGCCCGACAAGACCACTCCTGCTTACCTGAACGATATGGAGGAACGCATATGTGGGGAATGACCTTTTCGGGTAGTTGCTCCGCGCCGGAATGACTAGTCACCCCCCTTCGCGAGGCGCGGGCCGCGCAGGCCGCCGGGTTACCCTAGGCCTCATGCCAGCACGCGTCACCAACTTTGCCAACATCATCAGCCTGCTTGTGGCCTTCCTGGCGACCTCTGTTGTTGTCGGGCTCCTGGGAGCTGGACTCGTGATGCCGGCGGTTGGCGCCACGGGGGCCGCAGCCCGCCAGGGAGTCCATGCCTTCGACTCCCTGCCCGGAGACTTCACCCAGAGCCCGTTGTCCCAGCAGTCCCGCATCCTGGCCGACGACGGAACCCTCATCTCGACCCCATACGAGGAGAACCGGGTGATCGTGCCGCTGGCCCGGATCGCTCTGGTGATGCGACAGGCCCAGATCGCGATCGAGGACAGCCGCTTCTACGAGCATGGCGGCATCGACCCCCTTGGCGTTGGCCGGGCCTTCGTCTCCAACCTTGGCGGCGGGAGCACCCAGGGCGCCTCAACCCTGACCCAGCAGTACGTCAAGATCACGCTGCAGGAGAACGCCCTGAGCAACAACAACAAGGCGGCTGCACAGGCGGCCACCGCCCGCAGCTACACCCGCAAGCTGCAGGAGCTCAAGTACGCCATCACCCTGGAGAAGAACCTCACCAAGAACCAGATCCTGGAGGGCTACCTCAACCTCGTCTACTACGGAGGTCAGGCCTACGGTGTCGAAGCGGCCGCACGGCATTTCTTCGGGGTGAGCGCAGCCAGGCTCAACCTGCCGCAGGCGGCCACGCTGGCAGGCCTTGTCCAGGCACCCAGCCTGACCGACCCGATCAAGGACCCCGCCAAGGCGCTGGCCCGTCGCAACGTGGTTCTGGACCGGATGCACGAGCTGAACGTGATCACCGACAAGGCCTGGCGCGCAGCCAGGGCGACGAAGATGGTCACCCACACCCTCCCGGCACAGAACTCCTGTGCCCTCTCGCCGTACCCCTACTTCTGCACCTATGTGACTGCGTGGCTGGAGCAGCAGCCAGCACTCGGCAAGACCACCGAGGAGCGTAGGCGGACGATCACCCGGGGTGGTCTGACGATCCAGACGACGCTCAACCCGAAGATGGAGGCTGCCGCCAACAAGGAGCTGGCCGCTCAGGTCCCGATCGGGAACTCCGAACACATCGGAGCCGCGGCCGCGGTCGTCGAGCCAGGCACCGGCCACGTCCTCGCCATCGGCCAGAACACGACCTTCTCGAACAAGACCTCGAACGGCAAGACCTCGGTCAACTGGGCGGTCGACGAGAAGTACGGCAGCTCGATCGGCTTCGCCTTCGGCTCGACCGCAAAGGCGTTCGCACTGGCGCAGGCGCTCAAGTCCGGCATCCCGATCAACTCAGACGTCGTGGTGCGCCGAGCGGACGCCAGTCACGCGGCCTTTTTCACGCAGGCCGACTTCCACGACGGCTGCACCGTCGGAAGCGACGGGTGGCACGTCCACAACGACGAGGGCAGTGCCAGCGGCTCGATCTCGCTCACGGTCGCAGCCGCGAAGTCCGTGAATACAGCGTTCGCCGGGCTCGTCGCCAAGCTCGGAGCGTGCTCGGTCCGAGACCTGATGACCCAGATGGGGCTTCACCAGGGCAGCGGCAAGCCGATCCAGGGCTATCCCTCCCCGGTCACGCTTGGCTCGGACAGCACCTCGCCGCTGACGTTGGCATCGGCCTACGCCACCATCGCCTCAGGAGGCACCTACTGCGTGCCCTCCCCGGTTCTGGCCATCACCACCAGCGACCACAAGCGGATCGCGTTGCCCAGGAACCTGTGCAAGCGGGTGCTCGACCCCGACGTCGCCAACGGGGTCACCCAGATTCTCAAGAACGTCCTTCGCCCCGGCGGCACGGCCAGCAACATCGCAGGCCTCGACGGGGGGCGCCCGGTGGCCGGCAAGACAGGAACGGCCGGAAACAAGGACGGCTACACCAACGAGACGTGGTTCGTGGGATACACCCCACAGCTGTCCACCGCGGTCTGGGTGGGCACACCGAACGACCACGCCA
>JBDTYK010000323.1:0-2722 GCA_040005715.1 Actinomycetota bacterium | reverse complement strand
CCACGAACAGCGACGCCACGAACAGCGACCCCACCGCCGTTGAGTCCACGAACACCGACCCCACCAAGCAAGAGACGATAGGAACCTGATGAACGAGTCCAACGCCCAGTTCCGCAGCGTGCTTCGCGGTTACGACACCGCCCAAGTGGACCAGCACGTGAATGACCTGACCCAGGCTGCCGCGGCGGCCAGGCGCGAGGCAGGCGATCTCAGCATCCAGGTGAGCAAGCTGGAGGCGGCGCAGCTCCAGCTGAACAGTGACCTCCAGGCTCAGCGCGAGAAGGCCCGCGGGCTCGAAGAGGAGCAGAAGAAGGCCGCGCCACCCACGTATACGGACCTGGGCCAGCGGATCGGAGCAATGCTGAAGCTGGCCGACGAGGAGGGCAACGAGCTGCGCACCGCGGCCAAGGCAGATGCTGAGGCCCATCATGCACTTGCTGACGAGAGCGCCCGGGCAACGCGCGAGGGTGCGGATACCTACGCGAAAGAGACACGCAGCGCTGCCGACGCCGAGTCGGCCCGGATTCTGGAGGATGCCAAGCGACGGTCGGACAGCATCCTGGACGACGCGGACCGGCAGGCGACCGCACGTCGGGAAGAGGCCGAAGCGGTCTACGAGCGTGCCCGCGCCAAGTCCGCTGCTGCCGCGGCCGACTTCGAGACAACGCTGGCAACCCGTCGAGACACATCGGCTCAGGAGTTCGCGGTCCAGATCGCTGCGGCCGAGCAGCAGCTGACAGCAGTTCAGCAACAGGCTGAGCAGGCCCGTTCAGACTCCGAGAAGAGCCTGCAGGCGGCCGCAGACAAGTCGGCCCACAAGCTCTCGGAGGCCAAGGCCCAGGCAACGGCGATGGTTTCGGAGGCAAAGACGAAGGCCGACCGGATTCGGGACGACTCCGAGCGCGTACTCGCTGCCGCCTCCCAGCGCCGGGACAGCATCAACGCCCAGCTCACCAACGTCCGCCAGATGCTTGCCACCCTCAGCGGCGGTGCCATGGTCAACCCCACCGACCCGGCCGAGACCAAGCCTGCAGAGTCGGGGGACGCGAAGGCCGAGCCAGCCGAGTCGAGGCCTCCGGAGCCCAAGCCTGCAGAATCGAAGGCCAGCTCACTCTCTAACGCGATACGGGACGCCAAGCCAGCTGAAGCCCACCAGGATGGTGCCGCCGAGGTCACGGCCGAGGCAGTCGAGGCACCAACCAACGACAACCAGTCGGCTGAGAAGCCCGCAGACCCGGGCAACAACGAGAAGCAGGCAGACAAGCACGGGGCTGCGTTCCGCAAAGCAGGTGTCAAGAGCTGAATGTGGTCGGCGCGTGGCTGGCCGGTCGTGAGGCCGGCCAGTTGCGTCCCCTCCCCTGATGAGCAGTCGCGAGCTCAGTCGACCAGGTGGGCGAAAGACTGCGGTTCGGCAGCGAGGAACTCGGACAGGGTCATCGGCCGCTGCCCGGTCAGATGTTCGATCGTGTGGCTGGTCACCGAGCCCTCTCCCGTGTCGAGCATGAGGTAGGACCCGATCCAGCCGTCGACGAGCCAGTCGGGATGACCTGCGCGCGATGCTCTCGCCTCATCGAGAGTCTCCGGGTGGTAGGTGATCGGGCGGCGGGTTGCCCTCGTGAGGATCCTCGCGGTCTCGTGCAGGTCGATGGCGTGAGGTCCGGACACTTCATAGACCTGACCTTCGTGACCGGCCTGGGTCAACAGCACCACGGCCAGGCGCGCAACGTCGGCGCGCGCGACCCAGGCCACGCGACCGTGACCAGCCGGCGCCCGGATCACGCCATCGCCGCCCACGAACAGCGGTGCGACATCGGCGTACAGCGCATTGCGCATCGCAGTGAGGCTGATCCCGGCATCGCGGACCGCCAGCTCGGTTTCGCTGTGGTCACGGGCGAAGGGGAACGTCGACTTGGGTGCGGCCCCCATGAACGAGGTGTAGACGATCCGCTCTACGCCAGCGAGGCGAGCACCCTCGATCACCTTGCGGTGCAGCGCGACCCGGTCGGGGTTCTCATGCCCGGAAACCATGAACAGGACGTCGCTCCCCTCGAGCGCCCTGGCCATGGCCGCTGAGTCCTCGTAGGCCGCAACGGCGACGTCTGCACCGGCCAGGTGCGGGGCTCGAAGCGCGTCGCGCACGATCAGCCGCTGCCCCACGCCGCGTTCCGAAAGCTCACGGGCAACCCGCCCGCCAAGCCAGCCGGTGGCGCCGGTGACCGCGATGGTCATGACAGATCCGGCTCGCTTCTCCCGGGCGCGCCCTCGCCGGTCAGGGTGTCGTGACGACCCGGTGTCGGGTCGTCGAAGGCGGGTACGTCCCTGGTCGGGTCGTCACTGCTGAGCAGCGCCTCGAGCAGCGGCCCCTCGATGCGACGGAAGGTACGGCGCGGACGCGCGCGATCAAGCACCGCGATCTCGAGCTGAGTTGCCGTGAGGGTGCGCGAAGGGCCACCAGCGGGGTCCTGGCACAAGAGCTCAACTGCCAGCTCAAGGGCGTCGCCGAGGTTCATGCCGGGTGCCCATCGCTCCTTGAGGCCGGCACTGATGTGCTCGCCGGCGCCGCCCATCGCGATGAAGCCCTGCTCGTCGGCCACCGACCCGTCATAGGTCAGGCGGTAGATCTGGTCCTGCTCAGCGGTCTGACCGACCTCGGCGACCACGATCTCCACCTCATAGGGCTTGGACTCCTGGGTGAAGACCGTGCCCAGCGTCTGCGCGTAGG
>JBDTYK010000322.1:0-2738 GCA_040005715.1 Actinomycetota bacterium | reverse complement strand
GAACCCGAGGGTGATCACCAGGGCGATCGCGGTGGCCGCAACGTTGAGGTGCTGACGCCGCTGAATGCTGCTGTTGGCGCCCAATGTCGCAAAGGCGCTCCAGAACCCGTGCCGGATGTGGAAACCGAGGGCGATCAGGGCGAGCACGTAGACGAGGACGACCCACCACAGCTGGAAGCCGTTGACAACCCGCAGGTAGGGGCTCGAAGAGGCTCCGCCGGGGCTGAGCGTGTTCGTGGTCAGGTGCAGCAGGTGGAAGACGATGAACAGGGCCAGGGTCACACCGCCCCAACGCATCGTGAACGACGCGTAGGTCCGCTGGGAACCGCCGCGGGCCTTGGTGCTCTCGTAGCGCCAGCCACCGCGCCCTCCGGTCGCGCCTCGTGCCCGCAG
This sequence comes from Actinomycetota bacterium, assembly GCA_040005715.1. Classification (GTDB taxonomy): domain Bacteria; phylum Actinomycetota; class Actinomycetes; order Actinomycetales; family Dermatophilaceae; genus UBA4719. Next base: position 2,345 of record JBDTYK010000322.1, on the reverse strand, counting down.
CCACAGCACCACCGCCGAGTATGCGTGCAGCACCACCGCCGTCAGGAGCGTCACCCGAATCAGCCAGAGTGCCGCTGAGTACGGGAGGAACGGCTCAAACAGCGTGCGGAAGTGGTGCGAGTAGTCATCGAAGGCTGCCTGGCCTGCGTACACATGGAGGTTTCCGTACATGTGGACCAGAAGGAACAGCATCATGACCAGGCCTGACACCGCCATGAGCGCCTTGAGCATCACGGTGGAGTGCCAAGCGGCCACTCGACGTTGAGCCGGCGTCTTAGAAAGGGTTGTCGTCACTCGCGCATGGTAGACGCCCATCGACCGGACCTCCGACCGGCATCCGCGATCCGGGCACCAGGCAGGCCCCGAACTGCGAGCTGGCCTGCCAGATGATGGCATTCGTGTGGCCGAGTGTGTCCAACGTCACAAAATGCGCCGCCAGAGCCAGCCGTCCCGGAGCAACGACGGCCCGCCAGCACACTGATGCGACGGGGGTCCGTCACGCCTACGATCAGTGGGATGCCTCCGAAAGATGTGCCGCCGACCCGGCTGACTCGTGGGTTCTTCGCCAGACCCGTGCTGGAGGTAGCTCCCGAACTGCTTGGATGCACCGTCACCCACGCCGGTGTGACGGTCCGTCTCACCGAGGTTGAGGCGTATGACGGGTCGAACGACCCCGGGTCCCATGCCTTCCGCGGCCCCACCCCCAGGACAGCCGTGATGTTCGGGCAACCTGGCGGACTGTATGTCTACTTCACCTACGGGATGCATTGGTGCGCGAACCTGGTCTGCGGTCCCGTGGGTGTGGCCAACGCGGTGCTCATGCGGGCCGGTGAGGTGGTTGACGGCGTGGACGTGGCCGTTTCCCGCCGGCCCGGTGTGACCCACCGCGATCTTGCCCGGGGCCCGGCCCGGCTGACAAGAACGCTCGCCCTGGGCCGCGAACAGAACGGCATCGACACCACGTCGAAACAGAGCATGTTCGTGGTTCGAGGGCCAGCCCACCACGGGAGGCGTTCGTCCGGCAGCGTCGTGAGGACGGGCCCTCGCGTCGGTGTCAGTGGCCCGGGTGGCGACGCCGCGGCATACCCCTGGCGGTTCTGGCTCGACGGGGAGGCGACGGTCTCGGCCTACCGTCCCGGCACGGTCCGCCGACCCAAACCGGCTGTTGGACCTCTGGGCAGGTAGGGCAGGCTGTCGGTGACCAGCACCCAGTGAATGGAGACCAGACGCCGTGAGCGACATCCTCGAGGATCTGAAGTGGCGTGGGCTGGTGGCGCAGACCACTGACGAGCCGGCGCTTCGCCAGGCGCTCGCCGATGGGCCCATCACGTTCTACTGCGGCTTTGACCCAACGGCTCCCAGCCTGCACATCGGCAACCTGGTGCAGCTCATCCTCATGCGACACCTTCAGCGGGCAGGCCACCGGGCACTGTGTCTCGTGGGTGGTTCCACCGGTCTGATCGGCGATCCCAAGGCAACCTCGGAGCGCACCCTGAGCTCGCCCGAGACGGTGGCCGCCTGGGTGGCACGGATCCAGGCACAGGTGCAGCCCTTCCTGGACTTCGGCGGCGACAACCCCGCCACAATGGTCAACAACCTTGACTGGACGGCACCGATGTCGGCGCTGGACTTCCTGCGCGACGTCGGCAAGCACTTCAGGGTCAACGCCATGATCAAGAAGGATGCGATCGCCACCCGCCTGGCCAGCCAGGACGGCATCTCGTACACCGAGTTCAGCTACCAGCTGCTGCAGGGGCTGGACTACCTCCATCTCTACCGCGCCTACGGCTGCACACTGCAGACCGGCGGGGTCGACCAGTGGGGAAACCTGACGGCCGGGTCCGACCTGATCCACCGGGTGGAGCACCAGTCGGTTCACCTGATGACCACACCCCTGGTCACCAAGGCCGATGGAACCAAGTTCGGCAAGACCGAGGGCGGTGCCCTCTGGCTGGATGCCGAGATGATGTCGCCCTACGCCTTCTACCAGTTCTGGGTCAACGCCGAGGACGCCTCGGTGATCGGGTACCTCAAGACCTTCACGGACCGGACCCGGGAGGAGATCAACGTGCTTGAGACCTCGCTCGCCCAGACTCCTTTCAAGCGCGAGGCACAGAAGACGCTGGCTGCAGACGTGACCACTCTCGTGCACGGGGCCAAATTGACCTCGGCTGTGCAGGCGGCCAGTGAGGTGCTCTTCGGCAAGGGAGATCCCACCACGCTGGACGCCGGGACGTTGCGTGACGCCACCGCGGAGCTGCCCGGGGGAGAGGTCGCACCCGGTGACTCTGTGGTGGATGCCCTGGTCGCTACCGGCCTCGTTGAAAGCCGCAACGCTGCTCGAC
>JBDTYK010000321.1:0-2753 GCA_040005715.1 Actinomycetota bacterium | reverse complement strand
GGGCACAGACCGCATCCACCCGCGACGGCAAGGGCATCCTCTTCGTCGCCCACGACGGCGAGGTCAACCCGGCGGGGTTCCTGCCGCTTGCGTTGGGCAACGTGCGGGACGAACCGATCGCGAAGATCTATCGGAACGACCTGCTGCTGCGAAGGATTCGCGCTGCCGACTTCACCGGCCGCTGCGGTCGCTGCGAGTATGCCGACCTGTGCGGCGGCTCGCGGGCCCGTGCCTTTGCCTCCAGCGGCGACCCGCTCGGCGAGGACCCGGCCTGCTCATACCAGCCGCCCGAAATTGCGGCGACCATATCAACTGACTGAGAGCTGGGAGGGTCAGCTGCCTCGGCCAGCGAGTAGCGAGCTGAGACGGTCCGGTCTGCAGTGGAACCAACCAGCCAGAGGGACCGTCTCATCAGCATGACCGCGACCTCGCAAGCACGTGCCCGATACCGTTGGTTGCCGGCGGCTGCCGCGGCCGCGGTCGCCCTCGTTGTTGCAGTGGTCGGCGGCCTCTCCCTCATGGGGAGCAGCGGTCCGGCCAAACCGCCGACCCTGCATCTGGCTGGTATCGCCGGTGGATCGGTCGGCCTGAACCCTTCTGCGGCCGGAGCCGCCGACAAGGGCGGAGCTCCCGACCAGGGCGGCGCCCCGGTCATCAGTGGCGGGGGATCCGCCTGGCAGCTGAAGGGGACGCTGCCGAACGGACCTGCCTCCGCCCGGGCCTACATCCTCCCTGCGGGGGCAGTCAGCCGCGCCTTGGTCAGTACTCTTGGCCGGGCCCTGGGCATGAGCGGGGAGCCGCAGCACCTCGAGGGTGGCTGGTACCTCGTCTCGGGAACCACTGAGCTGTCGGTGTCCGAGCTGGCCGGGCGGCACTGGATCTTCAGCAACCACGGCTGCATCGCCGGACCGGTGCTCGACCCGCAGACGGGCACGGCCTGTGCCATCGCCCAGTCCCCGCCGCCGATCCGGGGTCCGGTCAAGTCGGACGTCGGCGGTGTCAGCCTGCCCCCGGACCATGTGTCTCCGGTGCCGGTCAGGACGCCAGCTCCTTTGCAGGAGAACGTTCTCCGACGTCTGATCCGCCCTATCCTGGACGCGGTCGGACTCAGCCCAGACGCCGTCAAGATCGACGCTGAGGGCAGCCAGCGCAGCGTGGTCTTCAACCCCCAGGTGGCTGACTCGGCGGTCGTGGGACTCGAGACTCGGGTGACGGTCGGTGAGAAGGGCCAGATCGTGGATGCCTCTGGCTGGCTGGCTACACCGACCGCAGCCGCGACCTACCCGTTGATCAGCGCACGGCAGGGTTACGACCAGCTACTCCGGCAGCCACAGCCGATGATGGCGCTGGCCATGCCGTGCCGGGTCGTTCCTGGCGCCCAGGGCTGCGCACCGACGCCTGACCGGGTCGTGACTGGGGCGACGCTCGGGTTGACGCAGGCCTACGGCACCGACCGCGGCATTGTTCTGGTCCCCGCTTGGTTGTTCACAGTCCGTGGCCAGGCCGCGCCGGTGGCAGTCGTCGCCGTGAAGCCAGCGTTCCTGGCCCAGCCGGAACCCCCTTCCTCAGGTGGTCTGCCAGACGGCGGCGCTGCGACAGAACCCGGCAGCTCAGGGAGCGCACCCGGCAGCGTGGGTGGCCAACCCGACATGGTCGGTGGGGGAATTGCGCCGAACGGAGCCACTGAAGCCACCGACGCCACCGACGCCACCGTTGCGCCCATCCAGCCCGGCGGGTCGGCCGTCGCACCGGGGACGAAGCCGGCTCAGGTCCCTCGGTAGAGTCGGGTTGCGCAACCGGACCCATGGCTGCGCAGTCTCGTTGGGGAGTGACCAAATGGATGGTCAACGCGCGTTGAGCGGATGGGGCGGGACCAGCCCGAGCGTCGCGACGGTGCATACCGCTGGCGATGACGCTGACCTCATCAAGCTGGTCACAGATGCCGGGCGGCGAGGTGTCCTGGCTCGGGGGCTGGGTCGCAGCTACGGCGACGCCGCACAGAACGGTGGCGGGGTGGTCGTGGACATGACCGCTCGTAACCGCGTGCTGTCGGTGGACATCGAGACTGCCTTGGTCGAGGTTGAGTCCGGTGTCAGCCTGGACCAGCTGATGCGACTGATGCTGCCCCTGGGGCTGTTCGTCCCGGTGAGTCCAGGGACTCGGCAGGTGACCGTCGGCGGAGCGATCGCTGCCGACATTCACGGGAAGAACCATCACGTCGATGGCAGCTTTGGGCGTCACGTGGTCACCATGGACCTCCTGTGTGCCGATGGCACGGTCCGCACGCTCACGCCTGAGTCCGAGCTCTTTTGGGCCACCGTGGGAGGGATGGGACTGACCGGCCTGGTGTTGCGAGCGACCCTGCGAATGAAGAAGGTTGAGTCGGCGTACTGCCTGGTGGACACCGAGCGATGCCCGAACCTCGACGACCTGTTGGGGCGGATGACGGAGGGCGATCACCGGTACACGTACTCGGTAGCCTGGATCGACTGCCTCGCCAGCGGCACCTCCCTGGGGCGCTCGGTTCTGACCCGTGGCTGGCCGGCAGCCCTCGAACAGCTGCCGCGCAAGCTGCGCGATCATGCCCTGGACTTCCGCCCCAAGCAGGTTGCCGTCGCGCCCCCGGTCTTTCCCAGCGGGATGCTCAACCGGGCCACTGTTGCCGCATTCAACGAGGTCTGGTTTCGCAAGGCCCCCAGCGAGCGCCGGGGCGAGGTCCAGAGCATCGCGGCCTTCTTCCACCCCCTTGACGC
>JBDTYK010000320.1:0-2754 GCA_040005715.1 Actinomycetota bacterium | reverse complement strand
TGTTTGGGTCGACCAGCCAGCGCATCGCCCTTTCGATGGTGTCGTGGTCGAACACGAACCCGGACGCGGTCAGAACGCTGGGCTGGATGCGATCGCTGGCGAGGACGTCGGCGGCAAACTCGCCGAGGATGACCTTGAGGGCGAGGGACGGGGCCGGCAGCAGGGCGGGACGCCCAAGCACCGCGCCGAGAGCCTTCATGACCTGGGACTGCCGCATCGGCTGGGGACTGACCAGGTTGACTGGTCCGTCGAGGTCCTGGTCGATCAGATGGGCCAGCGCCCTGACTTCGTCGTGGAGGGTGATCCAGCTCCAGTACTGCCGTCCCGAGCCCAGCGGACCCGCAAGGCCAATCCTGGCAAGCGGAAGGACCCGCTCCATTGCGCCGCCGTGGGGCGTGAGAACGAGTCCGGTGCGTGCGTGCACCACCCGCAGGCCTGCGTCCTGGGCCGGTTTCGTGGCCGCCTCCCAGTCGCGGACAACATCTGCGAGGAAACCCTTACCTGGCCCGCTGTCCTCCGTGAGGATGCTTTCGCCGCGGTCTCCATAGAAGCCGATTGCCGAACCACTCACCAGCGCGACGGCTTCGCCGAGATCGGCAAGAGATGTGGCGATAGTGGCCGTGCCCTCCACCCTGGAGCTGAGGATCTCGTGCTTGTAAGCCGTGGTCCACCGATGTGCTCCAACCCCGGCGCCGGCCAGGTGCACGACTGCGGTGAGGCCCGAGAGGTCGCTGGGGTCAAGCCTTCGGGATGCGGGGTCCCAACCGATCTCGAGCTTCGAGGACGGCTCTCGGCGAACGAGGCGAACCACCTCGTCACCTCGCGCCCGCAGGAATGACGACAGGGCGCTACCGATGAGACCTGAGGCACCGCTGATGGCGATGCGCTTCTGCTTACTCATGCTCGGCATGATGTCGGCGGCCTAAAGGCCGAGGGCTGCCTCGAAGGCTCCCTCTTCAAGTCGACCCTTCATGGTGGTCAGGAACCGTGCGGCCTCAGCGCCATCAACGACGCGATGGTCATAAGACAGGGCCAGATAGACCATCGAGTGAATCGCGATCGTCTCGCCGCCATCCTGGTCCTTGATCACAACTGGACGCTTGACGACCGCGCCCGTGCCGAGAATGGCTACGTTGGGCTGGTTGATGATTGGCGTGTCGAAGAGGGCTCCACGACTGCCGGTGTTGGTGAGTGTGAACGTTCCACCGCCAAGCTCGTCCGGGGAGACCTGGTTCGTGCGGGTCCGCGCGGCCAGGTCGGCGATTCTGCGGGCCAGACCGGCAATGTTGAGGTCGCCCGCATCCTTGATGACGGGCACCAGCAGGCCGCGGTCGGTGTCGACCGCGACGCCGAGGTTCTCGGATCCGTGGTAGATGATCTCGTCGCCTTGAACGCTTGAGTTGATCGCCGGATGGGACTTCAGCGCCTCGACCGCGGCAACGGCGAAGAACGGCAGGAAGCTGAGCTTGATGCCCTCGCGGATCTCGAATTCGGCCTTGGCCTTGTCCCGCAGTCTTGCGATCTTGGTGACATCGACCTCGAGAACCGTGGTGAGCTGCGCGGAGACCTGAAGCGACTCGACCATGCGTGCGGCGATGAGCTTGCGCAGCCGACTCATCTTCTCGGTGGTTCCGCGCTTGGGCGAGACACCGACGTTCACCGGACTCGAGGCTCCATCGGCCGGGGCCGAGGCCGCGGGAGCAGCAACGACTGCAGCTGCCCGTGCTGATGCGGCGGCCTCGAGAACATCCTGCTTGCGGATCCGACCGCCAATGCCGGTGCCCTTGAGTGCTCCAAGGTCGACGTCGTTTTCGGCTGCCAGCTTGCGCACCAGGGGGGTGACGTATGCCGCTGCCTCAGACCCGCTGGACCTTGGTGGCACCGAAGCTGCGGCGGCGGGCTCCTCAGCGGGAGTCAACGGCGCGACCGGTGCTGTGGCCTCCGGCTCAGCGGGGGGCGCCTCTGAAGCGATCGACTGGGCAGCCGGAGCTTCGGAAGGAGCAGGCCGCTGAGAAACGGGTTCGGGGACGGGCGCGGAATGCCTGGCCGGCGGTTGCGGCGCAGGTGTTTCGCCTTGGCCACTGACGACAGCCAGATCGGCGCCCACGGGAACCGTCTCGTCCTCGGCGACGAGGATCTTGGTGACAGTCCCCGCCACCGGTGAGGGGATCTCGGTGTCGACCTTGTCAGTCGAGACCTCCAGGAGCGGCTCATCGAGGGCTACCTGGTCTCCTTCGGCCTTGAGCCAGCGGGTGATCGTGCCCTCCGTGACCGATTCGCCAAGGGCCGGCATCCGAACGGTGATGCCATCGGCGGCTCCGTCGCTTGAGGCCGGCGGTGCTTGGGTGGCAGCACCCGCTGGGGCATTCCAAGCTGGTGTCTGGCCCGCTGGCTGGGACATCAATTCTTGTTCCACCGGCGCCGCCTGTGGATGTTCAAGTGCTGGCTCAGCCTGCTCGGTGGATGGGGCACCTTGCTCCCCATTCGACTCTGGGGCCGGTCCGGAAGCGTCAGTACTTGTCGCGGCCTCGCCGATAAGGGCCAGGGGCGCGCCGACAGGCACAGTCTCGTCCTCAGCCACCAGGATCTCCTGCAGGATGCCGGCGACCGGCGAGGGGATCTCGGTGTCGACCTTGTCGGTGGACACCTCCAGCAACGGCTCGTCGAGGGCCACGAGGTCGCCGACATTCTTCAGCCACCGCGTCACGGTCCCCTCGGTGACCGACTCCCCAAGGGCTGGCATGGTCACGCGTT
>JBDTYK010000319.1:0-2759 GCA_040005715.1 Actinomycetota bacterium | reverse complement strand
CCGAATCGGACGGATCCGTTTCACGTGAAACAACGGACGTTCGGGTGGCACCCCCGGCGCCGGCGGGGGCCGCCCGAATCTTTGGGGAGCGTCTGCCCCTGGCTGAGCAGTTCACCGCCATCCTCACCGATAGCGGGGTCTCCCACGGTCTGATTGGGCCGCGCGAAGTCCCGCGGTTGTGGGAGCGGCATGTTCTCAACTGCGCGGTCATCCACCCGGCAATCGCCCAGGGCCAGGTCGTCATCGATGTCGGTTCGGGTGCGGGGCTCCCCGGGCTGGCCCTGGCTATCGCGCGTCCCGACCTGGAGATTCACTGTGTCGAGCCGATGCTACGACGCACCAACTGGCTGTCTGTTGTCGTCGCCGAGCTCAACTTGACCAATGTCACCGTGCATCGCGGCCGAGCCGAGGAGTTCTGGGGAAGCTTGAGCGCGCCGGTAGTTACTGCTCGGGCGGTGGCTCGCCTGGGCGAGCTGGCCAAGTGGTGTCTGCCCCTGGTGCTGCCCGGTGGCTGTCTACTTGCGATCAGGGGAGCCAGTGCTGCCGAGGAGCTCGAGCTCGAACGCCCGGCTCTGCGCCGCCTTGGGGTGGTCGACGAGGTCATCGAGACCTTTGGGGAAGGCGTGGTGGATCCGCAGACAACAGTGCTGCGCGTCACCATGGGGGAGCGTCCTGTTCCACGCGCCGGGTCGAAGAAGAACAGAGCCAAGGGCAAGCGCCGTGGCGCTGCGCCGGCAGCGACGGCATGAGCCGCTACGGTGGGGACCAACCGCGGTCAGTGGCCCGGCTGTGACAAGAGATTGAGGTAACGCGTGTCGAGGTTTGGATTGGTCCGCGCAGGGCTGGGCTGGCCATCAAAAGGCCCAGAACACGACGATGACTCCTCAGGTGACCTTGGGTGGCCTGACCCGGTTCGTGAGGAAGAGACTCCCGAAGCCGAGCCGGTGAAGCCTGCCACCGCCGCCCCTGACCGGGAGGAGGAAGCTGACGCGTCGCCTCCCGTTTCACGTGAAACAGCGACCCGCCCTTCTTTACCTCCGCCAGCGATTGACGCCGTTTCGCGTGCGGTTGCGCGAGCCACGGATGTCGGGTCTCTTCTGGGTGAAGCGGACGACGGCCTGGTTTCACATGAAGCAACGAGCCACGCCGACACCTCCGCGAACAGCGTCCGCCTCGCCGAGACGCAGGCTGGCGACGGATCGGTTTCACGTGAAACCGACGATCACAGCCTTATCCATGCCTCGTCGGAGCGAGACCAACTGGTCGCGTCCCTGCCCGAGCCTGGCTCCGAGACCCCTCTCGCCCAGGAAGTTGCCGCAGATGCTCGACGTCGAATCTCCTTGACTGGCAAGGTTTTTCCCAAACCTGACCACACCAGAATCTTGACGGTGGCGAACCAGAAGGGCGGGGTGGGGAAGACCACGACGACCGTCAACATGGCGGCTGCCCTGGCTCAGGCCGGCCTGAAGGTCCTCGTGATCGACATCGACCCTCAAGGCAACGCGAGCACCGCCCTGGGTATCGACCACCACGCTGACGTCCCCAGCATCTATGACGTCTTGTTGGACGGTAAGGCCGTTGTCGACGTCATTCAGGAGTGCGTGGACGTTCCCAACCTGTTCTGCATCCCGGCGACGATCGACCTGGCTGGCGCCGAGATCGAGCTGGTCTCTGTGGTTGCCCGCGAAACCCGGATGCAACGTGCGTTGAGCGCATACATCGCCGACATGGCGGCTCGCGGGGAGGAACGCCTCGACTACGTTCTGATCGACTGTCCGCCAAGCTTGGGCCTGCTCACCGTCAACGCGTTCGTTGCCGCGGACGAGGTCCTGATCCCGATCCAGTGTGAGTACTACGCACTCGAGGGACTTTCACAGCTGCTCAAGAACGTCGAGCTGATCAAGAGCCATCTCAACCCGGGTCTCCATGTGTCCACCATCCTGCTGACCATGTATGACGGTCGCACCCGGTTGTCTGCCCAGGTCGCCGACGAGGTTCGCTCGCACTTCCCGGCGCACGTCCTGCGCACAACAGTGCCTCGCTCGGTGCGCATCTCGGAGGCTCCCAGCCATGGCCAGACCGTGATGACCTACGACCCAGGCAGCAGTGGTGCATTGTCCTACCTCGAGGCGGCCAGTGAGCTCGCCGATCGCGGGATACCCGGCTAGCCCCGGATTCGGGACTACCCGCGCGCCCTCAGTGGTCCTCCGAGCCGGAGTGCCAACATGAGGCAGCAACTGTTCTTCCCGGGCGAGTACGTCGTTCCGGTCGTGTGGCATCAGAGAGGTCGATGGTATGAGTGAGAAGCGTCGTGCACTGGGTCGTGGACTCGGGGCCCTGATTCCGACATCTCCCTCCGGCCCCGGCAGCCGCCGACCCGTGGATGTCTTCTTCAGGGACGACTCAGCCACGCGGCCCGAACCGGCCCCAGCTGTTTCACGTGAAACCAACGGGTCCGACCAGATCCACGAAGAAGGCAAGGTCGGCGCAGGTGGAGTCCGCGAGACCGCCGAAGATCAGGTTTCGGCCTCTGCCGAGGCAAGTGCGCAGAATGCACAGGGTCCCGACACCGTCGACGCTTCGGCGCATGCGGGGAGCGGGCTTGCGCCAGTTCCGGGAGCGCGCTACGAGGAGCTCTCGGTGCTCTCCATCCGGCCGAACCCCAAGCAGCCGCGCCACATCTTCGATGAAGACGACATGTCCGAGCTGGTCAACTCCATCCGTGAGATCGGCGTGCTGCAGCCGGTGGTGGTGCGGCC
>JBDTYK010000318.1:0-2776 GCA_040005715.1 Actinomycetota bacterium | reverse complement strand
GCCGCCGCGGTCGCCTGGATCCTGTTCGTCATCATCATCGCCATCGGCCTGGTCAACTTCGCCATCACCCGTCGGATCGCCAGTGCCGGGTCCGGCTCGGGAAGGAACAACCGATGAGCTCCGTCGCCATGACCAAGCAGACTGCGGGCGCGGGCGCAGCCCGTGCGGTAGCACGCCGCCGGGCGCGACAGGCCAAACAGGCAAAGGGCGGCGCGGGCGCGAACCGCCGTCCGGGCTGGGTCACCTATGCGATCCTCGTCTTCGTCCTGCTGGCCTCTGCCTACCCGCTGTACTACTCGTTCCTGCTCGGATCCTCCGACGCGCAGACGATCGCGCGGAACCCGGTGCCGTCCCTGATCCCGGCAGAGCACTTCATCGAGAACGCCAGACGGGTCCTGACCTCGGACATCCAGTTCTGGAAGGCGCTGAAGAACTCGGTCATCGTCGCATCACTCACCTCGATCTCAGTCGTGGCGTTCTCCACATTGGCCGGGTTCTCGTTCTCCAAGCTCCGCTTCCGCGGGCGGCGCGGGCTGCTCGTCTTCGTCATAGCGACGATGGCCGTGCCCACCCAGCTGGGCATCGTCCCGCTGTTCATCGTCATGGCCCAGCTGGGCTGGACCGGCAAGCTCGTCGCGGTCATCGTGCCGGGCATGGTCACCGCGTTCGGGGTGTTCTGGATGACCCAGTACCTGGAGGAGGCACTCCCCTACGAGCTCATCGAGGCCGCACGCATCGACGGCTGCTCGATGATCCGTACCTTCTGGCACGTCGCCATGCCTGCCGCTCGGCCGGCCGCCGCGATGCTCGCACTGTTCACCTTCGTCGGATCATGGACCAACTTCTTCTGGCCGTTCATCGTGCTCGGCTCGAACAACCCCACACTGCCAGTGGCGGTCCAGCTGCTACAGGCGTCGTACTTCAAGGACTACTCGCTCATCCTGGCCGGCGTATCGCTGTCGACGATCCCCCTGATCATCGTCTTCGCCGTTGCCGGGAAACAGCTCGTCTCTGGAATCATGCAAGGAGCTGTCAAAGGATGACGAACCTCACCACGACCGCCATCGCTGTCCCCAGCACAGGTGCCCTCGAGTTCCCGCCCGGCTTCCTGTGGGGGGCAGCCACGGCGGCATACCAGGTTGAAGGCGCTGCCCACGAGGACGGCCGGCGCGACTCGATCTGGGATGCCTTCGCGAAGGTCCCGGGCGCCATACTCGACGGGCAGGACGGCGAGGTGGCGTGCGACCAGTACCACCGCTACCCGGCCGACGTCGCTCTCATGGCCGATCTGAAACTGGGTTCCTACCGGTTCTCGTCGTCCTGGGCGCGCGTGCGTCCCGACGGCGGTGCCGTCAACCCGGCGGGCCTGGACTACTACTCGCGCCTGGTCGATGAGCTTCTGGCCCATGGGATCAAGCCCTGGCTGACGTTGTACCACTGGGACCTGCCGCAGGTGCTCGAGGACAACGGCGGCTGGACCAACCGGGATACGGCCTACCTGTTCGCGGAGTATGCCGTCACGATGCACGAGGCCCTGGGCGACCGGGTAGATGTCTGGACCACGATGAACGAGCCGTGGTGCTCGGCCTTCCTCGGGTACACCGCCGGTATCCACGCTCCTGGTCGCCAGAGCGCAGCCGACGGGCTCGCAGCCGCCCACCACCTGATGCTCGGCCATGGCCTCGCCGTGCAGGCTCTGCGCTCGCGCGCCCCGCAGCTGAACCTCGGGATCACGCTGAACATGGACCTGCCCGACCCCCTCGACCCCGCCGACCCCGGTGACGTCGATGCAGCCCGGCGAGTCGATGGCCAGTTCAACCGCATCTTCCTCGACCCGATCTTGCGCGGGCGTTACCCCGAGGACGTCCTGGCCGACGTCGAACCGTTCGGGCTGCTCGACCATGTCAAGGACGGCGACCTGGCGATCATCTCCAGCAAGATCGACACCCTGGGAGTGAACTACTACCACGGCCAGGCCGTCAGCTCCCGGCCCGCACCCGGACCGTTTGGCGGCGAGGCGCCCACAGCGCGTCAGACGTCGTCGCCCTTCCCTGCCGATGATGGCGTGTTCAGCCACCCGCGCGGCCTGCCGGTCACCGGGATGGGCTGGGAGGTCCAGCCCGAGGGCCTGACCCGCGTGCTGGTTCGGCTGCATGCGGAGTACACCGGCCCGGCTGGCATGGCCTTGTATGTCACCGAGAACGGCGCCGCCTTCGACGACACCCCGGACGCAGACGGGTTCGTCACCGACGACGAGCGACTGGACTTTGTCGACCTGCACCTGCGGGCGGTACACGACGCAATCGCGCGCGGCGCTGACGTGCGGGGATACTTCGCCTGGTCGTTGCTGGACAACTTCGAGTGGGCCTGGGGCTACCAGCAGCGCTTCGGTATCGTTCGGGTCGACTATGACACCCAGGTGCGCACACCCAAGTCCAGCGCCCTCTGGTACGCAACAGTGGCCGAGCACAACAAGGTGCCCGATCGCCACTGACGGATATGACACAGATCATCGGGGGAAGACGTTCTAGATGAATACCAAGGGCGCACAGGCGAGCCCGCGTGGGCCGGGTGTCTCGCGGCCGGCCGCGCCAACGCTGGAGCAGGTCGCCGAACGGGCGGGCGTGTCGCGCTCGACCGCGTCCCGGGCGATCAATGGCGGACTCCGTGTATCCCCCCACGCTCAGACTTCGGTGGACTCGGCGGTGGCCGATCTTGGCTACATCCCCAACCGCGCGGCTCGCACGCTGGTCACGCGGCGCGCCAGCTCGGTGGC
>JBDTYK010000317.1:0-2788 GCA_040005715.1 Actinomycetota bacterium | reverse complement strand
AGCGCGCGTCGTGCTCGCGCTTGAGGTCATACCCGTGTGCGGGACCCTGGGCCAGAATCCCGAGAAGCGCATGGCCGACTGACATGAAACTCACTATACACTCAATGCATACATCGAGCGAATAGAAGATGTATGCCGCGGATCTGATGCTGGGGCGACGCTACGGTTGAGGACGCGACAGGCCCACCAGCATCCCGATGTTGGACGGGCAAAAGACAGGCAAAGACAACGGGAGCGGTAAGTCAGATGATCCTTTCGAAGGTTCGGGACCCTCGCTTCGTGACGATTCGTCGTGGTGGGACCCTCACTGACTCGGATCACCATCTCCTCGCTCTTTGGGCGGCGTCGTGCGCAGAGCACGTCCTTCACCTGTTCGAGTCGGCTCAGCCTGAGGATCAACGACCACGCGAAGCGATCGAGCACGCCCGCGCCTGGGTGCGTGCCGAGGTAACGATGATGCAAGCTCGCGCGGCCGGCGGCCATGCCATGGGCGCGGCCAGAGACCTTCGTGGTGCAGCACGGGATGCCGCGTACGCGGCTGGCCAGGCAGGGGCCGTCGCACACGTCGCCGCGCACGAGCTGGGTGCGGCCGCATATGCGATCAAGGCGGCACGTGCTTCCGCCCCGAACGGCGAGAGCGAGGCCGCAAGGCGACTCGAGTGCCAATGGCAGCGAGACCAGCTCCCGGAGAGCATTCACGACCTGGTGCTTGACGACCAGCGTCTGCGGAACGACATCTGCTGGTCAGTTTTCGACAGCTGAGCGAGAGCAGGGAAGCGTCCCATCGAACGTCCGGCCGTGGCGCAGGCCTGGCCTGGCCCGTCCTGCCTGCCTGCCCGAAGTAGGCTCCAGAGTCCACGTGAGAGGCCACCGCCAGGCATCGACGAGCGCGCTCACCGACGAGCGGGTTCCGGGGCCCCAGACTGATGGAGGTCGTCGAGGTCATGCCCATCGAAACCCGAGGCACGCGGATGGCGCCCATCCGGTTCGTGGCCGAGCTGTCCACCATTGATGACACCAGCCTCGTGCGGTTGCCGGAGGCGGCGAGCGCGCAGCTGCCGTCCCGCGGTCAGGTGGCCGTGCACGCGACGGTCCACGGTCACCCCTTCGAGACCGTCGTGGAGCCGGATGGGCGCCGAGGCCACTGGGTCCTCGTCGACCGCCGCCTGCAGAAAGCCGCCGGGATCGGCCCCGGGGACACCGCCGAGCTGACCCTCGAGGTTGCGTCGGAATGGCCTGAGCCGGATGTGCCTGAAGACCTCGCCGCCGCCCTGGCCGCGGCACCCCCGAGAATTCGCGAGATCTGGGAGGACATCACGCCGATGGCCAGGTGGGAGTGGGTCCGCTGGGTCCGGGCGACGGGGAACCCAGCGACGCGACAGCGACGGGTCGAGGTGAGCATCTCGAAGATGGACGGCGGCAAACGCCGACCCTGCTGCTTCGACCTGTCCTCGTGCACCGACCCCGACCTGGCCAGGAGCGGCAAGCTGCGCGAGCCGTCCTAGGCGGCTCGTCCGCCGTGCATCTCAGACGCCCGCAAGACACGCGGCCGGGAGGTCGAACCACCGCAGGTTCTCGAAGTCCGCCGACACGAGGTCAGCAATGGACTCATCTGATGCGGGAGTTGCGGCTTTCAGGACGGCCTTGGCCTCCTCGAGGTAGCCCTTGAGCTCCGACTCGGGCGCACGGTCCTTGTGGCGTGGGTACAGCATGTGGCCCAGCGCGTCATACTCCACCTGCCTGAGGCGAAGCGGAGGCTCGGCAGGCCCCTGACTGTGGCGCCACAACCCCGTGGCGGGGTCGAAACGGTAGTCACCAAGCAGACGCCACCCTTCCCTGGCCACCAGGCGCACTGCCTCGACGATGTATGAGAAGACAGCCTCGGAGATGAAGTAGTTGAGGTTGACCCGGACCCAGCCAGGCTTGATGCCCTCGCACCCGTGGGTGATCTCGCGCTCGAACTCGCGGGAGCGGTCCAGGTCGATACCCAGAAGCCGGTGTCCGTAGGGGCCGGCACATGAGCAGCCGCCGCGGGCCTGGATCCCGAACAGGTCGTTGAGCAGGGCAACCACGAAGTTGTGGTGCAGGTGCCGCCCGCTCGGGGCTCGCACGACAAACGAGAGGATCGAAAGCCGTTCCGCCTCAAGGTTGCCCAGGATCTCGATGGATGGCTCCTGGAGCCAGGCGCCGATGGCACGCCGCAGGAAGTCCTGTTCGTGCGAGCGGATGACGTCAACGCCAACGGCCGCCTTCAGCTGGAACACCAGCCCGGCGCGGATGGCGTCAACGATCGCCGGCGTGCCGCCCTCTTCGCGTTGGGCCGAGTCCTCAAGGTACCGGTGGTCACTGGGGTTGACGTAGACAACTGTGCCGCCACCAACGACATCGGGCACCCGGTTGCCCAGCAGCTCGCGGCGCACGACCAGGACGCCGGGGGTGCTGGGGCCGCCGATCAGCTTGTGTGGACTGAGAAAGATGGCGTCCTTGTAGGACAGCGGGTCGCCGCCGGGCGCGCAGTACATCTCGATGTCCACATACGGGGCGGCCGCCGCGAAGTCCCAGAAGGAGAGGGCACCGTGGCGATGCAGCAGTGCCGAGATGCCGTGGGTGTCGCTGACGATGCCGGTGACATTGCTGGCGGCCGAGAACGAGCCGATGCGAAGTGGTCGCGCGGCATACTTCACCAGCTCGCGCTCGAGCTGTGCGGCGTCGATGTGTCCATCGGCGTCCTGAGGGATCACCACGACGTCGGCGACCGACTCACGCCAGGGCAGCTCGTTGGAGTGGT
>JBDTYK010000316.1:0-2789 GCA_040005715.1 Actinomycetota bacterium | reverse complement strand
GCAGGACGTTCGTTCTGAACTTCAACCTCGCATGCGCGGCGACGTCTTCAACGAGTTGAGCATCCGCTTCCTCAAATTCGGCTAGCACGAAGCCTGCTGTGGCAGGGTCGGTCACCAGGCGGATGACGTCGAGCAGGTCCGTGGCCTCCTTGATAGTGGTTCGGTCAATGGAGGCCTTCAACTTCATGGCCACAAGCGGTCCGGGGCGGGCGACGAGCGTGGAAGCCTGCGTCCGGTCAACGGTGGGCCCAGAATCGCCGCGAAGACTCGAAGCATCGACGCTGGTGGCGACGATCTCCATCGGCGTGGCCGTCTCCAACGTCCACTGATGGGCCATCGCCTCCAGTCGATCCGTGGGATCGGTGAAGTCTCGATCGAGGTCGTTGTGCCTTGCCTCGAGCACGTCGACTCGAACGTCTCCCCGCTGGGTGGGAACAAGTCCGCCGATCTCGTTGATGTCCTTGGCTCCTGCTGCACGAAGCACTTCGAGCCCGCTGGCAGCACCCTGGAGCCTTCTGCGTAGCGCATCGAGGTCCTGGGTGACGCGGTAGGCGTTTCCCAACCGGCTCATGACAGCAAGACCGCCGACGATGACTGGCCGCTCGAAGAGCTCTTGAACCCTGGGGATTGCGCCCACCAGGTTGACCATGACTGCACCGACCAGATGGACGCTCGCGCCCGACGTTTGGCTACCAGACACGGGCACCGCCGAGGCGGGGATCGGGATCCCAGTCTTGGAGAATCTCGGCGCCACGGCCCGGGTCTTGGGCGAGGTCGAGAGCCACGAAGAGGGGCCGGGCAACGAGCCAGTGTTCATCACGCTTGGCGGAGACCTCGACTCGTTCCTCACAGACGGCTGCCACAGGTGCCACGGCCAATCTGGCTGCGGGCGCTGAACTCTCGTGTGTCTCGCCAAGAATCGAGCGAGCCAGCCGGTGTGCCTGCCGGGATGGAAGATACAGGGATGGGGCGGCGCCCGACGCCAAGCCGATTGGTGCCCCCATCTGAGCAGCCGCGACGTCGCCACCAAGTGCCCACCCTGGTTCTCGGGCATCCTCGAATCCGAGCTTCAGTGCTGGGTTCCGCATCGGACCGTCTGGGTGGGGGTACTGAGCAACCGGGACCCATTGCGGTTTCCATTCGCGCGCGGTGGCCCAGAACAGCGCCACCAAGTCGACTCCTCCGCGTTCATCCATGAGGCCCTCGCTTCGCAGCGACTTCATCGCGGTGGAGACAGTGCTGGGGGCGGCGCCGATGCGTCGCGCGGTTTCCCTCACGACGGCTCGGTCCGGCCGGGTCAACAAGATGTCGACAGCTGTGGCGAGCCCGACACGGCCGGCGAAGGCCCTCGGGCCATGTGGGCGCTGACTCCCCCTCCCTGTGGCCACGTCGATGAGCAGACCTGGCGCGTTGAGATAGAGATGGCCACGCAGATCGAACCAGCTAACGCCGGCTTCCCGGAACTGCTCGCGAGCAACCTCCACAATTCGATCGCTCACCACGACGGGAACCCGCTCGGCACCCAAGGGATAGCGTCTTGGGTCGAGGTCGTGGAGTACCTGCAAGGCTCGCGAGCGGTCAATGAGTGAGTAGTACTTGACCTCCAAGCGCAGCTGGCGCCCTGACAGATCCAGGACAAGGTCCTGCCCAGAGTCTTCGGCCCCGACGGACTGCGTGCGGATGTGCAGCCCAGCAAGTGTCTGGGTCAGCAGTTCCTCCGCTTCATCTGCGCTCACGGCACCAGTCTTGCAGGTGTTTGGTGTTCGGTAAATACCGAACACCAAACTATCGACAAGAGGTCGCGCATCAACTATCGGAGGCAAGATCCTGAGGAGCGCCCCAATCGGCGAAGGGGTGGGATCGCAGGGTTTTCGACCCGGTGGACGCCGTCTCGCGGCACCAATCCCGTCACAATCAGTCCCATTCGCCTCGATACGTCTCCACCGACCTGAGACACGACGGGACACCTGAGACGATCCTTGGTCACGGATCTGGTCACGGCCCACACCTCCCCGGACACGAAAACGGCCCGCAAGCTGAGCTTGCGGGCCGTTGACCTGCGGTGATACCGCTGACGCGTTGGTAGCGGGGGCAGGATTTGAACCTGCGACCTCCGGGTTATGAGCAGAGAGGGCCACAGCCCAGGAGCCCCTCTACGTGGTATTCGTCTCAGTTCACCTCCGACGATCGTGCTGGAACCGCACCGGCGGTTCCAGCTCTGACAGCCCGTCCCGCCACGTCTCGGTCAGAAATCTGGTCAGAAGAATCCCAGACCCGCCCCGCCTTCGTCGCCACGACCGCCTTCGTACTTTCCCAGCTCATGAGACGACTACCCGGGGCTTGGTCCACGATCCGCCCTGCACGGCGACCGCCCATCGCACAACCTGCGGCACAGCGTGCGCTGTGGGCCTGAGTTTTGGACCTTCGCCGGCAAGACTGCGTCACTCGCGGCGGATAGACGCACGTCGCGAGCGGGCGGATCGCGCCAGATTCGCATTTACCGCTCCGCGCCATGAGGGGAAGGTTCTCGGTTGTCACAGCGCCAAGACGAGTGCTGAAAGAGAGGAACGCTGACCGGCGCGTCGAAGAGCCAGGAGTGACCGTGCGATCTCCTTTACGTAAGACGGCAAGGCGACCGGCTACAGACACCGAAGTGGTGAGTGTGGAAGGCGCGCGACGCAATCCGGAAGGTTGCCGACGGCGCGGGCTGCACACGGTCGGTGGCGTTCGACCACCCACGACATGATCCACTGGCCACATGCTGACAGACCTGACGTTCGCGGGAATCG
>JBDTYK010000315.1:0-2815 GCA_040005715.1 Actinomycetota bacterium | reverse complement strand
AGAACGTCCGTGCTGTCGTTCTCGTCGGCCATCCGCAGGGCCATTCGCAGGTTCGTGTTGGCGCGCAGGTTGTCCTTGATGACACCGGAGGGACGCTGTGTCGCCAGGATGAGGTGCAGCCCGAGGGAGCGACCACGTTGTGCGACGTTGACGACGCCGTCGACGAACTCGGGAACCTCCTGGACGAGGGCGGCGAACTCGTCCACGACGATGACCAGGCTGGGCGGTATATCGGCCTCCCCTCGACGTTCGAGCTCGACCAGGTCCTTGGCGTTGTGCTTCGCCAGAAGATGCTCCCTGTATCGCAGCTCGGCGGACAGCGAGGCCAGCGCCCGCCGGACCAGATGCGGCGAGAGGTCGGTCACCAGCCCAACCGTGTGGGGCAGCTCCACGCAGCTGCGAAACGCCGACCCGCCCTTGTAGTCCACGAGCAGGAAGGTGACCCGCTGCGGAGAGTGCGCGGTCGCCATACCGAGGATCCAGGCTTGGAGCAGCTCGGACTTGCCTGATCCCGTCGTTCCGCCGACGAGGGCGTGTGGGCCGTCTGCGCGCAGGTCGACGGAGAACGTCCCCAGTGCCGACCGGCCCAGGATCGCGCGTAGGTTGCCAGCCTTGCGATGGGGGATCTTGGGAGCGAAGGGCCCGGTATGCACGGACCGGCTCTCCTCCCAGCGCTCGATCACGGCGTGCTCCGATCGTGCGAGGTCGGTGCCGATAAGACTGAGCAGCGAGACCGCGTCGGGCAGGTCGCTGTTGTCATCCAGCGGCGCACCCGAGTCCTCTACCGGTGACATGGACCGGGCCGCGGCCAGCGTGTCTCGGAGGCTGAGGGTGTCCACGACTATCGGCGTGACGAGTGTGCCCCCGTTCACGTTTCCGACGCGGCCGATGCTGCTCGCGGTGGTTGAGCTGCCCTCGACCTCGAGGAAAACCCGGCATGCGGCCGGCAGCTGGGTCGTCGTGGGCGCAACCCAGAGCACGCACACGCCCTTGCGCCAGCCCTTCTCGGCCAGCTGGACCAGGCGACCCCGCTCGGCAGGGGCGTCGTTCTCGACCAGGACGAGCACGCGCGGGCCGCTGCCGATCTGGCTCTCGTTCGGGTCCGCGGGATCGACCGCCCGGGTGATCAGGTTCTCGATCTCCGAGAGCAGTGCCGCACATGCCGGTGCCGTGCTGGACAGGTGCCCGGCCGAGATCGGGCTCTGCGTCGATGCTGTGTGCGGCACCCACTTGAGCCAGTCCCAGTCGTGCGCTGACGTGGTCGACGCGAAAGCCGTGACGACCAGCTCGGCCGGAGAGTGCAGCGCAACTGCTTGCAGCACAAGGGATCTGGCTACCGGAAGAACGGCACCGCGATGGCCGGAAAGGCCGATCGCGCCCGTGCTCAGAGGGTCGACGACCACCGGGACGCCGGGCACAACGGACAGGCCATCGACGGCAGCGGCCAGCTCGAGCCAGGCCTGCGCGGTGGACCGGCCCATTGGCGGCATCGTGACTGAGCTACGCGAGGGCAGCGTCCCCAGGCCGAGGCGCAGCTGCAGGAATCCGGGGGTGTCCGGCCGGCGGGTCCACAGCAACGGGCTCAGCCGTCCGGCGGCCGCGGCGCACTTCGCCGCGGATGGGTTCTCGCCCAGGCGCTGGCTGGCCTCGACCTCAAGCGACTCGCGGATCCGGGCCGCCACGACGTCGAGATCCTGGCGGAACTCCGTCATCAGCGAGGCGAACTCCTTCCGGCCACCACGACGCTGCTCGATCTGGTTGCCCAACATCATCATCGGCGACATGACCACGAAGATCAGGGAGTAGGGGCTGCGGGTGAACGCGAACATGCCCACGCCAAGCAGCGCCGGAAACAGCATGGCCAGCCACGGCATCCGCGAGGGCCTGGGACGCTCGGGCAGGCACGGCAGATCATGCTCGGCGCCCTTGAACAGCGGCGCTATCCGCGGCGACCTCGAGAAGGCGACGCAGCCACTGCCGGCCGAGCCATGAGCGTTCTCGAGCAGTCGCACCTCGACCTCGGTATCGCCGAGACGTACGCGATCACCCGTCCCCAGAACCGCTCGGGCCACCTGAACGCCGCCGACCGAGATCCCGTTGGCCGAGCCGAGATCAACGACCTCCGGAACCGCCGGAAGCTCGCCGACCAGCAGCTTGGCGTGACGACGCGAGACCGACGAGTCACTCAGCTGCAACTCACATCCGCGGGCGCGACCGATGTATGCCGTACCGCGAGGCAGGGCGATCTCCTTGCCGACATCGGGACCCGCCACGACTACGGCGAACGCGGTCGGGCGGCCAACGTCAACGAAGGACTCGCTGCGCGGGATGACGGAAACCGTTGTCCCCGAACGCAGGCCGCTCTCCGGAACGGTCGCCTGGGCGTCCAGCTCGCGGCGGAACGGGTCGAGCACTGCCAGCGTGAGATCGCCCGCGCCCGGTTCTGGCTGCCCAGACGCCTCGGGGTCTGCTGGCGCGGCGAGTGGCCTGGGGTCGATCGGGACGAAGGGCTGGCTGGGGCTCTCGGGTGTCTCAGGTGGCTTGGTGCCGATGGGAGCGAGGGGCCGTCTGGGGTTCTCGGGTGTCTCAGGTGGCTTGTTGCCGATGGGAGTGACGGGCTGCCCGGGGTCGGCGCTCGCGAGGTAGGCCGCCAGCTCCCCGATGGTGGTGGAGGAGTCGATGGTGGCGACCAGATCCCGGTCGTCCTGGCCAGGGGACGCAAGGGTGAGCTTCAGCTTCACGAGGTGTTGGCGTCAGCTCGTGGTGAGCTGGCGTCATCCAGCAGGGCCAGGTCGGGCGCTCTGACCAGGCGGGT
>JBDTYK010000314.1:0-2833 GCA_040005715.1 Actinomycetota bacterium | reverse complement strand
GGCGCTGGGCGACGATCACCGGAGCCGCGTCCTTGGTGGTCACGGTCGCGATCAGCGCGTTCAGGCCGCGGACCCCGGAGTATCCGTAACCTGAGCCCGCCTTGGCGTAGCCGTGGACCTCGATGATCGTGTCGTCAACGTCGACCAGCGCGTACTGGTCGACCCCGGCCACCAGCGGCGTGTGTTCAGCGAGCCCGCCCAGGAACCTGGACGCTACCGCGTCGAGTTGGCGGACGTGGCCGAAGGTGAACGAGCGCAGGAACGAGCCCAACGTCGAGGGCGCGTACGCGCCGGTGAAGACCTTGCCCATCGCGCCGTGGCGCAGGATCGACATGTCGTCGATGCTGTCCGCGCCGGCGACCATCCCGGCCACCAGCGAGGAGACCTTCAAACCCGCGTTTGCGCCCTTGTCGGTCGGTACGCTCAGATGCTGTTCGGCCAGCCGGCCCAGACCTGCTGACCGTGCCAGGGCGAGCATCGGGACCAGCCCGGCGGACGACACGAGATTTGGGTCGTCGAACACGGCTGCCCGCACGGGCCGAGTGTGAGAAAGTTGCATCTTCGGGATGCCCTTCCGGCTGGTCGAATTGGGGCCTTAGATAAGTCCAATTCTCCCGGTACGTAAGGGCATTCTGTCGTTACGACCCGCTCACCGAGCCATACTCATCGGTGGATCGAGGCTAAGTGGTGCACGGCATCGCCCCATTGCTCGTCTTGGGAGTGCGATGTTTCACTTGCAGCCTGAGCCCGCGCCACCTGCGAAAGGGAAGCCCATGTGGATGCAAATCATCAAGGCCCGCCTGAAGCCAGGCAGCCAGGCTGAACTTGGGAAGCTGGCGGAGCACCTCAGCGCGGCGGAACAGCCGGGCTCCGGCCTGATTCGGTCAACAACCACGAGGGACCAGAAAGACCCGAACACCGTCTACACGATTGTGACCTTCGAAAGCGAGGAGAAGGCCCGCGCTCGCGAGCGGGATCCGCGACGTCAAGAAGCCCTGCAATCCATCAGGCAGATGATGGCCGAGCTCTTTGACGGACCTCCGGAGTTCACCGACTTGGAGGTTGTCGAGGAGCACTCTGGCGGGTCCTAGGCGACCGAAGGGCCGACTACAAGCGGCGCGTAGAACCTCGTCACGGCCTCCTCGATCAACGCGGGAACCTAAATGGTCCGGCCCGTTACTGGAAGGTTGCGAGACAAGTGGCGCACATGAGGCAGATCCCACGCCGGACGAGGCGCCATCATCGGGTCGGACTCGAGCATTCCGATGGCTGAGCTGCGGTTCTGCGCCTACCAGTATCAGCACCTCCCCTTGTTCCAGTTGCGAGGTCGGTGGGCACGGGCCGAAGCGCTGGGCTTTGATGTGCTGTGGAACGTGGACACAGTGGTCGAGCCGGACCGAGTTCGACATCCGATGTTCGACGGCCCTGCAACGCTGGTTGAGATGGCGTCGAGGACGTCAAGCATTCGGATCGGGACGCTGATCTCGAGCCTGTACTTCCGCAGCCCAGTGACCCTCGCAAAGTCGACGATGACCGTCGATCACCTCTCTGACGGTCGCGTGGAACTGGCTCTTGGCGTGGGTGACCCATCTGCGGGGGCGCCAGCGGCGGGTGTGGACTGGCCCCCCGGCGAGCGGGTGAAGCGGTTCCGTGAGTTCGTCGAACTCACCGACCTGCTCCTGCGCCAGGAGACAACGACATACGAGGGGCAGTTCTACCGTTGTCAAAGTGCGGAGATGATCCCACTGCCGCTGCAACGACCAAGGCCTCCGATCACCGTGGCCGCACACGGGCCGAAGATGCTCGCAATCACCGCGGAGTTCGCCGATAGCTGGAGCTCTTGGGGCGGTTATGGGATAGAGACCGAGGAGCAGTTCTACCGGGTAACCCGAGAGCGCACGGAACTCTTGGCCGAACTGTGCAAAACGTTCGGGCGTGATCCTCAGTCGATCCGACATTCGCTGGTGTGCTTCCCGCCCCTGACCCCGTGGGCTTCCACGGCGGCCTTCCGGGAAATGGTCGAGCGTTACTGCGGGATCGGCATCGACGAGTTCGTCCTCTATTGGCCCCGCAACTGGGATGCAGACGCCGTACACGAGGATGCGGTGTTCGTAGACGTCATGACATCGGTGGTCCCAGAACTCCGCGCAAACGGGGGCACCCGACCTGAGTGGTCTCCGGCGCACAAGCCGTGATCCTTGCCGCACCTCGCCATCACCGCAACGAGAACGGGAACCCCTTGGATGAACGCCGCACGTCACGGGCACTGACCGCCACGGGGTGTACCGAAAAACTCGTCCGAGAGCGGCCAGGCCAAGGCCACGCGCAGATTTAGTTGGGACTTGGGGCCATCGGACCAGCCTTAGGAGCCGTACTCATGGGTGGCTGATCGGCGCAGCGCTAGTGTCGGGCCGATGACCCTCCCGGACCAGGTGGCCACGTCCTGCCCCTGCATACCGACACCGAGCTACTGGTGCCGGTGAACGTCTGGGATGTCCTGAGCGCCGAGGTGGTAGTCCCTTTTTGCCAGTATCCGATTCGTCCCGATAGGGCAGTTTTTGAGGTCGCTGTCAGGAGGAGAGTACTAGGAGGGGGATAATGGCCATATGCCCCCCTCCGCGCCCAGGCGGCGTCTGCCCGGAAGTCCCTTCAATGCAGCTCGCGATGCGATCCCGCCGGACGAGGTGTTCTGCGTAGGTGATCGCGTCGCCCACGACCGCCACGGTCTGGGACGCATCATCTCGGTCAGCGGAACAGTTGCCGTGGACGCCGACTTCGGGTCGGGCTCGCGACGGGTGGCCACGCCGACCCAGAAGATGCACAAGCTCTGATC
>JBDTYK010000313.1:0-2886 GCA_040005715.1 Actinomycetota bacterium | reverse complement strand
ACAGCCTCAAACGCAAGATCTCGCTGTTCTGCGACGTCGACACCGAGGCGTGCGTGGCCGCCGTCGACGCGCCGAGCATCTACGACATCCCCAAGGTGTTGCACGCCGAGGGCCTGGATGCCTACGTCATCCGGCGCCTCGGTCTGCCCTTCCGCGACGTCGACTGGCGCGACTGGGACGAGATGCTTCGCCGGGTGCACAACCCCGAGCACGCCGTCGAGATCGCGCTCGTGGGCAAGTACATCGACCTGCCCGACGCCTACCTGTCCGTCACAGAGGCCATGCGCGCTGGTGGTTTCCACCACGACGCCAAGGTCTCGGTCCGCTGGGTCGCCAGCGACGAGTGTGAGACCGATGCGGGTGCACAGAAGGCACTTCACGGCGTGGACGCGATTGTTGTCCCGGGCGGCTTCGGCATTCGGGGGATCGAGGGCATGTTCGGGGCCCTGAAGTGGGCGCGCGTCAACGCCGTGCCGACGCTGGGCCTTTGTCTGGGGCTGCAGTGCATGGTGATCGAGTACGCACGAAATGTTCTTGGTATCGCGGATGCGTCCTCCAGTGAGTTCCACCCGAACACCACCAACCCGGTGATCGCCACGATGGAGGAGCAGAAGGCCTTTGTCGAAGGTGCCGGTGACCTGGGCGGCACCATGCGGCTGGGGACCTACCCGGCAAAGCTGGTCGAGGGGTCGGTCGTCGCGGGGGTCTATGGGTCGCGGCTGGTCCATGAGCGGCACCGCCACCGCTACGAGGTCAACAACGCCTACCGGGACCAGCTCCAGGAAGCCGGGCTACGCATCTCTGGTACCTCTCCCGATGGCACCCTGGTCGAGTTCGTCGAGCTTCCGGTCGATACCCACCCCTACTACGTCTCCACCCAGGCCCACCCGGAGTTCCAGTCCCGCCCGCACCGGGCCCACCCGCTCTTCGCCGGACTTGTCAAGGCGGCCATCGATGCTCAGCGGGCCTCCCGCCTGGTCGAGGTCGAGAGGCCAAGGGGCGCAGAGACCGTTTCGGTGCCATGAGTCTGGACGCCCCGGTTCTTCACGGCGCTGACCTGGCTGACCGGCTCGAGAGGCGTCCGGTTGCCGATACGGTCGTTGGGTTCCAGGGCATGGTCTGGGACGTCCGGCGTGACCGGGTGGACCTCGGAGAAGCAGGTGAGGTCACGCGTGAGTACCTCGACCATCCAGGCGCCGTCTCGATCGTTGCCCTGCGACAGATCTCAGGCAGCGACCAGCTGTTGCTCATCTCGCAGTATCGCCACCCGGTCGGCGCGTTCGAGTGGGAGGTGCCCGCCGGTCTGCTCGACGTCGCAGGCGAGCCGCCCTGGGAGGCGGCGGCCCGCGAGCTCAATGAGGAGGCCGACCTCAGCGCCCTGCGCTGGGACGTCCTCATCGACTACTTCGGCTCCCCGGGCGGCAGCTCCGAGGCCCTTCGCGTCTTCCTGGCCCGGGACGTGGCCGACATCGACCCCGGCGAGCGGTTCAGCCGCAAGGGCGAGGAACACGGTATGTCGGTCTGCTGGGTTGACCTGGACGAGGCTCACGACGCGGTGTTGCGTGGGCAGCTTCACAACCCCAGCGCGGTGATCGGCATCCTGGCCGCCCATGCCGCGCGGGCTCGTGGCTGGACCATGTTGCGACCACGAGACGCCCCCTGGCCGGAGCATCCGGCATACCGGGCCTGACCGGTCCGGACGGGGATCGACCCGCGTGGGTGGAGCAGGCGGCAAACCGTGGCGCACCGCCTCGGACGTGGAATGTCCGTTTCCGTAAGATGTGGCAGTGGCCTGACAATGCCTGCTCAGGATCACCCCCAACCACCGAAATAGAGGACCTCTCGTGCTTCGCACTCATGAGGCCGGCACGTTGCGCGCCGGCATCAAGGGACATGTTGGACAGTCCGTCGTGCTGACCGGCTGGGTCGCCCGACGGCGCGATCATGGCGGCGTGGCCTTTCTCGACCTGCGCGATGCCTCAGGGGTCGCCCAGGTGGTCGTGCGCGACGAGATCCTGGCCAAGGGTGGCGCCCACGACCTGCGTAACGAGTACTGCGTCAAGGTGAGCGGCGAGGTGCGTGAGCGCCCGCCGGGCAACGCGAACGAAGACCTGCCCACCGGCCAGATCGAGGTGGTGGCCACCGAGCTGGAGGTCCTGAGCCCAGCGGCTCCACTGCCGTTCCAGATTGACGAGCGGGTCACTGTGGGTGAGGAGGCGCGCCTTCGGCATCGCTACCTCGACCTTCGTCGCCCCGGTCCGGCTGCGGCAATTCGGCTGCGCAGCAAGGTGAACCAGGCTGCTCGGGCGGTCCTCGCCGACAGGGACTTCGTCGAGATCGAGACTCCCACGCTGACCCGCTCGACCCCCGAGGGTGCTCGCGACTTCCTGGTGCCCGCTCGGCTGCAGCCCGGCTCCTGGTACGCACTTCCCCAGAGTCCCCAGCTGTTCAAGCAGCTGCTGATGGTTGCGGGCATGGAGCGCTACTACCAGATCGCCCGCTGCTATCGCGACGAGGACTTCCGTGCCGACCGTCAGCCGGAGTTCACCCAGCTCGACCTGGAGATGAGCTTCGTCGAGCAGGACGACATCATCGAGCTCGGGGAGGCCATCGTGACCGCCCTCTGGAAGCTCATTGGCCACGACATTCCCACGCCGATGCTGCGCATGACCTATGCGGACGCGATGGCGAGGTACGGCTCGGACAAGCCCGACCTGCGCTTCGGCCTGGAGCTCACTGACTGTTCCGACTTCTTCAAGGACACCACCTTCCGCGTCTTCCAGGCGCCCTATGTCGGCGCGGTCGTCATGCCTGGCGGCGCTTCTCAGCCGCGCAAGACGCTCGACGGCTGGCAGGAGTTCGCCAAACAGCGTGGGGCCAAGGGCC
>JBDTYK010000312.1:0-2910 GCA_040005715.1 Actinomycetota bacterium | reverse complement strand
CCCACCAGGCCAACAACCGCATTACCGACACGTTGGTCAAGCAGCTCAAGCTGCCTGCGCACGTCGCCGTGGCGCGCGACATCCAGGAGACGGGCAACACCTCAGCGGCCTCGGTTCCGCTGGCCACCCAGCGGATGCTTGACTCTGGCCAGGCGCCCCACGGCGGACTGGCCCTGCAGATCGGCTTCGGCGCCGGTCTGGTCTATGCCGCGCAGGTCGTCGTTCTTCCCTAAGAGCTCCCGCGGACCCGACGGGAGATTCGGGTCACAGCACAACCGACAAATCCCATAGCACCATGACAACAAGGAGTTGGCCTCATGGCCCAAAGCGAAAAAGAGATCCTCGAGGGTCTCGCCGAGATCGTCAACGAAGAGACCGGTCTGGAGACCGCCTCCGTCGAGCTCGACAAGTCCTTCACCGATGACCTCGACATCGACTCCCTGTCGATGATGACGATTGTCGTCAACGCCGAGGAGAAGTTCGGCGTGCGGATCCCTGACGACGAGGTCAAGAACCTCAAGACCGTGCGCGACGCAGTCGGGTTCATCGCGAGCGCTCAGGCCTGAGCCTGTCGTCCGCTCGTGGTGCGTCGACGCTGACCAGCGCCGGCGCACCACGGCTCCCACAAGGTTTCATCCCCGTAAGGGGCGGTAATCCCGTTACCAAGCGCCGTGCGCGCCGGACCCGTGTGCGCCCCAGGGCCACCAACAGCAAGGAGCCAACCGCCAATGACCTCGAATCGCGAGAAGCGCATCTTCGTGACCGGTCTGGGTGCGACCACCCCTGTCGGGGGCACCGTCCCTGAGACCTGGGAAGCAGTCCTGGCCGGTCAGTCGGGCGTGCGGCTGATGCCGTTCGACTGGGTCGAGACCTACAAGCTCCCCGTAAAGATCGCGGCGACCATCAAGGTGTCTCCCCTCGACGTTCTTGCCCGGGTTGAAGCCCGGCGCCTCGACCCGGCCGGTCAGTACGGTCTGGTGGCGGCCAGGGAAGCCTGGGTCGACGCGGGGACGCCCGAGGTCGAGCCTGAGCGCCTGGGAGTGGTCATGGGCTCCGGGATCGGCGGGGTCAATACGCTCCTGGACCAGTGGGACACCATGAAGGAGAAGGGCGTCCGTCGCGTCTTTCCGCTCGCAGTACCCATGCTCATGCCCAACGGGCCAGCCGCCGCCGTGTCCCTGGAGCTTGGCGCCCGCGCCGGCACGCATACGCCTGTCAGTGCCTGCGCATCCGGGGCCGAGGCCATCGGCCTGGCCATGGAGATGATCCGCAGCGGACGCGCTGACGTCGTCGTGGCGGGTGGCACCGAGGCTGCGATGCACCCCATGCCCATCGCGGGGTTCTCAGCGATGCAGGCGCTGTCAACCCGCAATGACGACCCCGAGGGAGCATCCCGTCCCTATGACACCGGTCGCGACGGATTCGTCCTGGGCGAGGGCGCGGCAGTCGTCGTGCTGGAGTCTGAGGAGCACGCCAGGGCTCGCGGCGCGCGGGTCTACGCCGAGGTATGCGGGCTGGGCATGTCCTCGGACGCCCACCACGTCGCTGCGCCGGACCCCGTGGGAGCCGGGGCGTCCCGTGCCATGCGTGAGGCCGTCGAAAGCTCTGGCCTCTCAGCAAAAGACATCATTCATATCAACGCCCACGCCACCTCGACGCCAGTGGGTGATATCGCCGAGTCCAACGCGATTCGCCTGGCCTTTGGCGACGAGGCCGACCACATGCCCGTCAGCGCCACCAAGTCGATGACCGGGCATCTGCTAGGTGCCGCCGGCGCCCTCGAGACAATCTTCAGCATTCTGGCGATCTACCACCGCCTCGCCCCAGCCACGATCAACCTCGATGACTTTGACCCCGCGATCTCCCTGGACGTTGTTCAGGGTGAACACCGCAAACTGCCTGAAGGCGACATCGCGGCGCTGAACAACTCGTTCGGCTTCGGTGGTCACAACGTCGCGTTGGCAATCCGAAGCATCTAGGGACGACCAGCCGCTGAGGCTCAGCTCACCTTGTGCAACCAGCGCACTGAGTCTCCGTCACCGGCGTACCGAAAAGCTTCGAGCTCGTTGTCCCAGGCCCGCCCCAACAACAGGTCGAGCTCCTCGGCCAGGACTCTGGGGTCACCTTTGCTGACCGAGATCACGGCGCGAAGGCGGTCTTCGTTTACTACGGCGTCGCCTCCTGCGGAGGTCCAGGTGTGGTGGATCCCCAGGCTGGGCGTGTGCGACCAGCGCGAGCCGTCGCTGCCGGTGCTTGGCTCCTCGGTCACCTCGAAGCGGAGGCCGTCCCAGCCGCGGAGCGCGCTCGCAACCTTGGCGCCAGTTCCGGCTTCGCCGGACCACGACAGCTCAGCTCTCACCAGCGTCGGGCCAAGCGGTTGGCGGGTCCACTCCACCACGACCCGCTGACCGATCGCCGACTCAAGTGCCCAGATGATATGAGGGCACAACGCAACAGGGGTGGAGTGAATGAACACCACCCCACGCGTCATGACGCGCGGCACTGCAACAGACACCCGGACCTCCTGTGTGCGAGGGACGTCTTCCCCAACGACCTCGACACGGACCGGCTCTGCCAGCAACGGCTCCCTGGCGCGGGAGTCGAAATTCATTGTGCACCATTCGCCACACGAGCACCAGATTTTTTGCAAAACTGGGCGCACACCCCCGCAAGTACACCCCCGCCACGAGGGTGGCCGGCCGAAGCGGAGGGGCCCCCTCGTTCCATCGCCTTGGCAAAGTCGATCCCTGCCGCGTCGCAACATCGGCTCATCTGTCCCACCCTGACCAGGCGATAGGCTCACGAGTCGCACGACGCGCTTCGCCGTGCAGAACGGGGCAGTAGCTCAGCTGGTTAGAGCAACGGACTCATAATCCGTCGGTCCAGGGTTCAAGCCCCTGCTGCCCCACT
>JBDTYK010000311.1:0-2916 GCA_040005715.1 Actinomycetota bacterium | reverse complement strand
CATAAGCGCCTGGGCGCCTGCGGTGAACGTCTCGGCCTCGGCCGGAAACGTGGACGACTCGGCTTTGGCCAGCAGCGCCCGGATCCGGCTGAGCACCTTCTCGTCTATGGCGGTTCGTGTATGCGCGGCCGGCCGGTCGTCTGGTTCCCACCCTGGGCGTGAGCTGGTGGGCGGCTTGTCGTCACGCTCCTTCTGCTTGGTGCTCCTTCGTTCCTGATTCGCGTTGCCCACCGTTTTTCTCCTCTGCCCGACACGACTGCTTCTCCAGGTCCAGCAACCTAGCCGGGGGATCAGACACAAGGGGGTTGTCGGTGGTGAGAGCCGGCGGCCGGGCCCCTACCCCAGGCCGTAGTAGTCGCGGATCGAAGGCGTTCCCGCATCGGCAGCATGCCCGAGCAGACCGAGCCCCAGCATCTGCTCCATCCCCTTGAGCGTCGCGTAGTGGTCCATCCGGACGTTCGTGGTGTAGCCGACGGGGGTGTAGGGGGAGACCACGATGAACGGCACGAGGGTCGACTTCGCTGTCCCCTCGTCGAACGTCACGATCACGACGGTCTTGCCCGCCTGGTACTCCGGGCTGGCGAAGACCTTGGGCAGATACCCGGCCGCCCACGTGTCGCCGGCCTGCACGCGCTGGAATTGGGTGGTCATGCCCGGGGTGTCGTCCTCATGCATGATGTGCGACTTGTTGGGTGACAGCAGTGTGAACGCCGCCGACAGGTCCGGAGTGGCAGGCATCGGAATGTCCCTTGTCGCGCACTCGGCCGCGAGGCGCGTGTAGTAAGGCGCCGGGGTGTGGTTGACGGTGAAGTTGAAGGCGGTGCTGCCGGTGTAGCAGTTGGTCGGCGCGGACTCCGACAGCTCCTTCCAGCTGCCCTGGGTCTGTTCGAAGATGCTGACGCTGTCCTGGGGCCAGGCCTTTGGACCACGGTTGGCCGTGATGTGCACCGGGTGACCGGTGTAGCCGGACGTGAGCGCGAGGTAGTTGCCCAGACTGGTCAGCGGGTCTGGGGTGTTCATGTTGGTGCCGCTTCCACACTGCTGCGACAGGTTGGTCAGATAGGGCGCCGCGCCCTTCTTGAAGACCAGATTCGGGCTCTTGTTCTCGAAGACCAGCAGGACCACGTGGTCCCAGGTGGCCGGCGCCGCCCCCGAGGCCGTCCCGCACGGACCGGCGGCTGCAGCAGCCACTGGCCCACCGGCGCTCGCCATACCGGCGGCCACAACCGCGGTGACAACGATTCCAAGGGAAAGGCGATTCATCAAAGTCCTCCACAGCTGCAGGTCCGAGATACGCCGGGCGACGTAGCCGAAAACCACCCGAACACTCTTCAGCGGCCCAGTCAACGACCCTTGGACGTAGGACAACCCATAGCCTCAGGGCGTGGCTCACTTCGACCTGGCAATCATCGGCACCGGCTCTGGCAACTCCCTGGTCACCCCTGACTTCGACCACAAGCGTGTCGCGGTCATCGAGTCCGGGAAGTTCGGGGGCACCTGCGTCAACGTCGGATGCATCCCCACCAAGATGTACGTGTACGCCGCCGACGTCGCCAACACGATCGCCCACGCCGGGCCGTATGGCGTGGACGCCACCTTTGATGGGGTCCGCTGGACGGACATCCGAGACCGTATCTTCGCCCGGATCGATGCGATGGCCGAAAGTGGCAGGGACTACCGGGTTAACGGCCCGAACACGACAGCATTCCTCGGCCACGCCACCTTCACAGGCCCCAAGTCCCTGCACGTCGACACGGGGGAGGAGGTCACCGCGGACCAGATCGTCATCGCCACAGGCGGCCACCCGAGCGTTCCTCAAGAAGTCGGCGAGTCCGGCGTTCCGTTCCACACCTCGGACACGATCATGCGGATGGACAAGTTGCCGAAACACCTGGTCATCCTCGGATCCGGTTTCATTGCAAGCGAGTTCGCGCACATCTTCTCTGCCTTCGGCAGCAAGGTCACCGTCGTCGCACGCCAGGGCGCGATGATGCGTCAGCTCGACACCGAGATTTCAAGGCGCTTCACGAAGCTCGCCCAAGAGCAGTGGGACGTGCGGCTGAACACCACGCTGACCAAGCTCACCGGTCACGAGGGCGAGGTCCGACTGGACTTCGCCGACGGCAGCCACGCCAGCGGCGACGTCCTTCTCGTCGCGACAGGCCGGGTCCCCAGCACTGCCCACCTCGGCCTCGAGCAAGCCGGCATCGCCACCCACGAGGACGGCCGGGTCAAGGTCGATGAACACGGCCGCACCAACGTCGAGGGCATCTGGTCTCTGGGCGACGTGTCCAGCGACTACCAGCTCAAGCACGTGGCCAACCACGAGGCCCGGATCGTCGCGCACAACCTTGCCCACCCCGGCGACCTGCGCACCTTCGACCACCGCTTCGTTCCCTCAGCAGTCTTCACCTCGCCGCAGATCGCCACCGTCGGCTCGACCGAGGAGCAGCTCAAGGCCCGCGGCCGCAAGTACTTCACAGCCACGCAGGCGTACGGCGACACGGCATACGGCTGGGCGATGGAGGACACCACAGGTGTCTGCAAGGTGATCGCTGACCCAGCCACGGGCGAGCTGCTCGGCGCCCACATCCTGGGCTACCAGGCATCCATCCTGATTGCGCCGCTGATCCAGGGGATGTCGTTGGGGCAGAACGTGCACCAGATGGCACTGGGCCAGTACTGGATCCACCCCGCGCTCAGTGAGGTCGTGGAGAACGCGTTGCTGGGCCTTGGCCTCACCTCCGATTAGGCCGATCCGTCATACCGGCACTGAGTCAGCCGCAGGCCCGGACGAACGGCAGGACGCGGTCCCAGAAGGTCTCGGTGGCCACGGGGTCGTACTCGTCCGGCAGTGTCGGGTCGGTGAACAGGTGACCGGAGCCGGGGTAGTCGAAGACCTCGATGGTGCCGCCG
>JBDTYK010000310.1:0-2917 GCA_040005715.1 Actinomycetota bacterium | reverse complement strand
AGATGCGGTAGCCGGCCGCGGCCAACCCGCCGATCACCGTGGGGCCGGTCCACCCCACGCTTGGATGCGCGGCCACACCGACGGGCTTGTCAACGACCACCACGTCGTCGTCATCGTGGACCACCGACATCCCGGGCACCGGGTCCGCGACCACCGCGAGTCTGCCGGAAGACTCGGGTTCGGGAAGCGAGACCTCGAGCCAGGCACCGGCGCTCACGCGGTCGGACTTGCGCACCGCCCGCTGGTCAACAGTGACCGCGCCTGCGGTGGCAAGGTCGGCCGCCTTGGTGCGGGACAGGCCGAACAGCCGGGCGAGCGCGGCGTCGACGCGTTCCCCTTCGAGGCCCTCCGGAACAGCCAGCGAGCGGACGTCAGACATCGCTGGTTGATCCTGCCGAGTGCTTCGGAGGCCCCTTCTCGGCGGGCCCATGCTTGCGGGCGTGGTCAACGGCCCGGGTCCCATCGACATTGACGCCGCGAAAGGCCAGCAGCGCGATCAGGATCGCAGCGCTGACGATGGCGGAGTCACCAACGTTGAAGATCGGGAAGTTCGGCAGCTGCACGAAGTCAACAACATGGCCGCGGCCGGGTCCCGGATAGCGGAACATGCGGTCGGTCAAGTTGCCCAGCGAACCCCCCAGCAGCAGCCCGAGCGCCATCGCCCAGCCCCTGCTGCCGAGACGGCGCGCTGTGAACAGGATGAAGATGACCACGGCCGAGGCGATGAGGGTCAGGATCCACGTCGACCCGGTGGCGATGGAGAAGGCCGCGCCGGAGTTGCGGGTCAGGTTGAGCTGAAGGACCGATCCGACGAGGTGGCGCGGCTGACCTGGCTCGAGGTTGGCAGAGGCCCACGCCTTGGTCAGCTGGTCGGCGCTGTAGACCACCACTGCGGCCGAAACCAGCGCGACGAACAGGGGTCGTCGGGAGGTCAGCCGCACTGTCGGGGTGCTGTTCGTTGGCGGTGACGGGATCAGCGGCGCTCCTGCTTGGACTTGCATGGGATGCATAGGGTCGCACGGGGGAAGGCCTGAAGGCGATTCTTGCCTATCGGGTTGCCGCACGACTCGCAGATTCCGTAGCTGCGGTCGTCGATCCGGGCAAGTGCGTGCTCGCTCTGCTCGAACATGATGCGCGCGTTGTTTGCCAGCGAGATCTCCTGCTCACGCTCAAAGGTCTTGGTGCCGGCGTCCGCCTGGTCGTCGCCGGATCCGTCACCGGCGTCTCGCATGAGGCCAGCCAGCTCGGACTCTGCCACGGAGATCTCGTGCAGCAGCCGCGTGACGTCCGCCTCGAGCTCGGTGCGCACCGCCTTGAGTTCACTTGCCGTCCAGGGAGTCTCGTCCTCACGCACGCGCAGCGGTCGCGGCGATGCAGTGGAAGCGCGGGCCGATGTCTTCTGCGCCCGCAGCGGAGCGGCGACCGCCGAGGCCTTGGCCGCTGACTTGCGTGCACCAACCCTCGTCGAGGTCGCGCTAGCCGGAGTCCTCGTCGTGACCCGCTTGGGCGGCGCAGCCTTGGGGGTGTTCCTGGGCGTGGCGGCTGCCTTGCCTGCGGGCGCAGCCTTGGACCCGCTCTTGGCTGAGGCCGACTTACGGGCAGGGGCAGCCTTGGACGTGCTCTTGGCTGCTGCGGCTGCCTTACGGGCCGGCACAGCCTGAGGGGCGCTTTTCGCGGGGGCCGCCTTACGCGCTGGCACAGCCTTCTTCACTGAGGTCGTCTTCTTCACAGCCATGCTGGGCCCCTTCACGGTGTCACTGCGTCATCCCCGAAAAAAGCGGACAGGTGGCGTGAGGATAAGGCCATCCTGCTCAGTACTCAAGGCTGAAACGCCGAGGCCACACTGGTTAGTCCGGCCAGCAAGGCCCTGGTCCCACCCGGACCGGTCCGGACCACCTAAAGAGCGAAGCGCCGACCAGATGGTCAGCGCTCCAGCTCTCGAGCTTCTCGCTATGGTGCGTCAGTTGTTCCGCTGGTCCTGCTGGTCGGCCTTGCCGTCGCCCTCGCCGGAGTCGGCGCTGTCGACCCCAACGTGATCCAGTCCGTTGAGCTGACCCTCGAGGAAGGACTTCAGCCGGGCGCGGTAGTCACGCTCAAAGGTCCGCAGCTCGTCGATCTTCTTCTCCAGCAGGTCCCGCTCGGAGGCGAGCGCCTCGATCACCGCGGCCTTCTTCTGCTGAGCCTCGGCAAGCATGCCGGTCGAGCGCTCACGAGCCTCGGTGATCATCTGCTCGTGCCGAGCGCTGGCCTCTGCAATGAGCGAGTCATGCTTCGCCTGGCCAGTGGAGAGGAACTCGGCATGCTTTGAGCGACCGATGGCCAGGAACTCATCGTGCTTTGCCTGACCGGTCGAGAGCAGCTCGTCATGCTTGGCCGCAGCTTCACCAACGACCTTGTCGTGGTGCGCCTGCCCTTCGCTGATGAGGCGCTGGCGGGTCTCCTGCCCCTCGGAGACGTACTCCTCGTGCAGCTTCTGTGCCAGAGCCAGTACGCCGGCCGCGGCGACGTGCTCCTGCTCCTTGTTGACAACCGGGTTGGTGGCCATGGGAGCTGGTGCCGGAGCCGCAGCCGCAAACGCCGCCTTGGCGTTCTTGTCGGCAGCCTCTTTGGCGTCCGCGGCCGCGGTCTCGGCCGCGTTCTTGGAGTCCTTGGCTTCCGCAGCCGACTGGTCGGCGGCATTCTTGGAGTTCCTGGCGTCCTGGTTGGCCTGCTCCGCGGCCTCCCTGGAGTCCTTGGCGCTCTTGTCCGCGGTTTCGCGGGCTTCCTTGGCTGCCTTGACCCGCTCGGCCGCCTGGGTCTCTGCGCGCTCAGCGTCAGCCTTTGCCTTCGCGATACGAGCGGCGGCGTCCTTCTCTGCCTGTTCGGCAGACACCTTGGCGGCCGCGATCTTCTCACGGGCGATGCGCTCGGCCACGGC
>JBDTYK010000309.1:0-2919 GCA_040005715.1 Actinomycetota bacterium | reverse complement strand
ACGCTAGCCACCACCAAACACGGTCCGACATAGTTGACCAGGGCGTCATTGGCACTGCGACATACGGGGGCTTGATGCCACGGCGGCCAACCGACAGGGAGCAGTAATGCTTGAGTCCAGCAACATCATCGCCTTCAGCTGGAGCACCGACCTGGCGCGGGCTCGCGAGTTCTACGAGCACACACTGGGCCTGCGGTGCATCGAGTCGAACGAGTTCGCCTGCGTGTTCGAGGTCAACGGCACCATGCTTCGCGTCACCGCCGTGCCCGAGGTGGCCAAGCCCGGTTACACGGTGCTGGGGTGGCGAGTGGACTCCATCCAGGAGACCATCCACGCGCTGGTTGGCAAGGGCGTCGAACTCACCAGGTATGACGGTATGGACCAGGACATCAGCGGGGTCTGGACCGCGCCGGGAGGAGACAAGGTGGCCTGGTTCACCGACCCCGACGGGAACAACCTGTCGGTGACGCAGTTCTTCTAACGACCCGGACTCGACCGGATCCGTCGTGGCGAATCGCCAGCGGCCAGAAAACCAGGAGACCCAATAGCGGGTGGCCTCTACGCTCTGAAGGTGGACATCAGCCTTCGCCCGCTGGCCCCTGGGGACATCC
Source organism: Actinomycetota bacterium (assembly GCA_040005715.1). GTDB lineage: Bacteria > Actinomycetota > Actinomycetes > Actinomycetales > Dermatophilaceae > UBA4719. Next base: position 2,308 of record JBDTYK010000309.1, on the reverse strand, counting down.
CGGCCTGGGCCGAGCTCCTGGCAGCGATCGAGAAGGTCGACCGCACCGGCGAGCTGTCTACCGCCGCCGACCTCGCCGAGGAGATGGACAGCTCCGAGGTGGAGGTCGGGAAGGACTTCGTCGCCGCCTTCGATGCCGGCGCTCAGATGGTCGGCTACTACTCGATCCTGACTCGCGGCGAAGGTGAAGGGCACTACAAGGTCCACGTCGAGGGGGCGGTGCTGCCTGCCCGGCGTGGGCAGGGCATCGGCACGCTGCTGGTGACCGGGATGGTCGCGCGCGCGGCCCAGGCGCGTGACGAGCGCCGTCTCGACCTGCCGGCCAGGTTGGTCACTGAAGGTATGTCGTCCGACCTGGCCCAGGCGGACCTGCTTGCCGGCGTCGGCATGCAGGGCGAGCGGTGGACCTTCGTGATGCGCGCGGCACTGGATGCGATACAGCCCGCACGAGCGCTGCCGTCCGGCTACCGGCTGCGCGTCTACGACGGGTCGATGGCCGACGCCCTCCGCCAGGCCCACAACGCCGCCTTCCTCGACCACCCGGACTTCACGCCGTTTTCGCAGGACCGGTGGCGGCAGTCCGTCACTGAGTCGCGCAGTTTTCGCCCCTTGCTGAGCTTCGTCGTGCGCGCGCAGGAGTCGGACGAGATCGTGGCGTACGTGCATACGGCCGAGTTCGAAGGCGACCTCATCGCCACCGGTCGTCGCGTGGCATACGTCGGCAACGTCGGGACGCTGCGCGGGCATCGGGGGAAGGGGCTCGCGACCGCGGTGCTGGGCCACGCCCTGCAGGCCTACCGGGAAGCCGGGTACGACGAGGCCTCCCTGGCCGTGGACTCCGCGAACCCCACCGGCGCGCTCGGCGTCTACCAGGGCCTCGGGTTCGCCGTCGAGTCGCGCTGGACCAACTACGTCATGACTGTCGGCCCAGGAGTCGCCAGAGCCCGCTCGTGAGACCTGGATGAGGCGTCACCTGGGGACCTGCACCCGACCGGTGCGCAGCGCTTGAGCGTGTCCGTCACGACCCAGACCTCCAGGCGGTGGCATTCTGGGCAGATGAGCGACTACGAGATCGTCCTTCACCTGCGTGCGCCCGGCGAGCCCCTGCGGATCCTGCTTCCGGGGGTAGGAGGCGATGCCGCCGAGCTAGACCGTCAGAAGCTCAAGTACGAGCTTGAGGAGGCCAGGCTCGCCGAAGCTCCCGTCCTGGCCCTTCAGACCTCAAGTGGCCATCCTGCCGAGCCGCTTGCGGTCGACCCCCTCGAGGTCACCGAAGTCGACCTCATCGAGGTCCCCGTCGACGATCCGCTTGGCACCTCGGAGCGGTAGCAGCAACAACGACTGTGGGCAAGGCCCCCGATGAGGGACGACACGCCCGCGAATACGTGGGCGAGTGACGGACTCGCCTTCTCGTGGCGGGACCGCCATGTCGGAACCGGCACCCTAGGCAGAGACGCGGATGACCAGTTCGGGGGCGAAGATGACCGGGGCCTGGTCAACCTCCCTGCCCATGAGCAGATCGATCAGCATCTCACCGGCCTTGCGGGCCATCGCCACAACCGGGTTGACGATCGTGGTCAACGCGGGTGACGTCGTGGCCTCGGCGCCCAGGTTGTCGAAACCGACTACAGCAACATCGCTCGGCACGAGTCGCCCGGCATCGGCCAGCGCCGTGAGCGCTCCAACGGCCATCAGGTCGGATGCGACGAACAAGGCATCGATGTCGGGGTAGTTGGCCAGGAGCTGCGCGGCCGCGAGGGCACCACCGGTGGTGGTGAAGTCTCCGTAAGCGACCGAGTCCGTGGCAAGTCCGGCATCGCTGAGCGCAGCCGACCAGCCGGTCAGCCGGTCCAGGCCAGCGGACATGTCCTGGGGTCCGGCGATCGTGCCGATCCTTCGACGACCAGTTCGCAGTAGATGCTCGGTGGCCATCCTTGCGCCACCGGCGTTGTCGACGTCGACGTAGTGGACGTAGTCTCCGCCGCCGAATGGCCGCCCGACGTAGACGGAGGGCACCCGCGAGCGGTGTAGGGCCTCCGCGAGCACATCGTCGCGGTGGTGGGAGACGACGACGACGCCGTCCACATGCCCGCCGCGCAGGTAACGCAGTGTTCGGGTCGCTATGTCCTCCGGCGCCGCCATCACGAGCACGAGCTGGAGGTCGGTGTCACGCAGTGCTCCGTTGAGCCCCTGGATCGTGCTCGCGAAGAACGGGTCGTTCAGGACGCGCTCATCGGGTTCGGGCACCACCAGTGCCACCGAGCTGGCGCGCCGCGTGACCAGCGTGCGAGCCGCGCGGTTGGGGATGT
>JBDTYK010000308.1:0-2928 GCA_040005715.1 Actinomycetota bacterium | reverse complement strand
AAGTCTGGTCCGATGTCGTCTGCCCGTGGTGCTACATCGGCAAGCGCCGCTTCGAGGCAGCCTTGGCGCGCTTCGCGCACCGCGACGAGGTGGAACTGGTTTGGCGCAGCTTTGAGCTCGACGGATCCGCCCCGCCGAGCGCCGCCGAGCAGGGGACGTACGCCCAGCGGCTCGCGACCAAGTACCGCTGCTCGGTCGTCGAGGCCCAAGCCATGATCGACAACATGACCGCAACGGCAGCAGAGGAGGGCCTCGACTTCCGCTTCGACCTTGCCCGGCCCGGCAACACCTTCGACGCGCACCGGTTGCTGCACTTCGCCCTGGAGCACGGCCGACAGGACGAGCTCAAGGAGCGCCTCGACCGCGCGACGTTCACCGAGGGATCCCCAGTCTCCGATCATTCCGCGCTGCGGGCCCTTTGTTCGCAGGTCGGGCTGCCCGAGGCGGAAGTGAATGCCGTACTGACATCCGACCGCTACTCCGATGCTGTTCGCGCCGACGAGGCGCAGGCCCGGGCGTACGGCATCAGCGGCGTCCCCTTCTTCGTCATCGATGGTCGCTACGGCATCTCCGGAGCCCAACCCGCCGACGCCGTCCTGCAGACACTCGACAAAGCCTGGTCCGAACACTCGCCGCTCACCCTCGTGACTCCGGGCCGCTCTTCGCCCGCCTGCGAGGGTGACTCATGCGCGGTATGACGCTAGGTCCGTCAGCTCGCTGCCAGAATTCACCCAGGTAACGCGGCCACCCAACCAATCACCACGAGAACCCAAGGCTCCGCTAATGGAGTCCCTCTCGCGCCGATGACAGTGAACTGGCCCGCTGACACGAAGCTGTTTGTCCGTGGCACAAGCGCGACGAGGAGCGTCATGCAGACCGAGTCTGGCCAGACACCGGGCGGAGGGGTGGACCTTCACACCAGGTATGCGCGGATGGCAGCCCTAATCGCCTCGGACCTGCTGAGGTGGTCTCGTTCGGCGCGCTCGGTGAGTGCGGCCAGGAGAGTCTTGTCGATGCGCACGGTCACTACCTGGCCGGGGCCGTCGCCGACAGGCTTGCAACCCCGCTTGCGGAGATGGTCGAGGTCGTAGCCACGTTCGGCCCCGTCGGCCCACTGCCGGATTTGCTCCTCGGTGACCGGCGCGTCGTTGATCTTCTCCACCTGGAAGTGTGACCCCACATGCCGCAGCCACCAACACCAGAGTGGGGCCATGCCTCGACACGCGCGGCGTTGCCCTGGCGTCTTCCGCTGTGATCCGCTGGCCCCGGACTGACGAAACGTCGATGGCGCCGTGCCTTCGTAGAGGTGGCGTGACCTTGACCCGGAAGGTATCGAATAGCGATACTATCGCTATTCGATACGGTCAACGCATGCAGCGGGGACCGGCGGCGCGCCTGTCACACGAAGAGGACCCATGACCCAGAACTCCAGGCCCACAGCTCCTAAGGCGTGGCATGCCAAGAGACCGTTCGCGAGCCCCGGGATGATACGAAGGCTCGCCAGCACCGTCATGCTGGTCGGCATCGTGGCAAGCATCTGGGGTGTGGCCTACGACATCAACGGCGCCACCCAGGCCAAGGCCGAGGTGGCCGTTAGCGTTCATCTGCGTCCCGAACGTGCCCTGAAGGTCGATGGCACGAGCCCGGCCGGGACGCCGGGGGCGGTTTTGGTCGAGGACGGCGCTGAAGGACTAGGGCCGTTCGCGTTCAGCATTCCTGGCATCCCAGGGGAGAGCACCCGGCTGGATGGTCACGGGTACACCCTCACGCTGCGCTCATGGGGCTCGACCGTGCCCGAGCAGCTGCTCAACCGTGGCGGCTTCGCCGTGGTAGGGCTGTGCGTGGGCCTGGGCGCAGTTTGGCTGAGCCGCGTGCTGACCTCAATTGCGGAGGGCCGGCCCTTCCAGCCCGGGAACGCTGCCCGTATCGCTGGAATGGGCGCACTCGTGGCTCTCGCCACCCTGGCCAACGACATCCTTCCTGTCATCGGCGGTCATCTCGTCCTGCAACGCCTGGGGCTCATCGGGCCCTCCAGCCCGATTTACGTCGAAGTTGTGCCCTCGCTTGGCCTGCTTCTCATGGTTCCTTTCTTACTTGTCCTCGCCGAAGCATTTCGCCGGGGCGCCGAGCTGGCCAACGAACTCGAGGGACTCGTGTGAGTGAGCAGAGCAACCTTCCTTGGGAGGCGCACCGGATCGTCTGCCACCTCGACGTCTTGCTTGCCGACCGAGAGATGACGCTCACTGCCCTCGCCGAAGCAGTCGGACTAACCGTGGTCAACCTCTCCATCCTTAAGAACGACCGTGCCAAGGCGGTCCGTTTCTCAACCCTTACCCGGATCTGCGACGTACTCGGTTGCCAGCCAGGTGACGTCTTCTCACTCGCGCCGCAATGACGGCCTAGTGGGCTTGCTGAAGGCCATCATCGAAGGGAGTTGCGGCGCCGACGTCAGCGTGGATCTGACCTTTTCGTAGCCGCCAGGGGCAGTCGCAGCTCGAAGACGGCCCCTGACCGCGCTGCCCCGGTCAGCAGGTTGAGGGAGCCGCCGTGGGCCTGGGCGATCTCCCGGCTGATCGCCAGGCCCAAGCCGCTGCCACCGCGGTCGCGGGCCCGCGCCTGGTCGAGCCGGGTGAACCGGTCGAAGATCCGCTCACGGTGCTCGGATGGCACACCGGGTCCGTCGTCGGCGACCTGCACGACCGCCCAGTCGCCGTCCCGGCGTAGTGACAGCGACACGGTGGCGTCACCATGGCGGGCGGCGTTGTCGGCCAGGTTGCGCACCACCCGGGCCAGCCGGGCGCCATCGCCTCGGACTCGCAGGGCCGGCAGGGGAACCACGGCGACCGTCACAGTGTTGTGCCGACGCAGCCGTTCGGCTTCGTCGTGGACCACGTCGTCCAGGTCGACCTCGTCTTGAACCAGCGGAAG
>JBDTYK010000307.1:0-2938 GCA_040005715.1 Actinomycetota bacterium | reverse complement strand
AGAACCCCGGCCGGGCCCTCTCCTGCAATCGATTCGAACATGTGTCCAGTCTAAATGAAGGCACCGACATTGATGAAGGGATGGCGGTGCCGCGGGTCAGCGTCGCCGGGAGCGTTCAGCGGACGCCGCGTTTCTTGTCGCTCAGGAAGACGAGGGGCCATCCCGCTGGGATCGAGTAGGCGAAGATGGCCGAGTCAACGTTGACTTTGGAGTTTCGGCAACGATTTCTGGATAGGGCGGAACAGCCATGACGTATGCCTTTGAGTCCCGGCCACTTGAGCCCGGGACCTGGGCCGATCTTGAGGCGCTTTTCGAGCTCCCGGGTGGCTCGATCGTGCGTGGCTGCTGGTGCATGTTCTACCGAAGCAGCGAGAAGGTGACCGTCAGCGTCATTGCCGGCCCTGAGAACAAACGTCAGCTGTGTGAGCTCGTCGATGCGGGGGTGGTTCCCGGCCTGGTCGGCTACGTGGATGGCTCGCCGGCCGGGTGGATCAGCCTGGGACCCCGCGAGGACTACGCCAAGCTCGCGAGGTCCCGGATCATGAAACCCGTTGACACCATTCAGGTGTGGTCGGTCGTGTGCACCTACGTCGCCAGGCGATACCGTGGCCAGGGCGTCCAGCACCGGCTCCTGCAGGCGGCGGTTGACTACGCAAGGACGCAGGAGGTCGCGATGCTCGAGGCGTATCCGGTGGACAAGCCGGACCGGAGCCACGACGACTTCATGTTCTTCGGTTCCCGAAGCCTCTACGAGCGGGCTGGCTTCACCGAAGTGGTACGCCGCTCGCCCACCCGGGTCGTCATGCGCCGCAACCTTCTCCAGCTATCAGGTACTTGAGGGTGGACACCATCGAGGTCAGGTTCGAGCCCCCCACCGAGTCGATCGCTCACGCGACGCTGCGCATCGTGCGGCCCGAGGCAGGCAACGCGCTCAGCCGTGTGGGCGCCGAGCAGCTCTCCGACGCAGTCGACCGCATGGCGGCCGACCCACCACCCGGTGTCATCGTCGCAGCCGAGGGGGAAAGGTTCTTCTGCGCGGGCGGCGACCTGGTGGACTACCGAGAGCTGACCGACCGCGAGAGCGCACTGGCCGTCTCCCACCGCATGCGGGACATCCTGGGACGCCTGCGCGCTCTGCCCGCTCTTGTGGTCTGCGCCATCGAGGGGGCGGCCATCGGCGGTGGCACAGAGCTGGCCCTCGCCTGCGACCTGCGCATCGCCGGCTTGAAAGCCACCATCGCCATGCCCCAGAGCCGACTGGGCGTCGTTCTGGGGTGGGGCAGCGAGCCCCTGCTGGTCGAGGCGGTCGGCCGCGGTCGTGCCGTCGAGCTGCTCATGACCGGACGGGCTGTTGGTGCGCAGGAAGCCGAGGCCCTTGGTCTGGTCCATACCGTCGTCGCCGCCGGCCAGGCGGAGGCTGCGGCACGAGCGCTGATCGACCAGGTCGCGACGGCGTCACCGTCGGCGGTTCGCGCCGTCAAGAAGGTGCTTGATCCGGCTGCCAGCCCGGCGGAGGTGGCCGCGATCTTTGCCGACCTCTGGGTCGGCGACGACCATCGCGCAGCAGAGGCGGCCTGGCGCGACCGGCAGCGGTGAACCGCCGTTCACCTTGGGATGATGAGCGACTTTCCCGTGGTGCGGCGGGCTTCGAGGTCCTCATGCGCCTTGCGGGCCTGCTCGAGGGGGTAGCGCGCCCCAACCCGGACCGTCAGCGCACCGGAGGCAACCCAGCCGAACAGCTCGCGTGAGCGCTCGAGCAGCTCCTCGCGGGAGGTGACGTAATGGGCGAGGTTCGGTCGGGTGAAGAACAGCGAGCCCTTGGAGTTCAGCAGCTGTGGGTCCAGCGGGGCCACGGCGCCGCTCGCAGCGCCATACAGCACGAACATGCCCCGCGGGCGCAGGCTGTTGATGCTTCCATCGAAGGTCGCGCGTCCGACGCCGTCATAGACCACGTCGACCCCACGGGAGCCGGTGAGTCTCGAGACCTCTGAGGCCACGTCGTCGCGGTCGTAGCGGATCACGTCGGCGGCGCCGGCCTCACCAGCCAGGGCGGCCTTGTCGTCGCTGGACGTCGTGCCGATCACGCGCACACCCTGGGCGGTGAGCACCTGCGTCAGCAGGAGCCCGACACCGCCCGCGGCGGCATGAACCAGCGCGGTCTCGCCGGCGCGCACGGGATACGTCGACCGGGTCAGGTAGTGCGCGGTCAGGCCCTGGAGCAGGACCGCTCCGGCCGTCTCGTCGTCGATGCCGGAGGGCACCGGGACCGCACGCTCGCTCGGGACGATGACCTGCTCGGCGTAGCCGGCGCCGGGCACCATAGCCCAGGCGACATGGTCGCCCTCTTGGTAATCCGAGACGTCCGGGCCGACAGCGCTGACGACCCCAGCGCCCTCGGAGCCGACGACGAACGGGGTGGGGCTGTCATAGGCGCCGGTGCGCAGGTAGACATCGATGAAGTTCACCCCGGCCGCCGCCACGTCGATGCACAGCTGACCCGGCCCGGGATCGGGGGTGGGCAGCTCCTCAGCGTTGAGTACCTCGGGGCCCCCGTGCTCGTGGACCACTACCGCACGCATGAGCGCCTCCTGCTTGTTCAGATGTCTTCTTCTTGCTCAGCTGGTCGGCTGTGCTGTTGCCGTGGGTGGAGCTGTCGCCTTGGGTGCGTCGATGACAACGATACGACCGGTGTACATCCCCATGGTGCAGCTGAACCTGTAGGTGCCCTTCGCCAGGGCGGGCAGCTCGATGACGTTGCGACCCTCCTTGAGCACGCCCTGGAATCCCAGGTCCTGGGAGCTCAGGCTTGAGGCGCAGGAGAAAGGTGCCGTCGACGTCATGACCCAGTGGGTGGGAAGTCCGGCGTAGATCACGGCCTCGCCTGGGTGGTAGCCGTCCCCGTCCTGCGAGCTGGTGATCGTCTGGTCGACGGGCGTGA
>JBDTYK010000306.1:0-2938 GCA_040005715.1 Actinomycetota bacterium | reverse complement strand
CGCAGAAGACCGGGATGGAGACGACGAAACCGGTGCCTGCCATGGCCCAGTGCTCCCGGCCCTTGCCCATGGCTTTTACGAAGGCGCGGGCCAATGCGTCGGCCGCTCCGGAGACCTCGAGGATCTTGCCGATCCCGACACCGAGGCCGATGACGATCCCGATCGAGGCCAGGGTGTTGCCGAAGCCTTTCGTGATCGAGGCGATCGTCTCGATGGGGGGAGCCCCTGCGACGAAGCCGGTGACCAGCGCAGCCAGCAGCAGCGCGACGAAGGCGTCGAGCCGGGTGCGCAGCACGACGACGATGATCGTCCCGATGCCCAACACCAGCGCGAGCAAAAGTTGTAGATCCACCGGACCTCCTAGGGATTTTGTTCCCGAAACGGGATGAATGTGGTCATCATCACCGTCCCAACTGCGTAAAACAAGCGTTACGCGCGGGTAACTTGCGCGAAGTGCGCAATTAGACACGCGAGGAGCGTGCGCCACCGTTCGCGGCATACGCTCGAGCTGTTGAGCACATCACGGGGCGGACCCGGCCGGTTGACGGATCTGGCTTTCGCCGGGCTAGCTGGTGGCCGTGGTCGATCGACTCCTGGGGAACCGGGCACCTGGAAGCGAGGGTGAATGAGATGGGCGAGACGAAGAACCGCCAGAACGTGCAGCTGATTGCCTATGCAGACCGTTTCGGGGGCAGCCTGCCTGGGTTGCATGAGATCCTGAACGGGCCACTTGCGGGGCTCTTCGCCGGGGTGCACCTGCTGCCGTTCTTCACCCCGTTCGACGGAGCCGACGCCGGTTTCGACCCAGTGGACCACTGCGAGGTCGACCTGCGGCTCGGGTCGTGGCACGACGTCCGAGCCCTGGCAGGCGACTACAAGCTGATGTTCGACCTCATCGTCAACCATGTCTCGGCGGAGTCCGTCGAGTTCCGCGACGTGGTCGCCCGCGGCGACGACTCGCCCTACGCGGGCATGTTCCTGACCATGTCGGACGTCTATCCCGATGGTGCTGGTGAGGACGAGCTGGCGGGGATCTATCGCCCTCGTCCGGGACTGCCGTTCACGACGCTGAGGCTGGGGGAGCGGCGCCGGCTGGTGTGGACGACGTTCACCGGCGCGCAGATCGACCTGAACCTGGCCAACCCGACGGGACGGGCGTACCTCAACCGGGTTCTGCTGGCTTTGGCCGGCGGTGGGGCGTCTATGGTGCGCCTGGACGCGGTGGGCTACGCCATCAAGACGCCCGGTACATCGTCGTTCATGACTGCGCACACCATGGAGTTCATCACCGAGCTGACGGCTCGGGCGCGCGAGCTCGGGGTGCAGGTACTCGTGGAGATCCACGGGCACTACGAGCGGCAGATCGCCATCGGTTCGGCGGTGGACCGCGTGTACGACTTCGCCCTGCCGCCGCTCCTGCTGCACGGCCTGTTCACGGGGGATGCGGCGCCTCTTCGCCGGTGGCTCGAGGTGCGGCCGGTCAACGCCGTCACCGTGTTGGACACCCATGACGGGATCGGGGTGATCGACGTCGGGCCCGACCAGATGGGCGATGGGCGACCCGGCCTGCTCACCCTGGCGCAGGTCGATGCCCTGGTCGAGGGCATCCACGTGCGCTCCGGTGGGCAGTCACGACAGGCGACCGGCTGGGCCGCGTCCAACGTCGACGTCTACCAGGTCAACTGCACCTACTACGACGCCTTGGGCCGTGACGACGCGGCCTATCTTCTGGCTCGCGCGGTGCAGTTCTTCACCCCCGGGATCCCGCAGGTCTACTACGTGGGGCTGCTCGCGGGCCACAACGACATGGACCTGCTCGCCCGGTCGGGGGTTGGCCGCGACATCAACCGGCACAACTATGTACGCGACGAGATCGACCGTGACCTGGCCAGGCCCGTTGTCATTGCTCTGGTCGCGTTGATCCGGTTCCGCAACGGTCACCCGGCGCTCGCTGGCCGGTGTTTGGCTGGCGGCGAGGGCTCACGCCTCACCTTGACCTGGACCGCGGGCGAGCACAGCGCGTCCCTGGACGCCGATCTTGGGACCGGGCGGGCGACGATCACCTGGACTGGGCCCGATGGTGAGGCCAACACCTGCAAGGACCTGCTGCGGCTTCGTCACGGCTACTGATGATCTTCGAGACTCACTATCTGGCGCGGCGAAAGCGTTGCGAGGGGCGTCCGACGGTGCCGGTGGACAGGGTGCCGGTCCCGCGTAGATGAGGTTCCATGGCCCGGCGGAATGTGTCTTTCTGCAGGGTGGTCCCGGCGACGGCTTCGTGGACGTCGCGCAGCTCGCGGAAGGTGAACTGACGGCCGAGCAGGTGCTCGGGGTCGGGGCGGTCGCCATAGCGCCGTCTGAGCTCCTTCCTGGCTGCGTCCACGATGGCGTTGTGGTCGTAGGGCAGTGGCCCGGGCCGGGATGCGGGGGCCAGCCTGACCCGGTTCGGGTCGGTGAACACCGCGCCGGCCAGGTCGGCGTACGCGATGACGGCCAGGTGGGCCACCGAGAGCACCCATCCGCGTTCGTCGCGGTCCGGGTCGTCGAAGACGGCGAGCTGGGCGGGGTGGCCACCGGTGACGGCGGCCTTCTCGGTCAGTGAGCGGGTGACGGCGCCGGCCAGGCGTTCGCCCTGGTGCAAGAAGGTGCCCGGTAGCGCCCATTGGGGGTCGCCGGCACCATCGGGTCGGCGGACGAGCAGGACGGACAACCGGTGTGGGGGAGCACCAGGAGCCGGGTCGTTGCGGGGTGCAAGGGTCAGGACGGCGGTATCCACGGCCACGGAAGGCTGCGGGTAGTCGGCCAGGCTCGCTCCGGTCGCGTCCCGATACGGCTTCGGCGAGCCGTGCGAAGCCTTGGGAAGGGGCATTGTCAGAGGCTACCCCTACAGTCTGAATTAGAGCAGAACTGCTCCAACTAACTGGATGGAAGTGGTCGC
>JBDTYK010000305.1:0-2948 GCA_040005715.1 Actinomycetota bacterium | reverse complement strand
GCCTGCGATCTCCTTCTCGTTCGGCGACACGGCCAGGTTGACCCATGAGGCGGGGATCTTTGGGAGGGCCGGGCCAGCCGGCTTCGGCGCGCCCTTCTGGGGCAGATCCTGGTTCTGCGGCCGGTCAGGGGAGACGCGGCTCAGCTTGCTGCCCACGCGCAAGATCGCGTCCTTGGCCGAAACGGCATCGTCGATCTGATAGCCCAGCGTCGTCAGCAGGGAAACGTGATCCGGTGTTCCCGGCAGGTTCAGCGGAGCTCCCCTGACCTCGAGCGAGACCTCGGTCACCTCCGGAACCTGCATCAGGGTGGTGACGAACTGGGCCCACATGGCCCGCCTGAGATCAGGATCGGCCGACAGCGCCGCCCCCGAGAGGTCGACCACGGCCAGACCTGACTGGATCGGCACGGCGTCCACCGCCAGCACCGTTCCGGCCGGGATGCCCGTCTGCACTGCGCCGCCCAGGTAGCTCGGCACGGGTGCCAACTGCGCCCGAGCCAACGTCGTCGCAAGTCCGGACGTGATCGGGAACCATCGACGATCCCCCACAATCGTCCGGGCCGCCGCGGAGACGTAAGCGATAGTGAATGGCTGGTAGATGCGGTCCAGGTCGCTAGAGCTCAGCCACAGGCCAAAACTTTTCGGTGGCAATGCGATTCGCCATCCGACGCTCATCTTCTGCAGGCCGAAAGTTGCGTGAGCCAAACTTCCCGTCGGCATCTCGCGGTAATGGCCGTCGCTGTCAACCTCTGCCACGACGGAGGCGGTCACCCGCACTGTTGAGGGCGCCACCAGCTCGTACTTGGGCGGGGTCCGGTCGCCAAATACCTGGACACCAGAGTCGGGCTGCCAGTCGTCCTTGACGTTGGGGGTGAGGAACGAGCGGGCAATCGCGTGGTCGTCGTCGAAACCTGCACCGGCGCCGGCCCGGATGAACCCACGCACGATCTGGTCGGGAGTCGCACCGAAGCTCGGACCGTCCGGTTGAACCCGAATGGGTTGCGCCGCCTGCTCCCCCACCAACGAACCCTGCTGCACGGCGCTGACCGTGGGCAAACCACCGCACGCGCTCAAGGCGATTGCCACAGCCACGGCAACACATCCCGCCAGCGCTCTCGCGAACCTCATGGCTCCAGCCCGCCTGAGGCGGAGACGTGCCTGTATTCCGCACTCCGAGCCGGGCTGGGTGCGCCTGGATCCCCTTGGGGCGTCAGGGGCAAAGGGGAAGTCTCGATCGGGACCCCCGTTCGACGAGGCAGCGTCAGGCGGAAGCAGGAACCCACGCCCGGCTCTCCCCACGCCTCCAGCCAACCATCATGAAGCTGAGCGTCATCATGGGAGATCGCCAGGCCCAGCCCAGTGCCCCCGGAGGTACGCGTGCGCGCGGGGTCAGCGCGCCAGAAACGCGTGAAGACCAGACCAGCCTCGCCGGGGCGCAGTCCCACGCCCGAATCACGGACTGTGACGGCAACGGCACTCTCGTTTAGTCCGAGCTGGATCGTCACCGGATGGCCTTCGCCGTACTCAATGGCATTGACGATCAGGTTCCGAAGAATGCGCTCGACCCGCCGCGGGTCAATCTCGGCAACGCAGGCGCCATCGGGTGGGACCACCTCCAGATGGCTGCCTCGGCGCGCCGCCAGCCCCGACGTCGACTCGATGGCGCGGACCAGAGTGGCGCGCAGATCTGTGGCCTCGACATCGAGGGCGGCCGCTCCCGCGTCGAAGCGGCTGATCTCGAGCAGGTCTGACAACAGGGACTCGAAACGCTCGATCTCGTTGTGCAGCAATTCTGCTGACCGCGCGACCGATACCTCGAAGTCCCCTCTGGAGTCATGGATCAAGTCACCGGCCATGCGAATTGTGGTCAAGGGGGTACGCAGCTCGTGGGAGACGTCGGAGACGAATCGCTGCTGGACACGCGAAAGATCCTCGAGCTGACGGATCTGGGTCTGGAGGCTGTCGGCCATGGCGTTGAACGACTTGCCCAGCTTGGCGATGTCGTCCTCGCCGTGGGCACGCATGCGCTCATTGAGGCGTCCGGAAGAGAGCCGCTCGGCGACCAGCGCAGCCCGGCGTACGGGTTCGACCACGAGCCGGGTGACGACAAACGCGACCGCACCCAGAAGCAGTACGAGCGCGATACCTCCCAGAGCGAAGGTCCGGGCGACGACTCGCAGTGTCTGTTGTTCACGATCGAGGGGGAAGACGAAATACAGCTCGTACTGTCCTGCCACCGGCAAGGTCACCCGCGATCCGACAATGACGGCAGAGACTGGCACCCCGTCAGTCGAGCGGATCGTGATGATCTGCACCTGCTGGTGCGCCGGGTCCGCGACGACCGCATCGCGAAGGGCCTCGGGCACGCTGGACAGCCCCACATCGCTGGAGAGAACCGTCGGGACGCTCGCGGGTCCGACGTTGCTCTTGGCACGAGTCAGGATCATCTCCCTGGACTGGTCGGCCCCAGGAGAAGACAGCTGCCCCACGACGTCATAGGCAAGCTGAGTGAGGCTGAGGGCATCGGTGCGCCCCGCGGAGTCGAACCGGGCCTGCGCGGCGCGGGCCTGAGACGTTGCCTCTGCCCGGGCAGTGAGGATGCGGTCGTTGACCAGACCGTCGGCAATTCGTTGGTATAGATAGGAACCCAGCATCGAGACGACGATCATTCCAAGCAACATGGTCGAAACGATGACCCGGAACTGCAGGGACGCCCGCCACAGATGCAGGAGCCGGCGGGATGGCGTCCGCACAGCAGAGCGGGCGACCCGCCACAGTGTTGTCAGTGCAGGCACTGCCCGGTCACGCAGGTTGACCAACCGTGACCGGGTCTCACTGGCCACACGACTCGACGTGGACATGGCCTAGGGAGGACCAGCCTTGTAACCGACACCTCGGACGGTCACGACGATCTGGGGATGCTCGGGGTCGTGCTCGATCTTGGAGCG
>JBDTYK010000304.1:0-2958 GCA_040005715.1 Actinomycetota bacterium | reverse complement strand
GCTGGAACCGTCTGAGATCCTGAGCCCAACCAGCCACATGAGGTGAGAGACGATGGCAAGACCGAGCGTCGAGGCGGAACGTCGGGAACAGATCCTTCGGGCCACCTGCGAGGTGATCAGCAACAAGGGGATCAACGCCATGCGCGTCACCGATGTCGCGAAGGTGGCCAAGATCAGCACTGGGTCGGTGCACTACTACTTCGAGACGAAGCGTGACTTGACCCATGCCGCCTTGGAGTGGGACTTCACGCGGTCCCTGGCGCGGAGGGAGTCGATCCTCACGCGATACACGAACGCCCGTGACCGGTTGCAGGCCTTTGTCGACTCCTACCTGCCCCGCGACGATGAGACGACCGCGGCGTGGCACGTGTGGGCAGAGACGTGGGTGGCGGCACTGCACGACCCTGACCTTCGCGAGCTCAACGAGCGAGTGTATGGCCAGTGGCGCTCGATGATCACCGAGATCGTCCGCGACGGCCAGGCGGAGGGCGTCTTCATTGACGGGGATCCGATCCTGCTCGCGAACACTGTGGTCAGCATGATCGACGGGCTCTCGATCCAGTCTCTCGTAGGGTCCCGACATATGACCTGGGCTCGGATGCACGCGGTGTGCGGACATCTCATCGAGGCGATCTCGGTGCCGTCCGAGCAGAAGCGGGTCTCGTGAACCAGAACCGGTCGTAACCCTGACCAAGCCCGAGGCGGTTCACTCTTGACAGGTGGCGACTAGATGCTTCACGCTGAAGTCAAGCATAACTGACGCATCAATCAACCGTTCTGAGGAGCCATGCATGTCTCGTCCCGTCACCGATGGCATCGACCTGACAGACGAGCAGCAAGAGTTCGTTGCGCTGGCCCGTGACTTCGCCAAAAGGGAGATCCGCCCCCGATCGCGTGCCGTCGACGAGGCCGACATCGAGGCGCCTCTTGACCTGTGGGAGAAGGCCGCCGACATCGGCCTGGCCACCTACATGCTGCCCGCTGAATACGGTGGTGGTGGGGTGACCGACCTCGTGACGCAGTGCCTGGTGCAGGAGGAGCTCTGCTACGGCGATATCGGCATCGCCAACTTCCTGACTTCGAGTGCCTTCTTCTCCGAGCCGATCCTGCACCTCGGCTCGGATGAGCAGAAGAAGCGGTGGGTCACGATGTTGACAGATGGCGTGCCGCCCATCACGAGTGTCGCGGTGACCGAGCCTGATGTGGGGTCCGACTCGGCGAGCCTGCAGACCCGAGCCGTCCGGGACGGCGACGAGTACGTCCTCAACGGGCAGAAGACGTGGATCTCCAATGCCCCGCTGTCTGCGTACTTCATCGTCTTTGCGACGGTCGACCCGTCGCTTCGGTCCCGCGGGATCACCGCCTTCATCGTCGAGCGCGACCGGGCTGGGCTCACCGTCGGTGCCCCGATGCGCAAGTACGGGCAGCGTGGCACTCTCAACGCCGAGGTGTTCCTCGACAACGTCCGGATCCCGGCCGAGAACCGTCTCGGACAGGAAGGGCAAGGCTTCTACGGGATGATGGGGACCTTCGATGCGTCCCGGATCATGATCGGTGCCGGGGCGACCGGGCTGTCCCGGGCGGCGCTCGACGCGACGGTCGCCTATGCCCACGAACGAACCCAGTTCGGCAAGCCGATCATCGAGCACCAGGCGGTGGCCTTCCGGATCGCAGACATGGCGGCCAAGACAGACGTCTCGCACTTGGTCACCATGCGCGCCGCGAGGCTCTACGACGCGGGCAAGGCCACGCCGGCCATCTCAGCGATCGCCAAGCTCACCGCGTCCGAGAACACGACGTGGGTCTGTGACGCCGCGCTGATGACCCACGGTGGGTGGGGCTACTCACGCGAGTACCTCCCAGAGAAGTGGCTGCGTGACGCCAAGCTCGAGGAGATCGAGGAGGGCACCTCTGACATCCAGCGGCTCATCATCTCCCGATCCCTGACGGCATCCCCTGTCCGGCGATGAGCGAGCCGCTCGCGGTCTTCTCCTCCCCGCGCTCCGTCGCGGTGGTCGGCGCGTCGGCCGACCCGACGAAGTGGGGCTACTGGATCGCTAGGGGTGCCCTGCGCGGTGCCCACCGACGGCAGGTGCACCTGGTCAACGCCAGCGGCGCCGTCATCGCGGGTCACCCCACGGTCCGGAGCCTGTCCGACATCGAGGTGGCCCCCGAGCTCGTCGTGCTCTGTGCCCCGGCGCGGAGTGTCCCTGCGATCGTTGAGGAAGCGCTTGCACTCGGGGTCAAGGGCTTCGTCGGCATCACCGCCCAGATCGACGCGGCCAACGACCAGCCCGGCCTCGAGCAGGAGCTCGCCGCACGGATCCGGTCGGCCGGGGCGCGGATCATCGGCCCGAACTGTTTGGGCCTCTACGACGCTGAAACGGACCTGGAGCTGGCGTGGGGAAGCTTCGTGCCGGGCAGCGTGGCGATCGTCTCGCAGTCGGGTCAGCTCAGCCTGGAGCTGGCCGGACTGGCTGGACACGCAGGCCTCGGGGTGTCCCGCTTCGTCTCGGTCGGGAACCAGGTGGACGTCACCGCGACGGAACTGCTCGCAGACCTCGTCACCCACGACGCGACCAAGGCGGTCGTGGTCTACCTCGAGAGCTTCGCGAAGGGGCGCGACCTCCTGGCCGTCATGGCCCAGCTTCGCGCCGCCGGCAAACCGGTTGTGGTGCTCACCGTCGGGGCCAGCGACGCCAGCCGGGATGCAGCCCGGTCGCACACCGGAGCCTTGACGACATCGACCGATATCGTCAAGGCGGCCTGTCGCGCAGCCGGCGCGGTCCTCGTCGACACCCCGGCCCAGGCCATTGACCTGGCCCACCTGCTGCACGGCAGCCCCCTGCCGCGCGGTCCTCGGGTGGCCGTCGTGAGCGACAGCGGCGGTCAGGGGGCCCTCGCTGCAGACACCCTGACCCGGGAGGGGCTCGTGGTCCCCCGACTCTCCTCGGCGAC
>JBDTYK010000303.1:0-2970 GCA_040005715.1 Actinomycetota bacterium | reverse complement strand
TTGGCCAGCAGGACCACGGTGGGGCTGGCTCCGGCCGCGACCCCTCACTCCTCGGTGACCAGATGGATCGGCTGCTGGTCGACCGCGGCTGGAAGGTGGATGTGGCCGTCGGCGCGGTGATGGGCCGGTGGGCCACGATTGTGGGCGATGACGTTGCGGGCCACTGCACGCCAGTGACGTTCGCCGACGGCATCCTGACGGTGCGTGCCGACTCCACGGCATGGGCGACCCAGCTGCGGCTGATGTCCTCATCGATCCTGGGACGGCTCGAGGCCGAGGTCGGAAAGGACACGGTCACCGAGCTTCGCGTACAGGGGCCGAGCGCACCTTCCTGGACCCGGGGGCTTCGAAAGTCGACCGGGCCCGGGCCCCGCGACACCTACGGCTGACCAAGACCGCCCGGCCGCAGTTCGAGGCTCTTATGGCGGCCCGAGGATCGGCCATTTTTTTAGGTCGATCACGGTCGGTCTTCGGGATGCAACCCACGCTGTGCTGCAGGCCGGTAGCGGCCCCACAGCAAGGCCATTTTCGGGCGACGAGAGGCCCAGTGACGTGGGGGGAGTACGAAGTACCCGATTCTTTACCGGAAAATGGCGTTGACGGGCCTCCTGAGGCACATCTTGTCGGTGCCGACAGGTAGACTAAGGAACGATTCGGCGGCCCGCGAGACGTGGTGCCGGGAGTGCTCCGCGTGGACTCACGTGGAGGTCCCCCGGGATCGCACGGCGTCTGGTGTGGCCGCTTCCCGTGCCCGGCCCCGACCCATCTCCAGCGATGTAGTTGACCGAGCCGTGCGCGGACCGCTGAACCACCGCTTTCACGCCCAGAGGAGCACCGTGTCCCAGGTCAGCCCCGAGAACCTGCCTGACGCCGAGAACGAGCCTGACGCCGAGGACCAATCCACGGCGGACGGTTCGACCGCGAGCGAGGCCACGGCGGACGAAGCGACCGCCAACGAGGCCACCGCGAGCGAGGCCACGGCGGACGAAGCGACCGCCAACGAAGCCACCGCGGACGACTACACCTCGAACGGTTCCACCGGGAACGAGGCCACCGCGAACGAGCACCTGGCACCCAGACCTGACGGACCGGCATACGACGCGAGTGCGATCACCGTCCTCGAAGGGCTCGAGGCGGTTCGCAAGCGCCCCAGCATGTACATCGGCTCCACCGGTGAGCGCGGCCTGCACCACCTGGTCTGGGAGGTGGTGGACAACTCCGTCGACGAGGCACTGGCCGGCCACGCCGACCACATCGAGGTCACCCTTCAGGCAGACGGGGGGGTCAGGGTTGTGGATAACGGGCGCGGCATCCCGACCGGGATCATGGCCGGCGAGGGCAAGCCGGCGGTCGAGGTCGTCCTGACCCAGCTGCACGCCGGCGGCAAGTTCGGCGGCGGCGGTTACACCGTCTCCGGTGGCCTGCACGGTGTCGGCATCTCCGTTGTCAACGCGCTCTCGGACAAGGTCAATATCGAGGTCCGCCAACGCGGAAGCGTATTCCGCCAGACCTTCCTCAAGGGCGTGCCTGCGGCAGACCTGTCCAGGGATGAGGCCACGGATGCGACCGGTACCACCGTGACCTTCTGGGCCAGCCCGGACATCTTCGACAGCGTCACCTACGAGTACGAGACGTTGCGCGCCCGGTTCCAGCAGATGGCGTTCCTGAACAAGAGCCTGACCATCACGCTGACCGACGAGCGCCCGAAGGCGGTCGAGGCCATTGAGGCGGCCGTGGCTGCCGAGGATGCTGAAGTGACCGAGGTGCTGGAGCAGGATGGTGCGGCCGCCACGCCGATCAAGGCGCGTACGGTCTCCTACCGCTACGACGACGGCCTGGTGGACTACGTCAAGCACCTGGTCGGCTCCAAGCGGTCTGAGCCGGTTCACCACGAGGTCATCTCCTTCGAGCTCGAGGACACCGTCCGCAAGATGTCCCTCGAGGTCGCGATGCAGTGGACCGGCGCATATTCCGAGTCGGTTCACACCTATGCCAACACGATCAACACCCATGAGGGCGGCACCCACGAAGAGGGCTTCCGGGCCGCGATGACCAAGCTGGTCAACGACTTCGCCCGAAACCAGAAGCTGCTCAAGGAGAAGGAAGAGAACCTCACCGGCGACGACATCCGCGAGGGCCTGACCGCCGTGGTCTCGGTCAAGCTGGCCGAGCCGCAGTTCGAGGGTCAGACCAAGACCAAGCTGGGCAACTCCGAGGTCAAGGGATTCGTGCAGCGGGCCATGACCGACCAGTTCGGTCACTGGCTCAGCGCCCATCCGACCGAGGGGCGCGACATCGTGCGCAAGTCGGTCCAGGCTTCGGCTGCCCGGATGGCGGCCCGCAAGGCTCGCGAGGCCACCAGGCGCAAGGGGCTGCTGGAGTCTGGCGGCCTGCCGGGCAAGCTGCGCGACTGCCAGAGCAACGACCCCAGCGTCAGCGAGGTCTTCATCGTCGAGGGTGCCTCTGCAGGTGGTTCCGCGGTTCGCGGTCGCAACCCGTTCAACCAGGCGATCCTGCCGATCCGCGGCAAGATCCTCAACGTCGAGAAGGCCCGCATCGACAAGGTGCTGGCCAACAACGAGGTCCAGGCCCTCATCTCCGGCTTCGGCACCGGCATCGGCGAGGACTTCGACCTGGCCAAGGCGCGCTATCACAAGATCGTGCTGATGGCCGATGCCGACGTGGACGGTCTGCACATCCGGACGCTGTTGCTGACCCTGTTGTTCCGCTTCATGCGCCCGCTGATCGAGGCCGGCTACGTCTACCTTGCCCAGCCGCCCCTCTTCCGGCTCAAGTGGAGCAACCACACCCACCAGTACGCCTACTCCGACCGCGAGCGTGACGCGTTGCTCCTGGCTGGCCAGGGCGAGGGATGGCGGCTGCCCAAGGACGCCGGCATCCAGCGTTACAAGGGCCTGGGCGAGATGGACTACCAGGAGCTGTGGGAGACCACGATGGATCCCGACCACC
>JBDTYK010000302.1:0-2974 GCA_040005715.1 Actinomycetota bacterium | reverse complement strand
ACGTCCTTGTAGTCGACCTTGCCGAATGCGGACGAGGTGTTGAGGATGCCCAGTCCCACGTTCGAGGTGCCGTCGCCCACGCCGAATATCCAGCCGTAGCCGGGGAGCAGGATCTTCTCCCCGGCGTCATTCTTCGACCACAGCTCGAGCCAGGACTCGAGGTAGTCGTCGTTGTGGCGCGGGCTCGTGTAGTAGGTGCGAACGGCGACGCCCATGGGACGGTCGTCACGCTGCGGCCGGTGCATGGCCAGGCTCAGACGGCTCGAGTTGCCGTCGGCGGCGACGACAAGAGGAGCACGGAACTCCAGCGGTGGACCTCCGGCATCCCGCCCAGCCTCGTCCATCGCCTTGGCCATGACACCGATGATTGCCCCGGTGCGATCGTCGGTGATCGGGCCGGTCACGTTGGTGGACTCTCGCAGCCGGGCGCCGTGCTTGACCGCATGCTTGGCCAGGATGTCGTCAAAGTCCTTGCGAGGGCGGACCAGACCGTAGGGAGGGAAGCTGGCCAGGTCCGGCCAGGGAAGCTCCAAGCGCATGCCGCCGCCAATGATGCGAAGGCCGTGGTTCTTGATCCAGCCGTCCTCCTCGGGCGTGGGGATGCCCAAGGTGATCAGCTCGCGCACTGCGCGGGGCGTCAGACCGTCGCCGCAGACCTTCTCGCGCGGAAAGGCACTCTTCTCCAGCAACAGGACGTCAAGGCCGGCCATGGCCAAGTAGGCCGCGGTGCTCGACCCGCCCGGTCCGGCGCCGACGACGATGACATCCGCGGTCTCCATCCCCTGAACGGAGGGCGCTGACAAGGAGGTCGAAGTCTCGGTTGGGATGCCGGGTGTGCCTTCTGTGACGTTGGTGACGATGCTCTGACTCACTGGGGGCCCTCACCATGGTGATTTCTGCGGAGCTGACAACGGGTGCGCTTGTGAAGATTTTCACGAGCCCGGAGAAGCCTACTTGGGAATCGCGATGCGGCCATAGCCAGGATCGCGATGCGGACGCGATCAGGCAGGCCTCACGCTACTTTGCCTGCGGAGATGGACCGGAGCCGAGGCTGGTTTGGTCGCCCGGTGCAGGGCGACGATGCCGCCCGAGAGGTTGCGCCACTGCACGTTCTGCCATCCGGCTTCGGTGACCAGACCCGCCAACGCGCCCTGATCAGGCCAGGCCTGGATGGACTCCGCTAGGTAGACGTAGGAGTCCGGGTTCGAGCTGACCCTGCGCGCGATGGACGGCAGCGAGCGGATCAGGTACTTGGAGTAGGCGGTGCGCAGCACCTTGTTGCTGGGGTGGCTGAACTCGCAGATGACCAGCGATCCGCCAGGCTTTGTGACGCGCAGGAACTCCAGGAGCGCCTCACCTGTGCCCACAACGTTGCGCAGGCCGAAGGACATCGTGACCGCATCGAAGGACTCGTCCGCGAACGGCAGGTGAAGCGCGTCCGCGGCGGTGAACGCCAGGTCAGGACGCCGCTGCTTGCCCACCCGCAGCATCCCAAGAGAGAAGTCGGCGGGCACCACGTTGACTCCCGCATCGGCGAACGGCTCGGAGCTGGTGCCAGTGCCGGCCGCGATATCCAGGACCGTATCGCCGCGTCCGGCGCCGACCGCCTCTCCCACGAGCTTGCGCCAGCGGCGGTCCTGGCCCAGGGACAGCACATCGTTGGTCAGGTCGTACTTGGCGGCTACGTCGTCGAACATGGCAGCGACATCGCTGGGTCGCTTGTCGAGGCTGGCTCGGGTCATGTCTCCATCCTTGCCGATAGGGCGGGCCGCCGCGAGCGCCATAGTCGCCTCTGCGCCTGACGGGGGCCCTGGCAACCCTCCCCAGCAGTGCGTGGAGCCGTCGATGTCCGGTCCGTCGTAGGCTTGTTGCCCGTGACCTCCCTGCCGCAACCCGAGGCGACTCGACGCCACTTGCCCAACGCCTCTGTTCCCGCGTTGGTGGCCCGCACCATTGCGATCGAACGGCCAGGTGACCTGCTGTCACTGCTGCCTGAGGCGATGGGCCGGGATCGGCTGACGGCCTGGGTCCGCCGCGGCGAGGGACTTGTCGGCTGGGGCTGCGCGGCGCAGTTCCAGACCAGTGGCCGCGACCGTTTCGCCAAGGCCCAGAGCTGGTGGCGATCGGCAGTCAACCACGCCGTTGTTCGGGACGACCTGACCCTTCCCGGCAGCGGACCGGTCGCCTTCGGGTCCTTCTCCTTCTCGGAGGAGTCCCCAGCCGGTGCAGTCCTGGTCGTACCCGAGGTCATCGTGGGACAACGGGGCTCACAATGTTGGCTCACCACCATCGGGGTCGACGGCCATCTGCCAGGCTCCCTGAACCCGTCAGTTGCGACGCCACCCGTTGCGCCGCAGGACGTGACATTCTCCGATGGCGCTCTCTCAGGGGCACAGTGGTCCGCTGTCGTTGCACGGGCGGTCGGACGTATAAACGCCGGCGAGATGGACAAGGTGGTCCTCGCGCGCGACCTCGCGGTCGACGCCCGATCGGCAATCGATCCGCGCTGGTTGCTCCAGCGCCTGGTCGAGCGCTATGACAACACGTGGGTCTTCGCCGTGGACGGTCTCGTGGGTGCCACGCCCGAGATGCTGGTCAAGCTCGAGAAGGGACTGGTCACCTCGCGAGTCTTGGCAGGGACCATCCGGCGCACGGGGGACGACGGGCGAGACCTCGCCCTGGCGGCCTCCCTCGCCAGGTCCTCCAAGGACCTTGAGGAACACGAGTACGCCGTCCGCTCGGTTGCTGAGGCGCTGGCGCCACACTGCTCATCGGTGAACGTTCCCGAGTCGCCCTTTGTCCTTCACCTGTCCAACGTCATGCATCTGGCAACCGATGTCGCGGGGGTCCTGACCGACCATTCGACCTCACTGGCACTTGCCGCATCCCTTCACCCGTCGGCGGCAGTGTGCGGAACCCCGAAATCCGTCGCCGATATCGCCATCCGCGAGCTCGAACAGATGGACCGTGGCCG
>JBDTYK010000301.1:0-2986 GCA_040005715.1 Actinomycetota bacterium | reverse complement strand
CCGGGACGCGACTTCATCCCATCACCCGTGGCATCAGCAAGCAGCTCATGCCGGTGTATGACAAGCCGATGGTCTACTACCCGCTCTCGACCTTGCTGATGGCCGGGATCCGTGAGGTCCTGATCATCACGACCCCACAGGACCTGGAACAGTTCGAGCGACTCCTCGGCAACGGCTCGCGTTGGGGCATCGACATCGCCTACGCCACGCAACCCAGCCCTGATGGCCTCGCCCAGGCTTTCATCATCGGAGCAGACTTCATCGGCCAGGACACCGTGGCCCTCGTCCTCGGCGACAACATCTTCTACGGGACCGGCCTGGGCACGTCGCTGCGCAAGAACACCACCATCAAGGGCGGTCACGTGTTCGCCCACTACGTCTCGGAGCCGAAGGCCTATGGCGTGGTCGAGTTCGATGATGAGGGCACGGTGCTCTCGATCGAGGAGAAGCCGTCGAAGCCGAAGTCCAGCTACGCGGTCCCCGGGCTGTACTTCTACGACAACGACGTGATCGAGATCGCGCGCAGTCTTCAGCCCAGCTCCCGCGGTGAGCTTGAGATCACCAGCATCAACCAGGCCTACCTCCAGCGAGGTGACCTCACCGTGACGGTTATGCCGCGCGGCACCGCCTGGTTCGACACCGGAACCTTCCAGGGCCTGCTGGAGGCAAGTCAGTTCGTCCACGTGATTGAGTCCCGGCAGGGACGAAAGATCGGCTGTGTCGAGGAGATCGCCTGGCGCAACGGGTGGCTGAGCGACGCCGAGTTCTCGGACCTGGCCGACCCGCTGGTCAAGAGCGGCTACGGCGTCTACATGCACAGCGTGCTTGCCGAGGGCAGGAACCGGCCCTGATGGAGATCAGGGCACTGAAGATCGGCGGCTCCTTCGAGATCACCCCACGGCAGATTCCCGATGACCGCGGCCTGTTCCTTGAGTCCTTCCGAAGCGACCGCCTCGCTGAGGCCGTCGGGCACCGTATGGACATCGTCCAGACCAATGTGTCGGTATCGTCACGCGGCACCGTCCGTGGCGTCCACTTTGCCGACGTCCCACCGTCGCAGGCAAAGTACGTCACCGCGCTGTCGGGCTCGTTCATCGACTTCGTCATCGACATCCGGGTCGGCTCCCCCACCTTCGGCCAGTGGGACAGCACGCTGCTCGACACTCGCGACCGCCGCGCCATCTACCTCGCCCAGGGACTGGGTCACGCAATCTGCTCCCTGCAGGACGACTCCACGGTCATGTATCTGTGTTCCGACAGCTACAACCCCGAACGCGAGCACACCATCAACCCACTCGACCTCGCCCTCGCACTGGCCCTTCCCCCGGGCCTCACCCCGGTGCTGTCGGCCAGGGACGCAGCGGCGCCCTCGTTGAGCGAGGCCGCCACACAGGGACTGCTCCCTCTGTATGACGAGTGCACCCGGTACTACGCCAAGCTCTCCTCGGGTGGCTGACGGGGATTCAACCTCGCCCCCCACGCCAGCTCAGGCTAGCGCTACAACTGCTGCCGCAACGGCCGGGGCAACGCGCTCGTCGAACACGCTCGGCACGATCTCCGTCGATGTCGGCTCGGCGACCAGACCGGCGATGGCCCGTGCGGCGGCAAGCTTCATCGCCTCGGTGATCTGGGGCGCACCTGAGTCGAAAGCTCCCCGGAACAGGCCCGGAAACGCCAAGACGTTGTTGATCTGGTTCGGGAAGTCGGAGCGCCCCGTGGCAATGACTTCTGCGTGCCGGGCCGCCATCTCCGGGTGCACTTCAGGATCGGGGTTGGCGAGCGCGAAGATGATGGCGCGTGGCGCCATACGGGCAATGTCCTGTTCCGGGACCTTCCCACCGGAAACGCCGATGAAGACGTCCGCATCCACCAGGGCCTTTCCAATCGACCCTGAGAGGCCGCGAGGGTTCGTGGTGGCGGCCAGCCGGTGCTTGTGCTCGACCAGGTCGGAACGGGTCGGTGAGACGATCCCCCGCGAGTCACAGACCACGACGTCCCTGATCCCAGCCCTGGTCAGGATGTTGGTGACAGCCACTCCCGCCGCGCCCGCGCCCGAGACCACAACTCGCAACGAGGCCATGTCCTTGTCCACGACCCGGGCGGCATTGATCAACGCCGCCAGTACCACGATCGCCGTCCCGTGCTGGTCATCGTGGAAGACCGGTATATCCAGGCGCTCCTGAAGCTGACGCTCGATCTCGAAGCAGCGCGGTGCGGAGATGTCCTCGAGGTTGATGCCGCCATAGGTCGGCGCCAGGCGCACGATCGCCTCGACGAGCTCCTCAACCGTACCTGTCTCCAGACACACTGGCACGGCGTCGACACCGGCAAAGTGCTTGAACAGCACCGCCTTTCCCTCCATCACCGGAAGCGCCGCCAGGGGCCCGATGTTGCCCAGGCCGAGCACGGCGGTGCCGTCGGTGATAACCGCAACGGTGTTGCTGCGGGCTGTGTAGCGGGCGGCCAACGACGGGTCCGCGGCGATGGCCAGGCACACCTCGGCGACGCCGGGGGTGTACAGGAGGGCCAGGTCGGCACGGTCGCGCAATGCCTTGGTGGGGACTACCTCGATCTTGCCGCCCTCGTGCGCGCGGAACACGGGGTCGCCCGGATCAAAGCTGAACGACTGTGGGTATGACGGGTTGGCAGTCATCGTGAAGGTCACCTGTTCGACGAGAAGGGGGCACACCTGAAAGCGGCATTATCAACATGCACAACTAAGAAGCCAGGGTGTCGGCCACGTCTAAGCGTCGCGGGGGTAACCCGCAGATGTAGATCATGCCACAAGCTGTCGCCGAAATGCAGCAGGTCACAAGAACGTGACTTTCTCCCGTTCTGCTTCCCTTGGTGACAGTATGCAACTGTCCCGTTGGTCACAGCACGTGGAAGGAACCCCTCAGATGTCCCGTCGTCTCTCCCCCGCGGTCACGCTCTCTGCGAGCGCTGCGATTGTGGGGCTCGTCTTGAGCGCCTGCGGTTCCAGCTC
>JBDTYK010000300.1:0-3002 GCA_040005715.1 Actinomycetota bacterium | reverse complement strand
CCGTGCCGAGGGTCGTGTCTGCGCCGTGCCCGGGGTAGATCCAGGTGTCATCGTCATAGATGTCGAAGATCCTGGCCTGTACGTCGCCCAGCAGGGAGGCGAAGCGATCGGGGTCCCTCTGGACATTTCCGACGCCCCCGGGAAAGAGCGAGTCGCCTGTCCAGATGTGGGTCCGTCCCTCGGGCTCGGTGTAGGCCAGCGCCACCGATCCTGGCGTGTGCCCACGTAGGTGAATGACTTTGAGGGTGACCTCGCCGAAGCTGATGGTGTCGCCCTGTCCAAGCCGCCGATCAGGTACCAACGGCAAGGCGTCCGCGTCGGCCTCGCCGGCCACGGTGACAGCATCCGTCGAGGTGGCCATCTGGACGAGCGCACGGTGGTGGTCCCAGTGACGGTGCGTGGTGACGATCATCTCCAGGCCACCGCTGCCTTCTCCGAGCAGCTTCTGGATCCGTTCTGGGTCGTCTGCGGCGTCGATGAGCAGCTGCTGGTCGCTGCGCCGACAGGTGAGGAGATAGACGTTGTTGTCCATAGCTCCCACGCTCGCCTTCCGGATCGTCAGCAGTGGAAGGTCTCGCTGGTCGCTGGGGCCGCCAGGTGCGACCTGACCCGAATAGTGCATTAATCACATCCCGTCAATAGTGACAATAGTCAAGATTAACCATTGTTCGGTCCTACCTGAGGGTTCTACGCTTGCCATGTTCAAGAGCGGGTATCAATCGGGTCAAGGGTTGTTTTTGGTCTCATCTCAGTTGAGGCCTCTTCCTGAGGCGAGTATCTCGCGCAGCTGCCAGGCAGGGGAGCAAAGGTCATGACAGCGGTACTTTCGCAAGAGGGTGCAACGACAGCGCATCCATGGGAGACGCCCAAGAGCGTCGACACGGTACGTGCGCTCTGCCACGACCTACGCCAGCCCCTGGCCGCGATCCTGCTGCTCGCGGGTTCGGAGAGCGGCGACGTTCATCGCCGGCTGGAGGGCATCCTCGACCAGGCTAAGTGGCTGTCCGAGCTGGTGGAGGGCGTCATAGGCGGCGCTGCCGATGACGCACCCGAGAGCTTCGACGTCGTAGACCTGGCCTCGCGGTGCGTACTGCTTGCACAGCCCACAGCCAGCTGTCAGATCGAGTTCAGCAGCCCTGGTCGTGTCATGGCGACTGCCGCTCCGGTGGCGCTGAGCCGGGCGATCGGCTGCATCCTGGACAACGCGGTGCGAGCGGCCGGACCAGGCGGGTCCGTCAAGGTCGAGGTGGCGGCCGATGTCAACGAGAGCATCATCCGGATCATCGACAACGGCCCTGGGCTTGGTAACGTGCCCACTCAGAACTCTCTCGGGCTGACCATAACCCGGGCCCTGGTCTGCGCGTTCGGGGGCGAGTTCCAGCTCCGGCCGGGAGATGGCTGCGGCATGGTCGCGCAGATCATCGTGCCCACCCAGACCTTCACGGCGGTGGCATCATGAGGCTCCTGATCTGTGATGACCACACTCTGCTGCTTGAGGCCCTCGCCATGGCCCTGAGGAACGCGGGACACACGGTCGTGGCGACAGCCCTGGATCCCGATGAGGCAGTGAAGGCCGCACGCGAGCACCAGCCGGATGCGTGCCTCCTGGATGTCAACTTCCCCCATGCCAACGGGCTCAATGCCATCGGCCGGATCCATGAGGTCAGCCCCGACACCAAGGTGGTCATGCTCTCGGGCTCGATCAACAGGGGCCTGGTCGCCGACGCCATAGCCGAGGGTGCTCAGGGTTTCGTGGGCAAGGAGAAGCCGGTCTCTGTCATCGTCGAGGCGCTGGAGATGGCACATCGCGGACACCTTGCGGTGGATCTGGTCCTGCTTCAGGACGTGCTGAGACCTCACCCCCAAGGTGACGACCCGCTGTGGATGCTGAGGTTCCTGACCGAACGCGAATGGGAAGTGATGCGGTGCATCATGGACGGGTTGAGCACCGACCAGATGGCTGACCAGCTTCGTGTGCAACGAAGCACGGCTCGCACACACGTGCAGAACCTTCTCACCAAGCTTGGTGTGCACTCTCGACTGCAGGCCGCTGCGCTGATGACCGCTCATGCATCAACGGAGACGTGGCCAGTGCACATGCGCTGACCGGCCACACGGGTTGTCAGCCTGACGTGGTCGACTCGACTCGTCCTCGTGCGATTGACGTAGATGTCGCTCCCACCCCTGAAGGCTCCCTCAGCAGACCGAACAGCCGACGCTTGTTGCTATGCAGGTAATGCGCATTCGGGTAGCGGTGATCGACGACCACCGCGTGTTTGCCGAGGCTTTGGCGAGCCGCCTCGCGGATGAACCTGACCTCGAGGTCGTCGGGACCGCGGCCACCTCCGCGGAGGCAATGGAGCTCTTCTCGAGCAGTGAGATTGACGTCGTGACGCTTGACCTCGACCTCGCAGGTGAGGACGGCCTGGCGTTGGGGCGAGCGCTGCGCGAGCAGTGGCCGGCCGTCGAGATCGTGGTTGTCACCGCGGCGGCTGACGACTTCCAGGTGGCGGAGGCCGTGCAGATGGGCGTCCGGGGCTGGGTGACGAAGCAGAGTCCGGTGGAGTCCTTGCTCTCCGATCTGCGCAGTGCCGCTCGTGGCGAGACACACCTGCCGGCCGCTCTCCTGACACGGGTGATGGTCTCGCTGTCCGAGCGGATCAGGTCGGCAGCACCAGAGGCCGATGCGCTCTCGATCCTTACTGCGCGTGAGCTTGATGTGCTGCGATGTCTTACCGAGGGGCTTTCGCGTAACCAGATCGGCACGCTCTTGCACGTCTCGCCCAACACGGTTCGAACGCACATCCAGAGCATCCTGCACAAGCTCGGGGTTCACTCCGCCCTGGCGGCTACCGCGTTCGCCCGCAGGGTGGGGGTCAACGGCCTGCGAGACGGTGAGGTGGTCGCGATGGTTGAGGCTTCGCCTCTGGATCCGGGAGGGGTCTCGCCGTCCGAGATCTCCTCCTGAGAGGCCCCCTGCCGGAATGCAAGCTTCTTTCAGC
>JBDTYK010000299.1:0-3002 GCA_040005715.1 Actinomycetota bacterium | reverse complement strand
GCCTTGCCCAGCTGGTCCTCGGTCTCGAGACCGATGTTCACCGAGTCGCGCCCCGGCGGGACCTCTGGCAGGAGATGCCAGTCCGATGGGTCGATCTCGACCATGTGGTAGATGCCGGGGTACTCCCCGACCTTCATCTCTGCCAGGCGGAAGTCGGCGCCCTTGCCAGTATGACCAGGAACGATGTCGTCGATGATGGTGCCGTCGTGTTCGCCTGCGACCTCGCACATGGTCCGGAACTCGGTCTCGGTGCCGAATGCCGGGTCGATCTGGGTGCTGATCCGGTCGAAGTGGCCATCGACGCTCGGTGTCGGTGACCAGCCGCGGATACCGCCTGCTCGTTTGACCGGGCCTGTGTGCAGGCCCTGGATCCCGATCCGGCGAAAGACGTCCCACAGCTCAGGGTCACCCAGTGTGGCCAGGAAGGAAGAGCCCGGCCGGCCCAGGACCGAGATGGGGTATGCCGTGAACCAGACTGAGGCGGTCTGGATCGCCGAGCGCGGGTCGGGCATGGCGAAGGGGTTCTGGAACATGCTTCCCTGGCCGGAGAACTGCCTCGCGATGACCTTGGCGTCGCCCAGCATCGACCCCTCCTGCAGCCAGGCCACGTACGCCGGGTTCGAGCCGACCGGCTCGCCCAGCCGTTCCAGCCGCGAGAACTGCGCTCCGCGCAGCCGGGCCCTGGGCCGCAGATGCCGCGGTCGTGCGGGGTAGTACTGCTCGTCGAAGGTGATCTCGCTCGGCTCGTTGGTTTGCAGCTCGGCCAGGCCGTGCTCCATCCGCCCGTCTTCGGTCACGCCCTCCTCGGTCACGCTGTCGCTGGACATCTGAGTTCCGTTCTGTCTGAGGGCGAAGGCTCTACGGTATGGGACGGCGCGAGACGGCGTACAGCCAGGAGACTCCCCGCCAGGGACCGGCTCGGGCGTGCAGCCTGGCAATCGCCGGCAGCCCCCTGGGCGGTCCCGCGAACTGGTCGCCCACCCATGGGACTAGCCTGCGGGACAGAGCCGACATTTGCCCCAAAGCGCCCACCAGGGCCGCCAACTGAAGGAGTGTTCCGTGCCAAAACAGATCACCCGCCGCACCATATTGGCCAGCGTCGCGACAGCAGGCGTCCTCACCGCGGCCGGGATGAGCCCTGCCGAGGCCTCCAGCCAACGCAAGCCGCATCGTCCGGGTACGCCCGTCAAGCTGACGATCATGGGCACGACAGACCTGCACGGGAGTCTGTTCAACTGGGACTACTTCAAGAACCTCGAGTACACCGACTCCGCCTCGAACGACATCGGACTGGCCAAGGTGGCCACGCTGGTCGAGGCCGTGCGGGCCCAGCGCGGCCGCGAGAACACGCTGATGATCGACGCCGGCGACACGATTCAGGGGACTCCGCTGGCCTACTACTTCGCCCGGGTCGCGCCGATCACCAATGGCCACCTGCACCCGATGGCGGCTGCGATGAACTACATCGGCTACGACGCGGCGGCCCTGGGGAACCACGAGTTCAACTACGGCATCCCGTTGCTGCGTACCTTCGCTGACCAGCTCGACTTCCCGCTGCTCGGGGCCAACGCGGTGGATGCCGCGACCGGGCTGCCGGCCTTCCCGCCCTACGTCGTCAAGAGCGTCAAGGTGAAGGGCGAGAAGCCGATCGTGGTCGGGATCCTCGGCCTGACAAACCCCGGCATCGCGATCTGGGACAAGGCCAACGTCGAGGGCGAGATGACCTTCCCGGGCCTGGTCGAGCAGGCCAAGATCTGGGTGCCCCGGATGCGCGCCGCCGGCGTGGACGTCGTCGTAGTGGCTGCGCACTCCGGTGCCACCACCTCATCGTCCTATGGCGATGCGCTGCCTTACCCGGAGAACGCCTCAACCCTGGTGGCAGAGCAGGTTCCGGGAATCGACGCGATCCTGGTCGGCCACGCACATCTTGAGATCCCGGAACGTCGAGTTGTCAATGAGGTCACCGGTCGCGAGGTGGTCCTGACCGAGCCGCTGCGCTGGGGTATGCGGCTCTCGCTGATCGACCTGTCGCTGGTGAAGGTGGCCGGACGCTGGGTGGTGCAGAGCGTCGGGTCAAGCGTGCTCAACAGCAACACCGTCGACGAGGACCCTCAAGTACACAAGCTCCTCGGAGCAGACCACGACCAGGTCATCGCGTACGTCAACGCCGTGATCGGTTCCTGCACGGAAGCGATGTCGTGCGCCACGGCACGCTACGAGGACACCGCGGCGCTGGACTTCATCAACCTGGTGCAGGCCCAGGCAGTGAAGGCGGCACTCTCCGGCACATCGGCGGCGGCGTTGCCGGTCCTCTCGATCGCGGCACCGTTCTACCGCGCCGCGGCGATCCCGCAAGGACCTGTGAGCGTGCGCGATGTCGCCGGCCTCTATATCTACGACAACACCCTGCTCGGGATCACGCTCACCGGCGCAGAGGTCAAGGCATACCTTGAGAAGTCGGCCGTCTACTTCAAGCAGGTCTCGGGCACTGGGCCGTTCACCCCCGACG
The DNA here is from genome assembly GCA_040005715.1 of Actinomycetota bacterium. Classification (GTDB taxonomy): domain Bacteria; phylum Actinomycetota; class Actinomycetes; order Actinomycetales; family Dermatophilaceae; genus UBA4719. Next base: position 493 of record JBDTYK010000299.1, on the reverse strand, counting down.
AGCTCACCAACGCGGTGACGACAGTGGCGCCCACCGGCACCCCTGACTACAACTACGACGTCATGGGTGGCTTGGAGGCTCCGCTGACGTATGACATCGATGTCGCGCAGGCTCCGGGATCGCGGATCCTCAACCTGTCCTACGCTGGCGCCCCGATCGACCTGACGGCGACCTTCGTCGTGGCGATCAACAACTACCGGCAGTCCGGCGGTGGCGGGTTCCCGGGCGTTACCACGGCCCCGGTCGTGCACAACGCCCAGCAGGAGATCCGCCAGCTGATCATCGACTGGGTCACCAGGGAGCAGGTCATCGACCCCCACACCTTCACCAGCCTCGACTGGAAGCTGGTCTCGAACGGGCAACCGGTGCAGATCACCCCCTGATTTCAGGTCTGGGCCCGCTACCGTGTATCTTTCTCGACGCATCGCCGGGCGGATTCTGTCGTCCGGATGCCCCTATAGCTCAGACGGTAGAGCGTCTCCATGGTAAGGAG
>JBDTYK010000298.1:0-3009 GCA_040005715.1 Actinomycetota bacterium | reverse complement strand
CAGCGACTCGATCATGGCGTCACGGCGTTCACGGTAGAGATCGCAGTAGACCTTGATCTGGGCCTTCCAGTCACAGGTGGCCAGGTAGGTCGAGACGGTCATCTGGGCATAGGCCGAGGGGCACAGGATCGCCGACTCGCTTGCCAGCACAAGCTTTTCGCGGACTGCGTGGGGCGCAAGAGCCCAACCCACCCGCAGCCCAGGCGCGAAGGTCTTCGAGAAGGAACCGAGATAGACCACGCCATCGTCAGAGAGCGAGCGCATCGCGTCATACGGCTCACGGTCGAACCCAAGCAACCCGTAGGGGTTGTCCTCCAGCACCAGGATGCCGTGTCGCTGACAGATCTCGACGATCTGGGGTCGACGCCGGAGGGAGAGGGTGGTGCCAGCGGGGTTGTGGAAGTTGGGGACGGTGTAGAGGAACTTGATCCGCCGGCCGGCGGCCTCCAGCCCGAGGATGCGCTCCTCGAGCGCCTGGGGCACCAACCCGTCATCGTCGGAGATCACGTGGGCGACCTGCGCCTGGTAGGCCGAGAAGACACCCAGGGCGCCGACATAGCTGGGCGCCTCGGTGAGCACGACGTCGCCCGGGTCGATGAAGATCCGGGTCACCAGGTCGAGCGCCTGCTGTGAACCGGTGGTCACGACGATGTCGTCGGCGTGCGCGGTGATCCCCTCCAGGGCCATCACCTCGAGGATCTGCTCACGCAGGGCCGGGTCGCCCTGTCCGGAGCCGTACTGCAAGGCCGTCAGCCCCTGGGTCGACAACATCTTCGACACGGCCTCGGCGACGACGTCCATCGGAAGAGCCGACAGATACGGCATACCGCCGGCGAGAGAGACGACCTCGGGACGCGAGGCGACCGCGAACAGCGCCCGGATCTCGGACGCGTTCATGCCCAGCGTTCGCTCGGCGTAGGACGCCAGCCAGGGGTCGAGCCGCGACCCCCGGGCCGCTTCGGGGACCTGGCCATCGCGGGCTGCCGGGGTGGTCATGGCCGAGGTCCTCTCCCTGTTGACGCGATGTTGTCGGGATTCGTGAAGCAAAAGGGGGTATGCCGCGCCGTACGACACGTGGTAGGAGTCTCCCATGCAGACTGCTGCAGGGAACGGACCGTCTCGCCGGCGCGGTGCTTTCCGATGAGCCCACGCGCGGATCGCCCCGGTCTGGAGCGGGTGTCGTCGTGACTGGCGGCGGACGCGACGTGTTCTCGCTGACCCTGGACCGGATCAAGGATCTGCCCGAACCGTGCGTGTCGTGCATCTTCTGGGAGCTCAACCCCGCCCTGGCTGCGGCCTCGATCGCCCGCGGTGAGCCGGGCCTGGACAAGGAGTCCTGGCTGTCCTCGGCGCTCCTGGAGTGGGGCAGCGTCGGCCAGATCGGATATGTCGACGGTGCCCCTGCCGGCTATGTCACCTACGCCCCGCCGTATCTTGTGCCGAGAGCGACCGCCTTCCCTACGGCGCCGGTCGCTGCCGATGCCGTGATCTTGATGACAGCTCGTGTGGTCCCTGAGTTTCGGGGCCAGGGACTTGGGCGGGTCCTCATCCAGAACGCGGCCAAGGACGTCATCCGCCGGGGCGTGCGGGCGATCGAGGTCTTCGGCTACCGGGGGCACGCGGACTCACCAAGGGCGGCCTGTGTCCTGCCGGCGGACTTCCTCACCGCGGTCGGTTTCAAGACCGTCCGCGAACATCACACCTATCCCCGGCTGCGCCTGGACCTGCGCAACGCACTGACCTGGCGCGAGGACGTAGAGGCGGCGGTGGAGCGGCTGCTTGCGTCGGTCAGGGCGCCGGTCTTGACTCCCCCGAGCCGCGCCTGACCAGCCAGATCCCCCTCTTGTTGCTCGCAAACCACCGAATCGGCCCCTCGCTGGCGCCGATTCGGTGGTTTGGCCGCAACAAGAGCTGCGGGTGGGGTGGGGCTAGTCGACGGTCGCGCTGGCGTTGCAGCGGGTTGGGGCCGGTTGGTGGCGCTCAGTCGACGGTGGCGCGTTGGGCCTGTACGTACGCGCGAAGGTCCCCCAGCTGCAGTACGCCGGTGGCGTTGGTGTCGTCCTCACCGAGGTACATCCGCTGCAACGCGATGACGACTGCCTCGGCGACGGTGTCTCGAAACACAGGGTCAGCCAGCCGCGCCGCGTCCTGGGGGTGGCTGAGGTAGCCGGCCTCGATCCGCACCGTGGGCATCCGGGTCCGCTGCAACAGCACCCAGGAACGGGCATGCGAACGGCAGTCGGTCAGGCCGGTACGGGCCACGACTTCACGCAGAATCAGCTCGGCCAGCTGGTCACCGACCGCGGACCAGGCGCCGAACCGCTCCTGTCCGTAGAAGAACGTGGCAACCCCGCTGGCCTGGTGATGACCTGCCGAGTCGCAGTGCAGCGACAGGACGATGTCGGCACCCGACTGGTTGGCCATCAACGCCCGGTCGAGCTCTTCTGGAGAGGTATTCGCGGATCGGGTGAACAGCACGGTCACGCCGATGGCGCTGAGGCGGCCCTCGATGCGACGGGCCAGGTCCAGCACGACCTCGGACTCCGTCAGGCCGTGGGCAACGATCCCCGTGTCTTGGCCTCCGTGGCCGGGATCCAGCACGACCACGCGGCCAGCCAGGCTGTGACCCGACTGTCGGACGAGCTCGCGTTCGCGCAAGGTGTGAGGTGATCCCCCGGACACGGCCCGGGCGAGGTCGGCGAAGGCCCGAAGGGTCTCTGGCCCGACGCTGCCGTCCACGTCCAGCCCCACGCCCCGCTGGAAGCCACGGACTGCCTTCTCGGTGTTGGCGCCGAACACGCCGTCCACCCGATCGGGGCTGAAGCCGAGGGCCAGTAGCCGCTCCTGGAGCTCGGCCACGTCGTCGCCCAGGAGCAGATGGCCTGGAGTGTGGGAGAGCAGGCGAGCGCCGAGCTTCCAGCGCGCTCCGTCAAGGGCAATGTAGGTCTGGGGTCCCACTATGCCGTCCACGATCAGACCCCGCCGCTGCTGAAATGCGCGCACCGCCCG
>JBDTYK010000297.1:0-3009 GCA_040005715.1 Actinomycetota bacterium | reverse complement strand
CAGACTTGGCCCGGCTCCAGTCCACAACACCGTCGGCGCCCACCGAGGCATCCTGCGGATTCGGAGCCCACTTGTAGGCGACGACAATTTTCATGGCAGATCTCCAGGTTGGGGTCTGTTCAATAGGCGGAGGTTCGGGACAGGAAGAGGTTCCGGGACCTTGTCAGCGTGCCGCGTTGTGCTTCCGCAGGCAGTTGCCAGCGATCGTCATGCGTTGCACCTCGGACGTTCCTTCGTAGATCTCCGTGATCTTGGCGTCGCGATAGGCCCGCTCGACCGGGTAGCTCTCGGTGAAGCCGTATCCTCCGTGGATCTGGATCGCCTTGCCTGCACAGCGGGTGGCGGTCTCAGCGGCGAAGAGCTTGGCCATTGACGCCTCTTGACCGTAACGAAGACCTTGGTCCTTCATCCATGCCGCCCGGTAGACCAGGAGCCGAGCCGCGTCGATCTCGGTGGCCATATCCGCGATCATCCACTGGATCGCCTGGAGCGTGGCAATGGGCTTGCCGAACTGCACGCGCTCCTTGGCATAGGCGATTGAGGCATCAAGTGCCCCCTGGGCGATCCCGACGGCCTGCGCCCCAACCCCGACTCGTCCACCGTCGAACGTCTGCATGGCAATCAAGAACCCTCTTCCTTCCTTGCCGAGAAGGGCGTCCTTGGGGATGCGACAGTCCGAGAAATAGAGCGGCGTCGTGCTGGACGCCCTGATCCCCATCTTGCGTTCCCGCTCGCCCACGGTGAACCCGGGAGTGCCCTTCTCGATGATGAAGGTGCTGATCCCTCGGGTGCCCCGGTCCGGATCCGTCATGGCCGTGATGACGTAGATGTCGGCATACCCGCCGTTGGTGGTGAAGATCTTGGATCCGTTCACGACGTACTCGTCACCGTCCAGCACGGCAGTGGTCTTGGCGGCAGCCGCATCTGTGCCTGCACTGGGCTCAGTCAGCGCGAACGCCCCCAGCTTCTCTCCCGTCACCAGACTCCGGAGGTACTTCTCCTTCTGTTCTGGTGTGCCGAACTCAAAGATTGGCCAGGCTCCCAGTCCTGCGTGAGCGGCGACGATGACCGAAGTGCTCGCGCATACCCGGGCGAGCTCTTCGACCACGATCGCAAAGCTCAGGAAGTCAGCGCCAGCCCCACCGAACTCCTCCGGGTAGGGAACACCCAGGAGGCCAACCTCGGCCAGCTTGGGGATCAGCTCTTCGGGGAATCGGTGGTTGCGGTCAATCTCGGCTGCGATCGGCGCCACTTCGGCGGCGGCAAACTCCCTGACCATCGCCTGGATCAGCTGTTGCTCTTCACTCAGTTCAAAATTCATCCCGAACTCCTTCAACTGGCTTCTTCGTCCCGAAATTGAAAATGCTGGTCCAATGGCACGCATGCCTGGATATCAGATCCGGGAATGGCCTCGAGCGGATCCTCACATGGCGACCATGTCCGTCAGCGCTCCGAGGTAAGGCTCCTGTCGGAAAGGCATTCTCAAAGGCGCTGGCGATTGCCTTGAGCACGCAACGCTGGAAATATTCGCCAACAAAGTGCGCTGGTCAGCCTATGGCTGTCCCGCCCGCTTCGAAGGGAACAAGGTCCCGCCATGGTACGCGCGTTCGGCCGGCGTACCGTCGCGAGTGGTCGGCGATCATCTGCAGCGACGTGGCACTGACTCCGGGTCGGCCAACTTGTTGTCTGGCTCGTTGCCGGTCCATCTCGTCCGGCAGCCCATCCGCTTCTCTGGAGGTCCTTCGTGGCTACCGCCTTGTACCGCCTCGGCCGGCTCGTGTTCCGGCGTCGCGCGGTCTTGGTGCTCCCGTGGGCGGTTGCGCTCGCCGGCGCTGGCGTTGGAGCCGCGACCCTGGCCGGACTTCCCGACCACCTCAACGCCAAGGCCGGCCCGACGGTACGGCGCACAACGAGGCGCGCGACCGAGACAGCAGCGGCGCCTCTCATCGTGTTAGTGGATCGTCAGACCTGTGATGACTGGCGACCGCGTGCTCCGTCGACCAGCCGGCGGCGAGCCGCGGTGAGCAGGTAGGCCGCCAGGTTCAGTGTGGCGACCAGCCCCAGCAGGATGGCGAGGTTGGCGCCGTAGTTCTGGAGCAGGAGTGCCTTCGCCGGTGGCTGGGTGCCCCGACGCGCGATCAGCGGTATGGCGATGATGGTGATGAGCCCACCGACCACCAGCGCCGCCTGCAGGTACCGGCGGCCGCTGGGCGGCACGGTCCGCGCCAGGAGCCAGCCGACCCCCACGACCAGTGGCGATAGAAGGCCGTCGTGGATAACGACGATCCCGACCATCCACAGCACCAGGCCGGGTAGGGCCTCGGGGACCTCGGCGACCAGCCGCACCCCTCCGTATAGGAGGAGGAGCACCCCGGCCGCGACCAGCGCGTACCGCCATCGCCTCATCTCAGCTCACCTCGATTCGGCCGAGCCACTTGGTGTTGAGCACGCCCGCTCGGTTGGGAGCGATCAGGCGAAGGGGGTAGCCGTGGTCGAGGATGAGCCGCTGGCCGTTGAGATGGGTGGCGAGCATGGCCTGGGAGACCTGGGGGCCCTCGACAAAGCTGTCGTGGTAGGCGCCCCGCATCTCCAGCGAGATGACGTGTACCCGCGAGTCTGCATCACCTCCTGCTCGCCGCACGACGTCCAGCAGCCTCAGACCTCGCCAATCGGCACCGACGCTCCAGCCCTCGACACAGGTGATCGGCAGGCTCGCCTCGTGCTCGGCGAGCTGCTCGATCTCGGCGAGGCTCAGGACGTACGGCTGCGGGCCGTCGACCTGCAGACGCCAGCCATTGCTGGTTGCCAGCGCCATGACACCGGCCTGCTCGGCCGTCCGGTTCACCGGGACACGTTGCGGGCCTCTGTCCGAGAGCCTGGGCGCCAGCAGAGCGATCGGTCGCAGGGGCGTCAGGGTCTGCCCGACAGTTGTGGCAACCACCGCCGCGACACCGACACCGGTCGCGACCAGCAGGCCACGACGACCCAGTGCCGGCGTCGCGGGCGGCG
>JBDTYK010000296.1:0-3013 GCA_040005715.1 Actinomycetota bacterium | reverse complement strand
GCCACAGCGCCGCGATCCTCGTCAGGACTCGTCTCGGCCAGCACGGCAGCGGCGATGGCCGGTTCAGCGAGGAATCCCAGCGCCGCGCGCACCGTCCTGCGATCGAGGTTCAGCTCCGGGTCGCCGTCCGATGGCGCCGGATCGAGCTGCAGCGGCGTCAGCTGGGACACGAGGTCGGCGAGCTCCTGGGCTTCGCCGTCTGCCTGGGCACTGGTCACGGCGTCAACCAGCTCGCGCGTCTGCTCGTAGAGCCGCACGGTTGCCAGCACAGCAAGCGCCTCGTCGTCGTCCAGCTCGTAGCGCGCCGTGATCGTCTCGATCCGGCCATGTATGCGCCACGCGCCGAAATCGAACCCGCCACGGGCAACCCAGTCACCCTCCTGAGCCAGGCCGCAAGTCGAGAGCAGGTCGCCCAGCGGTGCCACCGGCTCGCGGAACAGGCCCTCGTCCGAGGCGCACACCGTCCAGACCGCGACGTCGAGCATCTCGGGCTCATCGGGACGCTCATCCAGCACGGCAGCCAGCATCGGGCCGATGTCGCACCTCGTCAGCGCCCCGGGCGCGGCGAGCTCGAACCCGGCGGCGGTGACACGCAACCCGACGAGATCACCGGCCCCGACGCCCAGCGCGGCGAACCGCCCGGGCTGCAACAGCAACACCCCGTCGTCGTCCACCACCATCTCTGGCACTCCGCGCTCGGCCAGCAGATCGCCGTCGAGGAACGGAAACACTTCCACGATCGGCGAGCCGTCGGTGAGCCGCTGGTAGGTCTGGCTCTCGGTCAGACCAGACAACGGCGCCAGATCGGGCATGAACTCGATCATGTCGTGCTCGGCCTCCGGCGCGCTTAGGCGGTGCGTGAAGATCCGCCCATCGAGCAAAGCCGGGATCCAGGCCCACCGCTCGTCGGCCAGCGGCATGACCAGCTCGGCGTCCTCCTCGAGAACGTCGGTGAGCATGTCTTCCGGATCGGGACCGAGGTCGATGCCGTCCGTGACCAGCACGGCCAACAGGTCGTCCTCGGCTATCGGGCCGTGCACCGAGAGAACCTGTCGGACAGCAGTGGCGATCGCCTCAAAGGAAGTCCCGGACATTGCCCAGACACTACCCGCCGGCACGTGAGTGATCCAGGCAGCTCGCCCGGGTTCATGACCCGTGCGGGGGCATGTATAGGAGCCGGCAACCTACTCGCCGGTGGCCGGCTCAGCCTGACCTCCGAGCCCGATGTCCATGGCCCAGAGCCAATCGTCGAAGACGTCCACATCGAGACGGCTGCTCTGACAGTTCAGCGGACAGCTCCATGCAGCAATGAGGGAACGGGTGACGTCGCTCAGGTGGATCCTCTTGCAGCCACGGTCCCTGACCTGAGACGAAGACAAGGCGATGCCACCGCCCGCACCAATCCTGTCTACAGCTGGAGGCTGACACCACGAGACCTGACTGCCAAGGTCCCAGGTGCGACCGTTGGGTTTCGACCCGGCGACCGCGTCCCAGGTGTCCCGACCCGGTGCAATATGTCCCACGAATCTCAATTCGGCGTTCCGTCTGAGACGGAGTGGGACTTCTGAGACGTCGCTGGTCAGCAATCTGGTCACGGATCTGGTCACGGGCCACACATGCAAGAGGCCCTCTCCCAATGGGAAAGGGCCTCTGACCTGCGACGACGTTGGTAGCGGGGGCAGGATTTGAACCTGCGACCTCCGGGTTATGAGCCCGGCGAGCTACCGAGCTGCTCCACCCCGCGTCGGTAAAACCAACCCTACGCGAACCCGGTGGTCACACCAAATCCGCCCGGGCCGCACTCGTGCCGTCGGTGCTCACGGAGTGGCGGTGGGAGTGGGAGTGGGAGTCGGAGTGGGGAGCGTCACTGCGCCAGTGGGCTCTGCCGCAACGGCTTTGGCGATCGCTGCCTGGAGCTGCTTCTGCGCCTCTCCGTACGCCGTGAAGTCGCCCTTCTTGAGGGCATCCTGGCCATCGGTGAACGCCTTCTGGACCTCCGCAAGGGCAGCCTTCAGCTCAGGGCTGCTGCCCTTGCCACCCGAACCGGCGGTGCCCCCAGTGACTGGCGGTGTCGGCGTGGTGTCGGTGCCAGAGTCCGCAGCAGTCGCACCGGAGCTCCCGCCAAAGAGCCCGTCAAGAGCCCCGCTGAGGGTGTCCGACCAGGCCAGCTGGTTGCCGAACGCCACCACGATCGCCCTCGAAAGAGGGTAGGAGGAGCCGGTTTTGGCGCTCACATAGATGGGCTCGACGTACAGCAGCCCACCGCCGACCGGCAGGGTCAGCTGGTTGCCCAACGTGATCTGGGAGCCCTGGGTGCGGTTGTTGTTCAGGAACTGGGACAGGGTCAAGGTGAACCGCGGGGAGCTGATGTTGGAGGACTCGATGTCGTTCTGGACCTGTCCTGGACCCTTGACCGTCGTGTCGCGGGGCAGCTCGAGAAGGCGCAGCGCGCCATACCCTGCACTTCTCTTGCCCGTCTGGCCCCCGGCATTGGCGTCCACGGCCATGAACCCGGCCAGCACCGGCCGATTTCCCTGCGGCTTGAAGGTAGTCGTCAACGAGAACGACGGTGCCGGCTGGCCCGGCATCGCGATGCTGAGGTAGTACGGCGGCTGGTCAACGGTCTGCTGCTCCTGCGTCGGGTCATCAGGAACGGCCCAGAAATCCTGGCCGCCGTAGAAGGCCCCCGCGTCGTTGACGTGGTACTTGGCCATCAGGCTGCGCTGCACCTTGAACAGGTCCTCGGGGTAGCGAAGGTGAGCCATGAGGTCGCCGCTGATCTCCGACATGGGCCGAATGGTGCCACCAAAGGCTTTCGACCACGCCTTGAGCAGCGGATCCTGGCTGTCCCATGCGTAGAGCCTGACGCTGCCGTCGTAGGCATCGACGGTGGCCTTGACCGAGTTGCGGATGTAGTTGACCTGAGCAGCCTGGAGCGCCTGGATGCTGTTGGTCCTCGCGGTCAACGAGTCTGCGGTCGCGTTGTTGATCTGTTGCAGCTTGGAGTACGGGT
>JBDTYK010000295.1:0-3016 GCA_040005715.1 Actinomycetota bacterium | reverse complement strand
CACCATACACACACACGCTCTTTCTGCATAGGACAGGTTGGCTGATGCACATAGACATAATGAATAATATATACCCACAATGAATGATATACCCCCACAACCAGCACCCCTACAACCAGCACCCCCGCAGTCGGCCCACCTGCCACCGGCTCCCCTGCCACCGGCTCCCCTGCCGTGGGAAACCCAGCCTCATGCACCTTCGTTGCCGCGGTGGTGGAACAGAGCCTCGTCGTCGTGGGGTCAGTGGGTGACAGCCGGGCCTACTGGTTCCCGGACTCCGGCCTCGCCACGGCGCTGACCGTCGACGACTCGTTTGCCCAGGAGCAGATCGCGTCGGGAGTCCCACGCCTGGAGGCTGAGACCGGTCCGCAGTCCCATGCCATCACGCGGTGGCTCGGTGTCGACGCGCCCGACCACACTCCGACCACGGCGTCCATGAAGATCACCGAGCCGGGCTGGCTGATGGTGTGTTCCGACGGACTCTGGAACTACTGCTCGGCGGCATCGGACCTGGCAGAGCTGGTGCGGCGGACTGCGAGCCCCTCATCTGCGGACGCCGAGCCCTTGGCTCTTGCCTCAGCGCTGGTCGACTGGGCCAACGCCCAGGGTGGCCAGGACAACATCACAGTGGCCCTGGCCCGTCTGCATCCGAGCTGAGGTGGCGAAGGCGCCCGCCCGAACACGTGCCCACGCTGTTCGGGGAGCCTCCCCCCGCTTCGGCACCGTTCCCACCCCGATTCCACCCGAGAAGGAGCCCCACGAGATGGCTGATTTCACCGCTGAGGTCTACCAGAACGAGTTCCTGCCAGATGGCGGCACCGACGTACATGCCATCGTCACAGTGACCTGCACAAACGCCGGCGCGGCCGGGCAGGCCGGCGGGGGGGATGCGGGCGAGATCGTCATCGTCGACACGTCCGGGTCGATGGGCGAGGTCAATATTCGCGCGGCCCAGCGAGCCGCGGGCGCTGCGCTCGACCAGATCATCGACGGCACCTGGTTCGCCGTGATCGCAGGCACCCACGAGGCGCGGATGGCGTTTCCCTCGGGCCTGGCCGAGCTGAGCATGGTCCGGATGGACGGCGCCGCGAGGGCAGCCGCAAAGGGCGCTGTATCGCGGTTCCGCGCGGACGGTGGTACCGCCATGGGGACCTGGCTGACCATGGCGGCGCGCGTATTCGGCACGGTCCCGTCCCTGGCCCAGAAGCACGCCATCTTGTTGACCGACGGTGAGAACCAGCATGAGACCCCGGAGCAGCTCACTGCGTCGATCGAAGCGGCCAGGGGCAAGTTTCAGTGCGACTGCCGAGGGGTCGGGTCCGAATGGCAGGTTGCGGAAGTACGCCGAATCGCGCAGGCCCTGATGGGGTCGGTCGACATCATTCCAACAGGCGCCCAGATGGCGTCCGTCTTCGAGACGCTGATGCGCCAGTCAATGGGTCGAGGCGTTGCCTCCGCGATGTTGCGAGTGTGGGCGCCGCAAGGCGCCCAGGTGTCGTTCGTGCGGCAGGTTGCCCCGACGGTCGAGGACCTTAGCTCCCGCCGTCAAGAAGTGAACGCACTTACGGGCGCGTACCCAACTGGCTCGTGGGGAGACGAGTCGCGCGACTATCACGTAGCAATTCGACTGGCAGCAAAGGGGATTGGACAGGAGCAGCTGGCCGCGCGAGTTCAGCTCGCCATCGGTGACACGGTAGTGGCCCAGGGACTGGTCAAGGCCATGTGGTCCAACGACGACACGCTGACCACGCGGATCAACCCAGAGGTCGCCCACTACACGGGGCAGACCGAGCTCGCAGATGCCATTCAGGAGGGACTGGCGGCCAAGGCCATCGGCGACGACGCCACGGCCACCGCCAAGCTAGGGCGGGCAGTGCAGCTGGCGGCAGAGACCGGCAACGAGGAGGCGACCGCCAAGCTCAAGAAGGTCGTGGACATCGACGACCCCAACGCCGGAACCGTGCGACTGCGTCGCGGCGTCGACAAGCTGGACGAGATGGCGCTGGACACCGCGTCGACCAAGACGACGCGGGTGAAGAAGTGAACGTACCTGCGATGACCTCCAGGACCTGTCCGAACGGGCACGCGTCCACGTCCTCGGACTACTGCGACACCTGCGGTGCTCCCATGAATCCGTCCCAGACGCCTGATGCCAGCAGTGCCTCGGTTTCCAGCCCAGCTCCGGAAGGGTCCGCGCCCGACTCGAGCGCAGTCAGCGCAGGAATCGGCATCAACTCTGCGACCCAGCCTTGCCCCAACTGCTCGGTCGCGAACCTCGCCGACGCGTTGTTCTGCGAGGCCTGTGGATACGACTTCACGACCGGCACAATGCCCCGCTCCGAAACGCCGGAAAACTCCCTGGATCTGGGGGCGTCTCCCCCGAGCGGGAGCCCTGGCACCATGGCGCCGCCGGCCCCCGGCTCCGTGGCTCCCCCGGTCGAGGTGGAGTGGGTGGCCGAAGTCTGGGTCGACCCAGACTGGTACGCCGACCAGGAGAGCGAAGACCCCTGTCCCTCCCCAGGTCTGCCCGTCGTCGTGCCGTTAAGGACGCAGAGCCTGATGATTGGACGACGTTCGACCAGTCGCAACATCAATCCCGAGATCGAGTGCGCCTCGGACGTCGGTGTGAGCCGCCGCCAGGCCCAGCTCACCACGGACGGCCAACGCTGGTGGGTCGAGGATCTGCAGAGCTCCAACGGCACATACGTCGGATCGGCCAGCGGGCCGCTACCAACTGAAGCGTTACCAGCGGGCCAACGTCGAGAGCTGGCCGAGGACGACCGCATCTATCTCGGCGCCTGGACCCGAATCGTCGTCCGACGGGCCACCCCCGAGGAGCGAGCCGGACAGGCCTGAGGAGCAAAGCGCGCCGGCTGCTCTGATGACCTAAGGACTGAAGCGCCACCCGCCACCTCCAGACATGCCTGCGGGCCCGCCGGTCTGGGCGGGCGGTTGGGCTTCGGGTTCAAAGGTGCCAGGTGACTTCGGTGGCGGTTGCGGTCGCGGTCCAGCCTCG
>JBDTYK010000294.1:0-3055 GCA_040005715.1 Actinomycetota bacterium | reverse complement strand
GGGAGCAGCCAGAGCGCGGCCTGGACGGGCAGCGCCTTGCCGGTCACCAGGACGACCACCAGCATCACCAGCGAGATCTCGGCAACGGTGGGCCGCCGGTCGAGGCTGAGGGCAAAGAGCGCACCCACGACGACGGCAATGAGCCATCCCAGCAACGGGATCAGGGTCACGGCCCCCAAGCTCAGCCCATGCCCGAGCAACGACGGGACGACCCACGCGGAGCCGTAGCTGGCGCCGGACCGCCACCAGCTGAGATAGACCGAGACCAGGCCATCGGGATTGATCAGCAGCCAGGGCAGGCTCACGACGAACCAGGTGGCCAGTGCCGTCACGGCCATCCGTCGCCAGGGTGTCACCCTGCCGGAGCGCACTGCCAGCAGACCGATCGCGACCAGCAGGACCAGGGGATAGGTGCGTGCCGAGATGGCAAGCCCCATCATGATCCCGGCCAGCTGGATTCGGCTGCGCCCCCAGGCCCACAGGGCCACCGAGGCGAGAAGCACGCCGAGCAGGTCGACCGAGACCAGGCCGGCCAGGACGAGCACCGGGCTGAGCGCGATGTGGGCGGCACGCCAAGGCGTACTCGGGACCGAAACGATGGTCACGGCGACCAGGGCCATGGCAAGGACGGTGACCAGCACGGCGCAAAGCGCGAAGTACCACTGCTGCTGGACCATGACCGAACCGTCCGGGACCAGCAGCCCGACCAGCCACATCACCACCCCGGTGACCACCGGCTGGTCCAGGTGCTGGGCGCCGGCCAGGTAGGGCATCGCGTGGCCGAGGCCATTGGTCTGGTAGACGAGCGGAAGGTCCGAGTAGCACGCGTGCCAGAACTGGTCGGGGGTGTTCCACCCCGTGTTGAAGCAGTGCGCCTTCTGCAGCACGCCCGCGGCCACGGTCAGGCTCGAGAGTCCGACCAGAACCGCAGCGGCAGGCTGCCAGAGCGCATTCGCGGTATGCCGTGCCGGCGCGGCATAGCGTCCGAGGGGTCCTCCGATGACTTCGCTTGCAGCAGCAGCGACAGGGTCGACTCGGGTGGGCGCGACCGACTCGGGGGCGGGAGTCGACATCTGGTCAGGGTACGTGGCGCAGCTACGGCGTCGGTGTGGGCCCGGGCCCACCCCCGCCCCCGCCCCCGGTTCTGGTCGGCTTCGGCGTTCTCGTCGGCTCGGGGGTCGTCGCCGGCGGGGCGGTTGCCGTCGGCGGTGCGGTCGTCGTCGGCGGTGCGGTCGTGGTGGGCGGGACCGTCGTCGGCGGCGGCGGGAGCGTGCTGTCGCCCAGGCCCGCTCGAGGCGGGAAGTCGATGACCTTCTGCCCGTTCAGCGCACCCTTCATGTAAGCAGTCCAGATATCGACCGGGACGCCTCCGCTGCTGACCGGTTGGCCGTACTTGACCTTGATCGGCACCGTTCCGTCGTCCATGTAGAACCCGACTGCCGCCGCGAGCTGCGGGGTGAAGCCGTCGAACCACACCGCGAGGTTCTTGTCGGTCGTGCCGGTCTTGCCGGCCGCCGGCCGACCCAGGGCGTGCGCTCCGTAACCGGTGCCCTCGGTCACCACGTGGGTCATCGCCTCGGTGGCATCGGCCGTGACGTCCTTGTCGAAGACCCGCGTCACCTTCTTCTTGACCTTGTAGTCGATCTTGCCGTCCGCAGTCGTCACCTTGGAGATCACGTATGGCGTCGCGCGCATGCCCTGCGCGGCGATGGTCGCATAGGCGTTGGCCATGTCGATGACGTGCGGTGAGGCGGTGCCCAGGATGTTGTTCATGTTGGTGTCCAGCCCCAGGGTGCACGTCGGGGAAGGCGTTGACCCCGGGCACGCCTTGGGCAGCCCGGCCAAGATCGCCGCGTCCCTGACGCCTGTGGCCACGGTGCCGCCGTCCGCCAGCATGATGTTCAGCTGGGCGAAAACGGTGTTGACCGAGTGAGCGGTCGCCTTCCTGAGGTCGATCCTTCCGAACTGCTCGTTCCCGTAGTTCGGGACCTTGCCGCGAGGGTCCCCCGGACCGACGAACTGCTGGAAGTACTGGGGGCTGTAGCCGCTGAACGTCGTCTTGGTGCTGATGTCCTTCTGCAGGGCAGCAAGGAGCCCGAAGGCCTTGAACGTCGACCCTGCCTGCATCGTCGACTGGGTTGCGTCGTTGCGCTGGATCTTGCTGTAGTCCCTGCCGCCGTACATCGCGACGATGGCTCCGTCACCTGGCTTGATCGAGGCCAGCCCAACGTGCAGACCAGGGGCCCTCTTCACCGAGGGCAGATTGTCGTTGACGGCCTTGATCGCCGCGGCCTGAGCCGCCTTGTTGATCGTCGTCACGATCCGCAAGCCTCCGCGGTCGATATCGGTGATCGTCAGGCCCAGCTTGCTGGTGAGCTCCTGGCGTACGTAGGCGGTGAGGTAGCCCGTGGTACCGGCCTTGGAGGTCTTGGTCGGCGGCCTGACCTTGGGGAACGTCGTCTTGGCGCGCTCCGCCCGGCTGAGCCAGCCTTCGGTCACCATGCCGTCCAGGACGTAGTTCACCCGCGCGACGGCGCTGGCCTTCTGGCTGGCGCCCAGGGCCGGGTCGTAGAACGCCGGCCCGCGGATCACCGAGGCGAGCAGTGCGCCCTGCGCGACGGTCAGCTGGGAGGCGTTGACACCGAAGTAGGCCTTGGCCGCGGTCTGGATGCCGTAGGCGCCGCGCCCGTAGTAGATGGTGTTGAGGTAGTTCGCCAGGATCGTGTTCTTGGACTCCTGCTGGTCGATCTTGATGGAGATGAAGAACTCGTTGAGCTTGCGGCTGAGCGTCCGGTCCTGGGTCAGGAAGTAGTTCTTGACGTACTGCTGGGTGATCGTGGACCCGCCCTGGGTCGGACCGCCCTTGAGCGCCACCACGATCGCCCGGGCGATACCCGAGGGTGAGACGCCGCTGTTCTGGTAGAACGTGCGGTCCTCGGCGGCCAGCAACGCCCGCTGCACGTGGAGCGGGATCTGGGTCAGCGGCACCGACTCCCGGTTGACCTCGCTGATCCGGTCCATCTCGGTCTTGCCGTCCGAGTAGTAGATGATCGAC
>JBDTYK010000293.1:0-3080 GCA_040005715.1 Actinomycetota bacterium | reverse complement strand
AGCCTGACCTCGCTCCGACGCGCCAGCTGCGTCTGCTGACATGGGGGCTGGTGCCGAGCTGGTCGAAGGACATCAAGATCGGGCTGAGGATGATCAATGCCCGCGCCGAGTCGCTGCTGGAAAAGTCTTCGTTTGCCTCTGCCGCCGCCGCTCGTCGATGCCTGGTTCCTGCGGACGGCTGGTACGAGTGGCAGGTGAGCCCCACGGCCCTTGACGCCAAGGGCAAGCCGAGGAGGCAGCCCTTCTTCGTCCGCCGCTCGGATGGTGCGCCGTTGGCGATGGCCGGGCTGTACGAGTTCTGGCGGGACAGGTCACTAGGCGATGACGACCCCGGAGCCTGGCTGACGACATACACAGTCATCACGACAGCGGCGGAGCCAGGACTGGACCGGATCCATGACCGGCAGCCGCTGGTGCTCGAGCGCGCGGACTGGGACGACTGGCTTGACCCGACGCAGACCGAGCTCGAGGCCGTGAGGGCCCATCTTCAGTTCGCGGAGCCGGGGCGTTTTGGGGCCTATCCGGTCGGAACCGCAGTCAACTCGTCGAACAACAACGGCCAGCAGCTGATCGTTCCTGCGGAGCGTTCGGAGCTGCTGGGAGCCGTTGACCCGACCACCGGCGAGATCATCGGGGAGTGATCGAGGGTGCCAGTTCGCAAGAGTGTCAGGGAGATTCAGACCCCAGTTGGTATGGCGCGTGCCCACTTCTGGCGCCCGCCCGACCCTCGTGGGTCGCTCGTTCTTGGGCACGGCGCGGGCGGGTCCTCCTGGTCAGCCGACCTTCAGGCGCTGACGTCCTTGGCGGCCGAAGGTTGGCTTGTGGTGCTGGTCGAGCAGCCGTGGCGGGTCGCCGGGCGCAAGGTCGCGACGCCGCCGGCGCAGCTGGATGTGGCGTGGTTGGCGATCATGGCTTCGCTCACCTCCGGGCGTGCCGCCCTGCCCCGGCCAATGGTCGTGGGTGGTCGCAGTGCCGGCGCACGGGTGGCCTGCCGAACGGCCTCGGTGCTTCATGCCGATGGGGTGCTGGCCCTGTCGTTCCCTCTGCATCCTCCCGGGAGGCCTGACCGTTCCCGTGCTTCCGAGGCACTCCTGGTGACCAGTGCCGGTACCCCGTTGGCCGTCATACAGGGGGAGAGGGATCCTTTCGGATCTCCGGACGAGGTTCGCGATGCCCTTGGAACAGCGGCTCAGGTGTTGACCGCGAAGGGCACTCACTCCTTCACCAAGACCCCGACCGACGTTGTTGAAGCCGCCCGCGCCTTCCTCGCAAACCTAGGGACGGTGCAGTGATTTGGCGCTAAACCTAGGGACGGTGCGACGATTCGGGAGTCAAACCTAGGGGTGTTGCCGCGACACGGAATGCGTCATGGCGTGGGTCCCGAGCGAGCGCTCGTGCGTGACCCTCGCGGAAGCGGGAGTTGATTCGCGCGATACTCGATCCTTGGAGGTCGCCCTTGGTGAATTTGTCGATCGTCAGGTTCAGGGACCGAAGCCCGGTCATCCGTCGCGAGTCCCGCTCAGGTCGATCCCACATCTCATGCCAGTGCCCGTTGTACTCACACCCATAACCGGACTCCTCATCCAACAGGTCGATCCGCCCCATGAACCGCCCGCGCAAGTCGTAGACCTCGGCGTTGACCTTCGGGGTTGGCAGATCGGACTCCAGCCAGTAGTAACGCAGTTCGCTTTCCCTGGGCGACTCGGCTCGGTCCGACGCGATCGAGATCGCGTCACGGACCAGCTGGATGCCGCGGTAACCCTTCATCCTGGGTATCTGCAAATACTCGATCTCGTGCCGACTCGCGAGCCCATGCCTCAGGCACATGTCCATCGCAGCAAGAGCCTTCTCGGGATAGTTCGCCCATCGCGTGAGGTCGGCCGCGGTTCTCCTCCCATTGGTCACCGGGTGGCCTTGGTAGCTGACCAGATCCTCGACGCGGCAGGGCGCCCATCGGAGCCTGAGCCCACCACGCTCGTAGGCGCCACAATCTGGGGGCACGATGAGCTCGACCGGCAGCCGTTCTGCGCCATCCGAGGTGCCGTCAAGAAAGTCGTTGGGTATGCCGTGCAGCGCCGCCGCCGCCCATCCGGACAGGATCGCTCCTGCGGGCGCCGCTGTGAGAGCGCCCTGGATGCGTCTTAGCCGGATGTCACCGAGCTCAACCGTCTGTCTCAGGCCCACGAGACCGTCAATCCTTGGGAGCAGGTCGATCGATGAGCGGCGCAGGCCGCTTAGTCGGAGCTGGTTGACCGTCTCGACGCCATCCATGGGTTCCTCGCTTCTTCGGAGCTTGCGAGGATGCTTCTACGTTGCCAACCCGCAGAACTAGATGGGAGGCGACGCCTGGGGACAAAGCAAAAGTGGTTCGGGCGGTTGGGGATAGCTCTCGGGTGCACAGTCCCGAGGTTTGTCACCCTCCAGCGTGCAAAGTCCCTAGGTTTGCGTCCTTGCGGGGTGCACACTGCCTAGGTTTGCGGAGGAAGGACGTCGGGACGGGGGGAATGTCAGGTGCGTCCGCCGGCGTTGACGCAGGTGAACTACCAACCATCATCCAGGGAGCGACGTGTTGCTGACTGCCCAGACGGCTCCGGTGAGCAAGTTCGCCCCTCCGTGGTGGCCTTCGGAAGGTCAACGTTCCCCACTGGCATTAGGCTGGGGCGTGATGCCAGCTGACCAGACAGCGCCCGAGAGCGCACCGAAGGCTCCCGACCTCCGCATCTTCGACGCGGACGCGGACGAGTCGACCCTCGACGTGGCCAGCGAGACGCCGATGGAGCGGATTGCCCGCTTCGAGGCGCAGGCGATGCCCTTCCTGGACCAGCTCTACAGTGCGGCACTTCGGACGACCCGCAATCCGACCGATGCCGAGGATCTGGTCCAGGAGACTTTCGCCAAGGCGTTCGCGGCCTTTCACCAGTACAAGCCCGGCACCAATCTCAAAGCCTGGCTCTATCGGATTCTGACGAATACCTATATCAACAGCTACCGCAAGAAGCAGCGTCAGCCATTGCAGTCCGACGCAGCCGAGGTCATGGACTACCAGCTGGCCCGCGCCGAGTCCCACACCTCAAGGGGCC
>JBDTYK010000292.1:0-3083 GCA_040005715.1 Actinomycetota bacterium | reverse complement strand
CGCGGGAAGTCCCAGTCGTACAACGCCTGGCTGGCATCGATCCCCTCGTAGCACTGGAGTCGGATCAGGGGGACGTCCAGGAGCTGCGCCAGGGCTTCGGCCAGGGCCGTCTTGCCGGTGCCGGGTTCACCCTCCAGCAGCAGCGGCCGCTCCATCGCCAGGGCGAGATAGGTGATCGTGGACAGGCCCTCGTCAGGAAGGTAACCGGTCGCCCGGAGCCGCGTGGAGACGTCCTGCGCTGACTCAGGTGCGTTCGCCATGGGCCCACATTATCTGGAACTGCAGCCGCGGTTATCTGTTGCGGGAAACCGCCATCGGCGGGCCGATGAACCTCCGTTAGCAGGTTCGTATCCTCGATGACGCCGGTTCGAGCGTCCGCCGTGCAAGAAACCAGCTAGCGCCAGCTGCCAGGCCAACCGGCTGACGGCCAACCCTCAAGGCGCACCTGCCTCCTCAAGCCCGAGGATCCTTCCTGGATCGCGGAGACAGGGTCGGAGAGAAGTCGTTGCCAAGCTGCTCGAGCGCTTCCCGGGCGAAGATCTGCTGCTCTGTGATGGTTCGCTCCGATCGCCCGCGTCCCAGAAAGCTGACTGCCCAGTGCAACAGCGTTGTGACGCGGTGCTTGAACCCGATGAGGTAGAAGAGGTGGACGGCCAGCCACATCAACCAGGCCGTGATCCCGCTCACCCGGATCCGGCCGATGCTGGCTACTGCGCTGAATCGCGAGATCGTCGCCATGCTTCCCTTGTCGTGGTAGACGAAGGGCTCACCATGGGGTTTGCCTGCCTGCTGGGCCATGATCTGGCGTGCCGCATGACGGCCACCCTGGATCGCGACCTGAGCCACCCCCGGCATCCCCGCCAGCGCGATCATGTCGCCAACCACAAAGACTTCGGGGTGCCCCGCCAGGGTGAGATCGGGCTGGACCTTGACGCGCCCAGCACGATCCAGCCCGGCTCCGCACTGGTCTTCCAGCAAGGCGCCCAGACTGCTCGCCGAGACGCCGGCAGCCCACACCTTGCAGACCGACTCGATCCGTCGACGTCGTCCTTGCGCATCCTCGACCTCGATGCCGGTGCCATCAATCCCCACCACCTTGGCGCCGAGCTGTACCTCCACGCCGATCTCATCCAGCCTGGCCGCTGCCTTGGCTCCGAGGTG
Organism: Actinomycetota bacterium; assembly: GCA_040005715.1. GTDB lineage: Bacteria > Actinomycetota > Actinomycetes > Actinomycetales > Dermatophilaceae > UBA4719. The sequence continues at coordinate 1,922 of JBDTYK010000292.1, read as the reverse complement.
GTCCCCAAACGTGCCCAGAACAGACCCGGCGGCTTCCAGCAGGACTATCCGTGCCCGACGGGGGTCAATGCGTCTGAAGTCGTGACGAAGAGTGCGACGCGACAGCTCGGCAATCTGCCCCGCCATCTCCACGCCGGTTGGCCCGGCGCCCACGACCACGAACGTCATCAGCCGGTTGCGCTCGTCCTCGTCCTGGGCCAGCTCGGCCATCTCGAAGGCCATGAAGATGCGCCCTCGCAGCTCGAGGGCGTCATCGATGCTCTTCATGCCTGGCGCGTAGCGCGCAAAGCTGTCGTTGCCGAAGTACGACTGGCTGGAGCCTGCGGCGACGATCAGCCAGTCGTAGGGGGTAACGGTCGACTCGCCCAGCACGGTGGAGGTGACCGTGCGCCGCGTCAGATCGATGTCGGAAACCTCGCCCAGCACAACGTTCGAGTTTCGTTGCCGTCTAAGGATCTCGCGCGTCGAGGGCGCAATCTCACCCTCGGAGAGGATACCGGTGGCTACCTGGTAGAGCAGTGGCTGGAACAGGTGATGCGTGGTCTTGTCGATGAGGGTGACGACGAGGTCAGCACGGTGGAGCGCCTGCGTGGCGAACAGACCGCCGAACCCGGAGCCAATCACCACCACACGGCTGCGGCCGACGTCAGCACGCCCGCCGTCTCCACTGTCTGTCCCCGGATCCACAGTGAAAGGGTATCCGCGGACACGCCAGCTGCGCTCTACGTCACCTGACCTACGCCAACGCCTGGGAGATGTCGCATCACCCGAGTGAGGGCGGCCAGTGCCACGAGGTTGGACCCCAGGATCAGAACCACCACCAGGGCGACGCTGCGGTCGTACGCGATCCCCATGGCAACGCCTCCGACCAGCAGGCCCAGACCTCGGACGAAGGCCAGCCAGCCGAAGGCGATGGAACGTGTCTGGGAGGGGACGAGCTCGGTGACGACCGCCTTTACGGTTGAGTCGAGTACACCGTTGACGACTCCCCAGATCGCGACCCCGAGCCAGACCAGAGCGGCCTTGTCGCTGAAGGCGATGGCGGCCCCACAGGCTGCGACCGGCACTGCCAGCAGAACCTTTGGGCCGCGCAGGTCATAGATCCGGCCCATCAAGAGGCCACTGACCCCGTCGACCAGCATCGCCAGGGCAAATACCAGGGGCACCTGCGCATCGGTCAAGAGTTGCTGCGTCACAGCGTGGTAGGCCAACAGGGGGAATGAGGCAATCCCTAACGACAGCAACGCGACTGCGCCGATGTACTTCCAGAGCAGAGGAGGCAGAGCATGCCTCGACACCTTGGTGCCACCCTCGTCAACAGCCACTTTGGGCGCCGGCGTGGGGGCCTCATCCTCGTACGCCGCCGGGTCCGGCACTCTATGGCGCAGCCAGAACAGCAGCGCGAGAACGATGGCACCCGGGACGACCAGGACACCGAACGCCAGCCGGTAGTTGTCAGCGCGCTGGGCAAGCACCGCCGCCAGCAGGAGCGGTCCGGCCATGGCACCGAGCTGGTCCATCGCCTGGTGGACCCCGAACGCAGTTCCGGGCCCAGTCTGGGTGGAGGCGTGGGACAAGAGCGTGTCCTTGGCCGGCGAGCGCACCGCCTTGCCCAGTCGCTCGGTACCGTAAAGCAGCAGTACCGGGGCGATCACGTTGGTGGCGCCGATCAGGGGAACGCTGAGCACCGTCAACGCATAGCCGGTGATCGTCCAGGTCCAGTAGTGCTTACCTCGCTGGACGAGATACCCGGACACCACCCGCAGGCCGTAGCCGATGAACTCCCCCACGCCGGCAACCGTTCCCACGACCGCAGCGGACGCCCCCAGGAACGCCAGGTACGGCCCGATGATGCTGCGGGCGCCCTCATAGACCATGTCGGCGAACAAGCTGACAAGGCCGAAGCAAAGGACGAAGTACCA
>JBDTYK010000291.1:0-3098 GCA_040005715.1 Actinomycetota bacterium | reverse complement strand
AGGACTTCCGCACCGAGGTCCTTGGCCTGGTCAAGGCGCAGATGGTCAAGAACGCTGTTATCGTCCCGACCGGCTCCAAGGGCGGCTTCTTCGCCAAGGCGCTGCCCAACCCCGCCGTTGCGCGCGAGGCCTGGCTGGCCGAGGGCATCGCGTCCTACAAGCTGTTCATCTCAGGCCTGCTCGACATCACCGACAACCGGGTCGGCACTGTGGTGATCCCACCACCCTCGGTCGTGCGTCACGACGGAGACGACCCCTATCTCGTGGTCGCTGCCGACAAGGGCACCGCGACCTTCTCCGACATCGCCAACGGGGTCGCCCAGTCCTACGGGTACTGGCTCGACGACGCCTTCGCCTCGGGAGGTTCGGCCGGCTACGACCACAAGGTCATGGGCATCACGGCGCGCGGAGCATGGGAGTCGGTCAAGCGACACTTCCGCGAGACGGGTGTGAACGTCCAGACGACGGACTTCACGGTCGTTGGAGTCGGCGACATGAGCGGCGACGTCTTCGGCAACGGCATGCTCCTCTCGGAGCACATCCGGCTGGTCGCCGCCTTCGACCACCGGCACATCTTCCTGGACCCCAACCCGGTCGCGGCAACCTCCTTCCCGGAGCGCAGGCGACTCTTCGACCTGCCACGATCCTCCTGGGCGGACTACAACAAGGACCTGATCAGCGAGGGCGGGGCGGTCGTGTCCAGGTCGGCGAAATGGGTGCCGATCAGCGACCAGGTCACCCTGGCTCTCGGTCTGCCCGCAGGGACCAAGTCGATGAGGCCCGCCGAGCTGATGAAGGCGATCCTGCTGGCACCGGTGGACCTGCTGTGGCAGGGCGGTATCGGCACGTACGTGAAGGCGTCCGCTGAGATCAACGCCGACTGCGGCGATCGCGCCAACGACGCTGTCCGCGTTGACGGCCGGGCCTTGCGCGTCACAGCGGTCGGCGAGGGCGGCAACCTCGGCTGCACCCAGCTCGGGCGTGTCGAGGCAGCCCTGGCCGGCGTTCACATCAACACCGACGCCATCGACAACTCGGCCGGCGTGGACACCTCCGACCACGAGGTCAACATCAAGATCCTGCTCAACGCGCTGACCCGCGAGGGCGAGATGACGTTGGAGCAGCGCGACACGCTGCTCGCCTCGATGACCGATGACATCGCCCGACAGGTGCTGCGCGACAACTACGAGCAGAATGTCCTGCTCGGCAATGCCCGCGCCCAGGAGTACGAGCTGCTGCCGGTGCATCACCGCCTGATCCATGCGCTGGAGGAGCGCGGAGACCTCGACCGGGCCCTGGAGTACCTGCCCAGCGACATCGAGATCGAACGACGGCACGAGGTCGGCCTGGGCCTGAAGAGCCCCGAGATCTCGGTGCTGGTGGCCTACGCCAAGCTGGCCCTGAAGAAGGACCTGCTCGACAGCGCCCTCCCTGACGAGCCGTGGTTCCAGACGACCCTGACCAAGTACTTCCCCAACCCGATCAGGGAGAAGTACCAGGACAAGCTGGGCAGTCACCCGCTGCGGCGCGAGATCATCACCAACGGAGTGGTCAACTCGATGCTCAACCGCGGTGGCATCACCTTCGCGTTCCGGGCCACCGAGGAGACCGGCGCAACCCCCGCACAGGTGACTCGTGCCTTCGTGATCTGCCGCGAGGTGTTCAACCTGGTCGGCTTCGTGGGCAGGGTCGAGCAGCTGGACAACGTCGTATCTACTGACACACAGACGATGCTCTATCTCGAGTTCCGCCGGCTGACCGACAGGGCGGTGCGCTGGTTCCTGCAGAACCGCCCATCCACTCTTGACGTCGCGGCCGAGGTGGAGCGCTTCAGCTCAGTGGTCGCCGAGCTCGGTCCGCAGATGTCGACGCTGCTGAAGGGCGCCGAACGCACGCGCCTCGAACGCCGGACCGCCGAGATCGAAGGCCTTGGTGTCCCGACCGAGCTGGCCCTGCACGCGGCCAGCCTGCTCGACCAGTTCTCCCTCCTGGACGTTGTGGAGCTCAGTGCCAGTACCGGCTGTCCATCGACGGAGGTCGCGCCGGTCTACTTCGCCACCTCCGAGCAGTTCGGGATCGACTCGATGCTCACGAGGGTGACCAAGCTGCCTCGCGACGACCGCTGGGACGCGCTCGCCCGCGGCGCCCTGCGCGACGACCTGTATGCCGTTCTGGAGTCCCTCACCAAGTCGGTCCTGGAAAACACCAAGGCCGACCTGGCTCCGAACGAGCGAATCGTCGCCTGGTCCGATGTCAACGCCGAGTCGCTGATCCGGTCCAAGGTGGCCCTCTCGGGGCTCGAACGGCTCGACAACCCCGGCATCGCGGCGCTTTCGGTGGCCCTTCGCACCTTGCGTGGCGTCATCCGCAGTGGGTCGGCGACCGTCTGACCCTCCAGCTTGTTGCGCCGAAACCACCGTTTCCCGCTCAGAATCGGCCAGATTCGGTGGTTTCGACGCAAGGAGTGCGTCGGGGGGCTACTAGGCTCGGCGCTGTGGCGACCCTGAACGACGTGCTGCATGCGGAGACGGACCTGGACGCCGCCGACGTCGAGTGGCTGCACCTGCTGCTCGGTGACTGGCAGCTGCTCTCTGACCTCAGCTTCGGAGACCTGGTGCTGTGGGTGCCGGCGACATCCGGTGGCTGGTATGCCGCGGCTCACGTCCGGCCCACCACTGGTCCGATGGTCTTCTTCGACGACATCGTGGGACGGCGCCTGGACCAGGGCCGTCGTCCGCTGATGGACCAGGCTTTCAGCGACCAGCGGATCATGCGGGAACGGGACCCTGAGTGGCGGGACGACATGCCCATCCGCGAGGAGGTCATCCCCGTCGTGTGCAAGGGCCATGCGCTGGCAGTGCTCACCCGCCATACCAACCTGGCGACCCTTCGCACCCCCAGCCGCCTCGAGCTGACCTACCTGGCGACTGCGGACGCCCTGGCCCGGATGATCGCGGCGGGGGAGTTCCCCACAGCCGGTGCCCCCACCGGCCAGCGGCGGGGCGCGCCCAGGGTCGGCGACGGCGTGATCCGCCTCGACGCCGACGGGACGGTGAACTACGCCAGCCCGAACGCCATCTCGGCCATCCACCGCCTCG
>JBDTYK010000290.1:0-3101 GCA_040005715.1 Actinomycetota bacterium | reverse complement strand
TGGCCGCGAAGGCGCCAGCGCTGTCGTGTTCCACCAGCGCGGTGTAGGAGCCGTCAGGGGCGCGCAGCAGGCGCCGACCTCTCAGCCCAACCATTTCGCGGAATTGGTCATTGGACCAGGCGAACCAGTCTCGAAAGTCCCTGTCGTGCTCTGGAGGCACGGGGGGGAACCGGGCGATCGCGACATGCATGTCGATCTCCTGCTCTCACAACGTTGGTCTGATGGCGACGCCGTCCAAGACGAGCCAGTGCCTCAACATTTCGTTGGGCCCACTACGACAGTCCCCGGTCCGCATGTGTATTCGGGTTGGATTTCGATGAAGGTTCCCTTAAGAAGGATGACCTCCCGAGACGGGTCGAGTGCCGGTCAGGCTCCCTGGCAGCACCCGCTGGCAACCTGCAGCTCAACACGGCCGCCGTCGAGCGCGCGGTCGTGCCCACCTTGACCCCCATGACCGCCGCCGCCGCAACAGGTCCCCGACCTGGCGAGATCTGCGACGACCTCGTATCTCGTGGCCACAGGTTCGTCACGAAGGACTTGACCAAATCGTGCGTGCACCAGCGAGGCCACCTCGGTGAGGTGCATCGCGGCGAACGTCTCCGCGCTCTGGTGCTCCACCAGCGCCGTGTAGGTGCCATCTGCAGCCCTCAGAAGCCTCCGGCCCTGGAGTCCGTCGATCGCGCGAAGCTGATCGTTTGACCAGGCGAACCACGCCTGGAACTCCTCCTCCTGTTCGGCGGGAACCTCAGTGAAATGGGCAATTGCAACGAACATGCGTTCCTCCATCAGTTGATACTTCGGTTCTGGCGGTGCCGCGCGCACCACTGGTCTCCCACCCAAGGCCAGGTAGGGGTGCGTGCAGCGTCATGCGCCCACCCGGGCTGGGATGTGGTGGGTGATGCTGGCTTCCGGCTCCCGGATTGCGCGGCGGACGTGGCGGACGCGCCAGATCTGAGCGATCAGCGTGAGCCAGATGGCTGCCACGATGGCGAAGAGGGCAACTACCAGGCCATTGCCCAGCCCCGATAGAGGCTTTGGTGCTGCCGGTGTGTAGGCCGAGCGGGCGACGGTGATGTTGACGGTGACGGTGGAGCTGATCGGCTTTGCGTCGGCCGTGGTGGGGGTGAAGGTGGCGCCGAACACCTGTGGCCCTTTTGTGGTGGGTCGGTACAGGTGGTTCGCGTCGCCGCCAAGTATCAGCGTGGCGACTCCGGTCTTGTCGGTGGTGACCGACCCGAGTGGGACCGGTCGGGCCGGGGTGCCGAACTGGGTGGTGTTGAAGAAGAACGCCACCTGCGCGTTGGCTTGTGGCTGGCCGTTGGCGCCGGTAAGAGTTGCGGTGAGCTGTACCTTCCGGCCGCCTTCGACGCCCTTGATGGTGATGGCTGGCGCGCCCGTCGACGTACTCACTGACGTGCTGAGCGAGGCATTCACTGCCGCGTTCTGTGGTGTTGCCGCACTGGCTGGGCGGGCCATCCCGATGCCGAGCATCCCCATGAGAGCGACAAGGAGAAAGGCGCCGGTCGCGCCGGCTACACGATGAGACCTACCGGTCGTCGTTCCGACCAGTACGCTGTCGTTGTCCACGGGCTGGGTGGGCCGGCCGGGCCCGGTGTGCGGGTTGGCGGTCAGGTCTTTCTCCATCTGGTCGATCTGTTCTATCGCGTCGATCTCCTCGATCTCGTCGATGGACAGCAGGGGGACAACCCGGAAGAGCAGCATGAGCATCAGCGGGACTGCAGCCGCGGCCGCGAGAGTGATAGCGATCGGCACCCAGGTGAAGTGGTAGCTGCCGAAAGTCCCTGTGATCGTGTCGTAGGTGGCCGGGCCGATGACGAGGAGCATCCGCTTGAGCCACATCATGGGCAGGACGAGGCATGAGGCAATGACCATTCCTGCCACGTTCCTGGTCCACGGCAGCGCGACCAGCAGCAGCGGCAGCAGACCTCCGACGATGGCGAACATCCAGAACCAGAGGGCGAGGCGACCGGTCAGCAGGTCGGTGAATACGTTTGCGGTCCCTGGCTCACCGACGTAGGAGCCGGGCAGCAGGTCGGCGAACGTGAGGTAGAGGTAGGTGGCGGCGAACGTGGCCAGGATGAAACCCAGGCGGACGAAGTGTCGCGGCGTGATGAGGCTCTCGAGGTGGTAGCCACGGCGGAAGCCGGCCAGGACCAGGATGACCAGTGCCACCCCGGAGTAGAGCGCGGCGACGACGAACTGCGGAGCCCAGATGCTCTCGTGCCACCACGGGCGGCCGGTGGAGGCAAAGGCCCATGAGAGGACCGAGTGCACGGACACGGCCAGCGGGATGATCATGATGGAGACCAGGCCGAGCGCGCCGGCCAGAACGGCCCGTTGCTTGGGTGCCCCGGTCCAGCCACGAGAGACCTTCGCGTACAGGGTCGAGCGCCGCTTGCCCAGGCTCTGTTTGTGTCCCTGGTGCAGGACAGCCATGTCCGGCACCAGCGGGAGGGCGAAGAACACCATCGAGGCGAACGTGTAGGTCATCACCGCGACGAAGTCCCAGAACACCGGAGCGGACAGGTTCGGGTGGGTCACCAGCTCGTAGAGCCGGATCGGGTTGGCGATGTGCGGGACGATCAGGGCCGCTCCGATGAGCACGGTGACGACAGCTGTGCCTTCGGCCAGCCGGGTCAACGGCGCCCGCCAGGTTGCGCCGGTCAGGCGAAGGATCGCTGAGACCACAGCCCCGCCGTAGCTGACCCCGATGAAGGTGACGACGTCGGAGACGTAGATGGCCCAGAAGGCGTGGTCGTTGTAGCCTGCGGCGCCCATTCCGCCCTTGAGCTGGGCGACCCAGGCGGCCATACCCGCCCCGACCAACAAGGCGAGGGCCACGATGGTGACCCACCATAGGCGACTTGGCTTGCCGAACGGGCGAAGCGACGCTGCGCGGGCATTGCCGGTCAGGGCGTGGTTGCCGATGATGTCGGTGCTCATGCTCCGCCTCCGAGGCTCTGGCCGTGGCCCAGGATGTAGTAGACGCGCGGGTTGGTCCCGAGCTCCTCCTTGTACCGAACGGCGTCGTTCTTGTGTAGGAAGTCCGAGAGCACCACGGTGGTGCCCTGGCCGTTGAC
>JBDTYK010000289.1:0-3190 GCA_040005715.1 Actinomycetota bacterium | reverse complement strand
GGATGGCCGCGGCAAGGGTGCCTCCGGTCGCGAGCATCGGGTCCAGGACATAGCATTGGCGCCCGGACAGGTCGTCCGGAAGTCGGTTCGCATAGGTGGTCGCTTCGAGCGTCACCTCGTTTCGGACCATGCCAAGGAACCCAACTTCGGCAGTCGGCAGCAACCTCATCATCCCGTCGAGCATGCCCAGGCCGGCTCGCAGAATGGGCACGACCAGCGGCTTCGGACTCGCCAGCCTCACGCCGTGAGCGGGAGCAACGGGGGTCTCGATCTCCAGGGGCTCGACCCGGACATCGCGGGTTGCCTCGTAGGCCAACAAGGTGACGAGCTCGTCGGCCAGTCGGCGGAACGTGGGGGAGTCGGTGTTCTTGTCCCTGAGCGCCGTGAGCTTGTGGGCGATGAGGGGATGGTCGGCAATGTGGACTCGCATGAGCGAAACTTAGCGCGTGATCGCCCCTTCTGGACAAGCAGCCGACCCGCAGTATGCCGAGTGGATGGGGCAAGCCCTCGATCTGGCCTCCGGGGCGCTTTCCTCAGGAGATGTCCCGGTGGGTGCCCTGGTGCTCTCCCCAGCAGGAGAGGTCCTCGGCGCCGGCCGCAACCTGCGTGAGGCCAGCGGTGATCCGACCGCCCATGCCGAGGTCGTCGCCATACGGGCTGCCGCTTCGGCGCTTGGTGGCTGGAGGCTACAGGACTGCACCCTGGTCGTCACTCTCGAACCGTGCGCAATGTGTGCCGGTGCCCTGATGCTCGCGCGGATCGGTCGTCTTGTCCTCGGAGCCTGGGACCCGAAAGCAGGTGCGTGCGGGTCGGTGTGGGATCTCGTTCGTGACCGGCGGGCCACGCATCGGGTCGAGGTGATCGGCGGAGTTCGCGAGCAGGAGTGCTCCAAGATCCTGCTCGATTTCTTCGCGGGGCACCGGCTCTAGTAATCTCGCCCACGGTGGCGTGTCCGAGCGGCCAAAGGAGCACGCCTCGAAAGCGTGTGTGGGGGAAACTCCACCGTGGGTTCAAATCCCACCGCCACCGCCGTGTGATGTCTCAGGACATCGGCGACAGTCCGAACCCTCAGGGTTCGGACTGTCTCACGTTCTGGGGTTGCGCATAGTGACGACGTTGTTCGTCAGGCATACCCCCGTCCAGTGCGTCCATGAAAGCGATCAGGTCGGAAGCCACGCGACCGGGTTGCTCCCACAGAACCAGGTGACCGGTGTCCGCATAGGTCAAGAGTCGGGAGTTCGGGATAGCCGATGCGAGGGCTTCCTGCGTCTGCCGTGTCAGGAGCTCGTCGCAATCGCCCCAAATGAGGAGAGTGGGTGCCGCGATCGTTCCTGTGTCCGTGGGCGGGCGGGCAGCAACGAGTCCGTTGAACGTATCGCGCCAAACGTCTGCCGGGATAGCGACGCCATCTTGGACCCGATCGTCGAGATACCACTGCGGCACCTGATGGTGCCGGGGGAACCATGTGAGCGAATCCCTCACCCAGTCGGGGTCGACTGGATCGGATAGCCGCTGGACCTCGTCAGCGAAGGGAGGCCGCCCTCGGAGGTCGCGCGGGGATCCGACCAGAACAAGGCCAGCGACGCGGTGCGGCCAGGTGACCGCCACCTGCTGGGCGACATACCCGCCGCTGGATGATGCCACCAGCACAGCCTTCGCGATGCCGGCCGCATCCATGAAAGCCACGACGTCCTCGGCGAAGTGTTCGAGGGAATAGCCCACCTTGGGCTTAGCGGCGTCACCGTGACCGCGTTGGTCCATCGCTATGGCATGGATGGTAGGCAGCACCGGCACAAGCCGGTCGAAGGAGCGCCGAGACTCACCCCACGCGTGCAGCAACAGGACTGGCGTTCCTGAGGCTGGCCCTGTCGACACGTAAGAAAGGGTTACGCCTGTTGCGAGCTCAAGCTGGCAGACGCCTTGGCTCTGGTCCACGTCTACACGCTAGCGCCCCAACATCTGGCCGCCCAGACTTCGGGCGGCACACTCGCGCCACCAGGTGGACTGCCAGGAGCTGTACTCCGCACGGTCTCGCGGCGCTATAACGCGCCGTCCACGTCAGGCGCCGTCGTCGTTCAGGAGCTTGGTGAGCAGACGCCGCAGCTGCCGGTGACTGCGCTCGCCAAGGCGGTCGGTCAGCTCCTGCTCGATGCCTTCGACGGTGGCGATGCCTGCGGCGATACAGGCTCGCCCCTTCCTGGTCAGGATGATCAGCTTGGCTCGCCGGTCGGTCCGGTCCGGTCGGCGGACCACGTACCCAAGCTGTTCGAGCTCATCAACCAGCTCGCCCATCGCCTGCGGCGACATGTTCGCCCGGCGGGCCATGTCGGTGAGCCGTGAGCCATCGGGGGCAATCTGCGCAAAGACGGCGGAGTGGGCCGGCTTCTGTGGGAAACCAGCTCCGACCACACCGTCGACGATTCGGAATCCCAGCAGGCTGTATGCGCGGCCGAGGAGAGCGACGGTGTTGACCGTCCTTGGGAGCTGTGGCACCTTATTAAGGATACCTGAATATCAGGTTACCTGAGGAGTAGTAATGCGTTGGTGTGCTGATGGAGGCCAGCGATGACCAGTGCCGTGGAGTTCAACGGCCTCACCAAGTCCTTCGGGGACGTTCTCGCAGTCGATGACGTCAGCGCGGTCGCGAAACCGGGCGAAGTGACGGCCTTGCTCGGGCCCAACGGGGCCGGCAAGACCACCACGTTGCGAATGCTGCTCGGGCTCGCGGCGCCGAGCAGTGGGACCGCGACGTTCGGCGGCAGCCAGTACGGCGAGCTGTCGGACCCGGTCCGTCAGGTCGGCGCGGTGCTCGAGGAGTCCGGCTGCCACCCTGGGTGTACGGCGCTGGACCACCTGCGCATCCTCGCGACAGCTGCCAGGCTGCCCAAGGACGCCCCGGGGCGCGTCCTCGCCGAGACCGGGCTCACGGCGGTCGCACAGCGGCGGGTGGGGAAGTTCTCCCTCGGGATGCGTCAGCGGCTGGGGTTGGCCGCGGCGATGCTCGGCGACCCCGCAGTGCTCGTTCTGGACGAGCCGACGAACGGCCTTGACCCGCCCGGCGTGCGGTGGCTGCGCGGATACGTGCGCCGGCTCGCGGACGAGGGTCGCACGGTCCTGTTGTCCAGCCATGCGCTCAGCGAGGTCGAGCAGACCGCCGACCACGTGCTCGTCCTCGCCAATGGCCGGCTGC
>JBDTYK010000288.1:0-3195 GCA_040005715.1 Actinomycetota bacterium | reverse complement strand
GTATGACGTCTCGCTCGATGTGCCGCATCCCCTTCTCCGCGAGGGCGGCCGTCTCGGCATACTCCTGCGTCTGCTTGTCCCGAAGCCGGCGAGGCAGGCCCTCCCGGTCGTTCTTGCCGACCAGAACCGCGGCCTCGAAGTCGTCCGTAATCGCCGCAACGGTAATCAGCGGCTCCCCTTCGTCCGCCGGGTCTCCGTCAAGCCAGCGCGCCAGCTCGGCGTAGGACCGTCCCCTTTGCAGCAGCGAGTAGCGGCCGATCAACTCGACCTCGTCAAAGAGCACCACCCACCCGGCGCTGCCCCCCGCACGCAGCAGCCTGGGAAGAAACCGCAGCCTCTGGCGGGCCAGGTCGCGGACCTTGACCGGCGAGAAATGGAACGTCTTGGCCTCGCCGACAGCCGTGAGCTGGCGCCGCAGCCCCGGCATCAACAGAGGTTCGCCAGACCAGAATCGAACGATGGAGTCGAGGAACTCCTCGTCCGCGCCGGGCGCGTCACTGCTGAGCCTTTCGTGCAGCCGCAAGGTCGCCTCAAAACGTTCGTTCAGATCCCGGCCGGGTCCCCTCAGCCACCTCAGCAGCTCGGCATAGCCGGGGCTGTCCGCGTCCAGCGCCGCGGCAGCCTCAGCGACGACATCGCGAGCACCGTCAGGGGCGACCGCGGACTCCACTGCAGCGCGAAATACCTTCGCAGGGTCGTGAAGCGGAGTCTCCTTGCTGATGACCACCGTGCTGACGACGAAGCCTGCGATGGTTGCGAGCTGGCCAAGATGGGTCAGCAGGTGGCTCTTGCCCTGCCCGAACCCTGCGCCCACCAGCATCGAGGCTCGGCCGCCCGATCCGTCACCTGGCCGGGCAATGTCGTGGAGCAGGCCGGCGAACCTATCCTCGATGTCGCTCTGGCCCGAGCCGAGGGCGATGACCGCGTCAGCGTTGGGCACGCCGCTGCGCAGTGCTTCGACTGCGCGTCGCCGGGCAAGTCGGTCACGTTGGTCATTGCGGTCTTCGGGGTCGTCGTTCCGGGCCTGCTCCGAGGTCATCGCACTGCCTCCAGCCGGACATCGAGGCGGACCAGGGATGCGAACGGGTTGGTGCGGCGCCGGTCGCGCACCTCGTCGGCAACCCTGAGCTGCAAAGCGGCGTAGGAGGGCAGGCCTCGCTTCTCGTCACTGACCAGCTCCGGTGGCACCACCGCCACGACCAGCATCCCGACCAGGTCGTCGGTCGCGTCGATGAGCTGACGCAGCAGCTCGTAGACGTCCAGCACCGCGGCCTTGCTGTAGTAGGTGCCGGTGCGCTCGGGCAACGGCGGACGGCGCATCTCGGCCAGCCTGGTCAGGTCGAGGTGCAGGACGAGTCCGCGGTGGCCGCCACGTTGCAGGAGCCGGCCGACCGAGGTGAGCATCCTCCGGGCGTTGTGGCGACCGATCCGCGCGTAGATCATCACCTCGCGCAGCTCTCGCAACCCGACTCGTTCGCCTGTGAGCCAGCCCAGCACGCACAGGGTCTCGGCGCGGTTGACGTCTCCGCCGCCCAAGTGCGCCTGGGCGAGTCGCAGCAGAGCCCGACGCAGCTCGCGGGGCAGGCTGGTGTCGGACAACAGGATGTGTTCGAGCTGGCGCCGCACGCTGCGGTAGAGCTCGCGCGGGTCCAGGTCGTGGTCGTCGGCCACCTCGGCAACGGTCAGCCGGCCTGGGGTGGCGGGGACTGCGATGTCGTCGTATGCGCTGCTGACGATGGCCACGGCGACCCGGTCCCAGTCGATCTGTCGAGCCACTGCGAAGAACACCTGGTCGATCATGTGTGCCTTGGTCGTCTCCGCTGACAGACTCACCATCAGCACGTCCTGCTGGTCCGCCTCGGCGCGAAGGGATCGCTCAAAACGGTCCGCGACATCACCATCCCCGGTCACCACGAGCTTCACCGAACCTCCCCCGGCCGGCAGGTAGGAAACCAGGTACTCCTTGCCCAGGAAGGCCGCGTAGTCGTCGGAGCTCATCCCACCGCCCCCAAGGACCGCCGCCGGCCTGACTGAGTCGGTCACGAGCCGTCCGTGAAGGAGATGCCCCAGTAGAGCTGCGGCTGCCCCGTCTGGGCCACGGTGGTGAGAGTGCCCGAGCCGCGCGTTCCCGAGCTGGCATGCCAGCGGAGCGCTCGGCCGGACTTCGTGGTGGCGACTCCACTGGAGTCCAGCAGGTACAGATCACGGGCGAATTCTGAGCGGGTGTACTCGCGCTGCTGGCCGGGCAACAGTGTCAGCACGCCCCACACGTCGACCAGTCGCACGACGGCGCCTGCCCGATGCTGCTTCTGAGAGCGCCCCAGGTCGTACCCGGACGCCAGGCTCTCCAGGAACGGCTGAGGCCTGAACCGCGGTGGCCGTCCCTGCGTAGCCGCGAGCAGCGCAACCAGCACCGAGGGACGCAGTCGCTTCTCGCGGCGTCTGTCGATCTCGACTGCGGCGTCCCCGGGAAGCACCTTGATCAGCGACGGGTAGCACAGCAGCCGCTCGTCTGCCTCGAACATCGCCACCTCCTGTGCGGCCGCCACCTCGAGCAGCTCCTGGACATACGAACCGGACTCCAGGTGCTCCTGCTCGTCAAAGTCGAAGGACGCCCCCGCGTCCTCTGTGGTTCTGGCGGCATCCCCAGCCAGAACAGCCGCCGCGCTCAGAGCCCGGCGCAGGTCACGCAACTGTCCCTTCTCAGCACCCGCCTTGGCTTTCTTCAGCTCGCGGGTCACGGCAGCAGTCGCTTTGAGGGCCAGGTCAACCTGCTCCTCCGCCACCGCCAGTGCCGACTCAAGCCCACCCATTTGCAGCCACCCCCATCCGTCTCGATTGCCTTCTGAAGTGTGTGCACGAGGCTACCTGAAATCGTGTCGAGTATTGCTTGCGTCGTCACAAGAACCGAGGGCCAAGTCACGCGACGCCGCTCATGCTTGGGACAGGGCCAATGAGGCTGGGAGTCGCGGTGATTGGCTCAACAACCGCTGCTGGGCGCTGCGTGGCGTCGCCCATTGACTGATGCCGGTGTCGCCGAGGTCTGCCACTTGGGCGACTTCGGGCTTTGTCACGGTCCACGGGTGAAGGAGTACCTGTCGATCTCGTTGATCCAGACGTTGACTGCGACGACGGCCTCATCGAGTGACATGGAAACTCCGGCCGAGGTAGCTGATCGTTTGAAGTCCTCAGCCC
>JBDTYK010000287.1:0-3256 GCA_040005715.1 Actinomycetota bacterium | reverse complement strand
CGGGCGTCAAGCAGTCGCTGCCGTGACCATCCGGCGTTGAGACGGGTTGTCCTCGACGCGGTTCCTTCTGCTCGGCACATGAGATCGGCCGGTTCGCGGCGGAAAGGCGCGTGCCGCTGGCCATGGCCGGAACGAGCGGATCGCGCCATAGAAGACGCATCGATCGGGACTTCGCTGCCTCGGTACGAACCCGACATCGAACCGTTCTGAGCGAGCACGAAAGCGTTCGGGTCTTGTGGCAGTTACGACTCGGCTGATCCTCTCACCTTTCGGGCTCAGGTCATTGCGGTGTGAGAGTTCCTACAATTCGCTTTCGGAGCCGTCGAGCGTCTCCGCGTGGACTCCTTCTGGCACCCTCATCGAGGTCTCCCTGACCCTTCCGTTACAACGTCTGATGTTTGACCGGCAGCGCTTCGGTTGCTGAGCCAGTGCTCGAGCTCGACGGCGGGTAGGGGCCTGGATATGAAGAAACCCTGCGCTTGGTCGCAGCCCAGGGCCGTGAGCTCGGTGTAGGCGATGTCATTCTCGACGCCTTCGGCGACCACGCGCAGGTCCAGGCTGTGGGCCAAGGAGATCGTAGAGGCGACCAGCGCTGCGGCGAGGGCGTCGTCGACCATGGGAAGGACGAAGGAGCGGTCGATCTTGAGCTCGTCGATGGGCAGGTCGCGCAGGTAGGACAGTGAGCTGTACCCGGTGCCGAAGTCATCCACGGAGATCTGGACTCCGTGGCGGCGCAGTCGGGTCAAGATGTTCCGGGCCCGGTCGCGGTCAGCCATCAGGAACTCCTCAGTGATCTCCAGTTGCAGGGCTTCAGGGGAGAGCTTGCGCGCGGCGAGCATCGAAGCGACCTGCTCGGGCAGGTCGGTGTCGACCAGGGAGCTGGCCGAGAGGTTGATCGCGATGGTCAGCGGTTGCCCATCGGCCTGCCACAGCGTGGCCTGATCCAGGGCGATCCTGAGCACCACGCGGGTCATTGCGTGCATCAGGCCCGCGTCTTCGACCACGTCCAGGAAGGAGTCGGGGTAGAGCAGACCTAGAGTGGGGTGGTTCCAGCGCAACAGCGCTTCGAGGCTCTTGACTTCACCGGTGCGCATGTCGACCTTGGGTTGGTAGTACAACGCGAGCTGGTCGCTGGTCAGTGCCGTTCGTAGCTCCTCGACCATCCTGAGCCGAGTGGTGAGGTCAACGTCATCGGCACCGCTGAAGACGTGATGACCGTTGCCCGACGCCTTTGCTTTGAACATGGCCGTGTCCGCCTTGCGCAAGAGGGTGCTCAGGTCTGGACCGTCGTCGGGAAACAGTGCGATGCCGATGCTCACCGCACTGTGGACCGCGATGTCCATCAAAGTGAAGGGCTTGGTCAGCGACGCGCACAGTTTGGCGGCGACAGCGGTGGCCTGATCGTGGCCGGCATCGTCGAGCAGGATGGCGAACTCATCTCCGCCTAGGCGCACCAGCAGGTCGCGGGCTCGCAGGTGCTCGCCCAAGCGGGCACCCACTTGGAGCAGCAGCTCGTCTCCGGCATGGTGGCCAAGGGTGTCGTTGACCTCCTTGAACTTGTCCAGGTCCAGCATCAGCAGAGCTTGACGTCGATGCTGCGGTTCCAGAAGGCGCGTGTGCGCCTCGGCGTGAAGAGCGCGCCGGTTGGGTAGCCCCGTGAGCTCGTCGGTGGTGGCGTCCCGCCGACGCAGGTCGGCCATCCGCGCGAGGAGGTGAAACCCCAACTGGGTGCGAGCCGTCGCTGCCAGAAGCGTCACGGCCGCCAGCAGGATAGCCAACCTTGACAAACGCGTTTGGGTGCCTGCGACCAGTACCCCTAGTCCGGCGACGGAGGCTGCCACCGATACGACCAGGGCCGTCGCTCCGGTCGCAGGGCCGGCCTCGTGCGTCGGCTGTTTATCTTGGGTACCGCCGTCGACCCACATGGCGACCAGGGCGGGCCCGAGCGCCCATCCAGCGTCCAATGGCATACCGACCAAGTAGGTGCCTTTTGTCACCTGCAGCGCGTAGAGCACGTCCGTCGCCGCGAAGACCATCAAGCCTGCGATGAGAAAGCCCCACCGGCTGCCCAGGCGTAGATCCCCCAAAGTGGCGATACCGGCGACAGCGGAGACGAGCAGAAGGTCGCCCATCGGATAGGCGAGCGCCACCACGGTGGCCGACGATGGGGGCCCGGTGAGGGCGGAGTCCAACACGGGGCTGAGAACGACCGCGAGCACCGCAGCCGCACCGAGCGAACCCACCGCGCAGTCCAGCCAAACCGACACCGCCAGTGACCGCACGTGGTGGCGCACGGTCACGACCAGCGCGGCCATCATGAGCGGGAAGAAGAGCAGGTAAACCCCGTCCCCAACCGAGGGGAACGGCACCGACCCTGTCGTGACCTGCGACCAGACAATGAAGATGAAACCACTCGCATACGCGGTCATCGCGGCCGCAGCGAGCAGCATCTCCGTGCGCCGGAAACCAACCCGGTAGATCGCCAGGAGACAGACGGCGACGGGCAACCACGAGGTCAGCATGGCCAACCAGTAGTGAACGAGTGTGCTGAACCAGCCGTTCCAGACCGGGCCCAACCCGATGCTGTGCAGGACCAGGCCGGTGACATATGCGGCAAGAACGAGCCCCATCGCCCACATCAGCCCAGTGCGGAGGGTCGCGCGCCTACTCGACGGCACCCACCACCTCCAGTTGCTCAGCACACCCGAGACGTTCAATTTGCGCTTCTCACATCAGGCAAGGACCACGGTGCGGGGAGGCCGAAGACGTGACGCATCCACATAACAGCCGAGTCCGGACCCCGACAGGGCAACGAGCCCACAATTTTCATCATCGCCAAGCGACACTAGGGCCCGCCAACTCCATTCATATCGGTTTCGAAGACAAACGGACCGAAATTATGAAGGCCTCATCCTCCATTCGGAGTTCCCGGCAACAGCCCGGAGAGCGCCAGAAGAGACGTATTACGGTTCGAGGCCCGCGGCTTGGGCGCATGTCTGCTGTCGTTGATTACACGCAGTGCAATGCTCCGTGTAGGTGCACATTCGGGCAGAACCCTCTCTTCGTCGTGCTGTCGTCCATTGCCTTCATGGACTGGTTGACGGCACACCAAAAGTGTTCTCACCCTTAGCTGGAGACCAGCGTGGAACAAGATGCACTACGAGGACGGACGGCGGTCGCGAACTGCTACCGGTCGGACGCTGAGCCCTCTGGTGCGCACTGGCATCGCTGCTTCCACTGGCCATCATGGGCGGCC
>JBDTYK010000286.1:0-3267 GCA_040005715.1 Actinomycetota bacterium | reverse complement strand
GGTTCATGGACCGGCTCGACTCGCTCCTGTTCTCGGCCCCGGTCGTGTGGGCACTCCTGGCCGTGCTTGTCCCCTCCGCGGTTATCCCCATCGCCTGACCCCTGAGAGACTGTGGGTGATGTCTGACATGCAGAGAAGTGGGCGCCCCGAGCCAGGACAGCTGATGTTCGAGGCTCCTCGAAGGGGGAAGCCTCCGACGCACCTGGCCGACCTCGACCCAGCCGAACGCAAGGCAGCCGTCGAAGCCCTGGGCCACAAGGGTTTTCGTGCCAAACAGCTCTCGACGCACTACTTCGAGCACCTCGTGGAGTCCCCCGAGGAGATGAGCGACCTGCCCAGGGCCATTCGCGACGATCTGGTGGGCAAGCTGCTGCCCCAGCTGCTCACCACCGTCAGGACGGTGGCGGCCGACAACGGCCGGACCATCAAGTCGGTGTGGCGCCTGCACGATGGTGCCCTGGTCGAGAGCGTGCTCATGCGCTACCCAAGACGGGTCACGATCTGCATCTCCAGCCAGGCCGGCTGCGGCATGAACTGCCCGTTCTGCGCCACGGGGCAGGAGGGGCTGACCCGAAACCTGTCAACGGCTGAGATCGTCGAGCAGGTCGTCAGCTCGGCGCGATCCCTGCGACGCGGCGATGTGGCCGGCGGTGCCGAGGGGACTCCGCTCAGGGTCAGCAACGTCGTGTTCATGGGCATGGGGGAGGCGCTGGCGAACTACCAGGCGGCCATCGGGGCCATCCGGCGGATCACTGACCCTTCGCCGGACGGGCTCGGTATGTCGGCCCGGGGCATCACGATGTCGACTGTGGGCCTGGTTCCTGCCATAGACAAGCTGGCCGCAGAGGGGATCCCGGTCACCCTGGCACTGTCGTTGCATGCACCTGACGACGAGCTGCGCAACGAGCTCGTGCCGATCAACACCCGGTGGTCCATCGACGAGGCGATCGACGCTGCATACCGCTATTTCACGGTGACCGGCCGTCGGGTCAGCATCGAGTACGCGCTGATCCGTGACGTCAACGACCAGGGCTGGCGGGCCGATCTGCTCGGTAAGAAGCTCAATGCTCGAGGCCGCGGCTGGGTGCACGTCAACCCGATCCCGCTGAACCCGACACCGGGCTCCAGATGGACCGCCTCGGAGCGTGGCGTCGAGCGCGAGTTCGTCCGCCGGTTGCGCGCCCGGGGAGTGACCACAACCGTCCGGGACACCCGCGGCTCGGACATCGACGGTGCGTGCGGCCAGCTGGCCGCCTCGACTGCCTGAGCCGTTCATCGCATGGAGGGGACGTTTCGTCTCACCGTGGGGTCACCGGTGTGGCATGTCGAGGTGATGGGGGCAAAGATGCCGGTATGACCGAAGGTAGCTACGCAATAGCCCATCGCCGCAGCATCGAAGACCCCGAAGCCTTCTGGGGGGAGGCGGCTCACGGCATCGACTGGGTCACGGAGCCGACGAAGGTTCTTGACGAATCTCGCCTGCCGTTCTACCGGTGGTTCAGCGGTGGTCAGCTCAACACCTGCTTCAACGCAGTCGACAGGCACGTGATCGCCGGCCGTGGTGAGCAGCCCGCGATTCACTACGACAGCCCGGTTACCGGATCTTCGCGCACGCTGACCTACGCCGAGCTGATGGAGCAGGTTTCCCGCTTCGGCGGCGCCCTGCAGTCGCTCGGGGTCGGGAAGGGCGACCGCGTGGTCATCTACATGCCGATGGTGCCCGAGGCCGCGGTCGCGATGCTGGCCTGCGCCCGGATCGGGGCGGTGCACTCCGTGGTCTTCGGCGGCTTCGCGCCCGGTGAGCTGGCGGCCCGGATCGAGGATGCCACCCCGAAGGTGGTGGTTCTTGCCTCGTGCGGGATCGAGCCCAAGCGGGTCGTGGCCTACAAGCCGATGGTCGACGCCGCCATCGAGCGCTCGAGCCACAAACCCGAACACTGCATCGTGCTGCAGCGGGAACAGTCCAGGGCGGAGATGGGCCCGCGCGACGTGGACTGGTCGGACCTGATGAGTCCCGATCGCGGTACGAAGTCCGAGTGCGTGACGATGGAGGCAACTGACCCGCTCTACATCCTCTACACCTCGGGGACCACGGGCCGGCCCAAGGGCATCGTGCGTGACAACGGCGGACATGCCGTTTCGCTGCACTGGTCGATGAGCAACGTCTACGGGATACAGCCTGGTGAGGTCTTCTGGGCAGCAAGTGATGTCGGCTGGGTGGTCGGCCACTCCTACATCGTCTACGCACCGTTGCTGGCCGGGTGCACGACCGTGATGTACGAGGGAAAGCCCGTGGGAACCCCTGACGCAGGGGCCCTGTGGCGGGTTGCGGCGCAGTACGGGGTATCCGCACTGTTCACCGCCCCGACGGCGATCCGTGCGGTCAAGAAGGAGGACCCCGACGGAGCTCTCATCGGTGGCTACGACCTCTCGAAGCTTCGCACCCTGTTCCTCGCGGGGGAGCGCCTGGACCCGGACACCTACCACTGGGCCGGTGATCGCCTCGGCATACCCGTGATCGACCACTGGTGGCAGACCGAGACCGGCTGGGCGATCGCTGCCAACTGCATCGGCCTGGAGCTGCTTCCCATCAAGGCCGGCTCGCCCACGGTTGCGGTCCCCGGCTACGACGTGCATGTCCTGGACGAGCTGGGGCGGCAGGTGGAGCCCGGCACGGAAGGGGCGATCTGCATCAAGCTCCCGTTGCCTCCGGGAACCTTGCCCACGCTGTGGCAGGACGACGAGCGTTATGTGGCTGAGTACCTCTCGGCGTTCGAGGGCTACTACCTGACTGGTGATGGCGGTTATATCGACGAGGACGGGTATCTCTTCGTCATGGGCCGCACCGACGACGTGCTCAACGTGGCTGGACATCGCCTGTCCACGGGGTCGCTGGAGGCGGCACTTGCCGGTCACCCATCGGTCGCTGAGTGCGCCGTCATCGGGGTGGCCGACCAGCTCAAGGGCCAGGTGCCCCGAGCGCTGGTCGTCCTGAAGGCCGGTGTTGACGTGTCCGGTGAAGGTGCCGTGGAGGCGTTGCAGGCCGAGCTGGTCCAGCGAGTCAGGGACGAGGTCGGTGCAGTCGCGGCGTTGCACCTGGTCGACGTGGTCGTCGCTCTGCCCAAGACCCGATCAGGCAAGATCCTGCGCAAGACCATGCGTCAGATCGCCGATGGAGGCACCCCCGCGGTTCCCAGCACCATCGAGGATGCCTCCGTGCTGGAGGCTCTGAGGTCGGTCCTGAGGCACGACTGAGCACGACACAGT
>JBDTYK010000285.1:0-3305 GCA_040005715.1 Actinomycetota bacterium | reverse complement strand
CCACGGCCACACCAACAAGCGGGTCGACGACATGGACGTAGTCGTCCAGGCCCTCGAAGAGGTTGGCCAGACCCTGACGAAGGGGGTCCACGTCGGCATCCGGGCCGGGGTCGGCCTCGAACCGCTCATCGGGGACGATGTCGACAATGGCGCCGAGTCGGGCGCCAGCCACCAGAACCTGCGAGACCGCAAGCAGCAGAAGAGGTATCGCCGTATCGGGCTCGACACCCGAGGCAACCTGGGTGACTGTTGCCAGGTAGGCACGCGCGTCTTGCGCGGACTCCTCGCCAAGCATGGTCAGGTCATCAGACATCGATCAGTCTCCTGCCCTCGAAGGCCCGGCCGAGGGTTACCTCGTCGGCGTACTCCAAGTCTCCTCCGACCGGCAGTCCGGACGCGAGGCGTGTGACCTTCAGCCCAATCGGGCGCAGCAGCCGGGCCAGATAGGTAGCTGTTGCCTCGCCCTCGAGGTTCGGGTCGGTCGCGATGATGACCTCGACCACCCCACCATCGGCCAGCCGGGTCAGGAGCTCCTTGATCCGGAGGTCGTCCGGGCCAACGCCTTCGATGGGGCTGATCGCCCCGCCGAGCACGTGATAGCGCCCGCGGAACTCGCGAGTCCGCTCGACAGCCACGATGTCCTTTGGCTCCTCGACCACGCAGATGCAGGTCAGGTCACGACGAGAGTCAAGGCAGATGCGGCACTGCTCGGCCTCGGCAACATTGCCGCAGATGCTGCAGAAGCGGACCTTGTCCTTGACCTCGACCAGCGCGCTGACCAGCCGCTTCACGTCCACGGCATCAGCCTGCAGAAGGTGGAACGCGATACGTTGCGCGCCCTTGGGACCGACGCCGGGCAGGCGCCCGAGCTCGTCGATGAGGTCCTGGACCACTCCTTCGTACACGCCGCTGAGCCTATGCCCTTGGATACCGACACGGATCGCCCGACGCACCTGCAAATCGGCGCGGACAGTCCTACTGGTCCAGCTCGCCGATCACCGTTCCACCCAGGACGCTGGCGATGACGGGCTGCCCCACTGCCTCGGTCTGGTCGATGTCCTCATCATCAGGACTGACCAGGCTGTCGTCAGCGGTGGAAGGCGCCGAGCTGGTATGTCGAGTACTCGCCTCTTCTGCCACCGCTGCCCTCGCCCGCTGCCTGGGCGTCGAGAGTCGGTCCGGCGCATCCGCGGCACTGGGGGCACTGGGGACACCGGTCGCAGCGTGCGCACCGGGGACACCGGGCGCAGCGGGCGCACCGGGCGCAGCGGGCGCACCGGGCGCACCGGGCGCAGCGGGCGCACCGGGCGCACCGGGCGCGGACACCCGACCTGCTGCGGGAGCAGCCTGATTCGGCCCTGCGTGAGCTTGGCCTGCAGTGCGAGGGTCAGCAGTGGCGGGGCCCGGCGCCGCCGACTTGGGCGTCAAGATGCCCTCGACGACAGCTTCGACCCCGAGCACCTCGCTCAGAGCCTGACGCACCAGCTCGGCATGCTGTCCTCGCCGGAACGTCGTGGCCAGGCCCTCGGTCTGGATCCCGAGCAGGAGGCGCTTGCCGTCGTAGTCCAGGACCTGGGTGTGCTCCGACAGGAACGTCCACGTGGTACGACGGATCGAGAAGATCTTGGCCAGGATGTCGGGCCACGACCGGCGGATCGCGGCCGTGTCGATTCCGCCTGGCAGTGCCGTGGAAGGGGGTGCCTCGCCTGATGGTGACTGGATTTCAGATGGCCGGACAGCCTCGCTGGCCTGCCCTGGCTGGACCCTGCGCGCGGTCTGGGCAGGTGCCGGCGCTGCCGCGCGTGGCTCCGGACTGGCCGACGCGGCTGGCGCCCTCGTCTCGGGTGGTTGCGTTGTTGCCCGCGGACCGACCGACGGCTGCTGGCTCGGCACGACGTCCGGAAGGGGTCGAGGACCAGCCGGCGCGGGGGCGCCACCGATCTCGAGCCGGCGTTCCAGGCGGTCTAGGCGCGCGGCATAACCGCTCTCACCCGAAGCGCCCGGCAGCAGGACGCGTGCGCAGATGAGCTCGAGCTGCAGTCGTGGCGCAGTCGCGCCGGTCATCTCGGTAAGACCGGCGTTCACGATGTCAGCCGCCCGAGACAGCTCGCCGGGTCCAAATGCGGCCGACTGCTGGCGAATCCGCTCAAGCTGGTCCTCAGGCATGCCCCGAAGGACCGACGCGGCACCGTCTGGCACGGCGGCAACCACGATGATGTCCCGAAGGCGTTCAAGCATGTCCTCGACAAATCGCCTCGGGTCGTGGCCGGTCTCGATGACCTTGTCGATCTGGCCGAAGACAGCGCCACCGTCGCGTGCCGCGATGCCGTCGATCGTCGCGTCGAGCAGCTCGCCCGGGGTGAACCCGAGCAACGCTGCAGCACCTTCGTAGGTCAGGCCATCGTCGCCAGACCCGGCTATCAGCTGGTCGAGCACGGACAGGGAGTCACGGACCGAGCCGCCCCCGGCA
Organism: Actinomycetota bacterium; assembly: GCA_040005715.1. Taxonomy (GTDB): domain Bacteria; phylum Actinomycetota; class Actinomycetes; order Actinomycetales; family Dermatophilaceae; genus UBA4719. The sequence continues at coordinate 835 of JBDTYK010000285.1, read as the reverse complement.
CGAACGACGAATGAGAGGACCCCGGGAGCCACGGCGACCTTCTCTGCCGTGCACAGCTCGCCCAGGTAGTCCTGCAACCGCAGCGGGGGCACGAGCCGGAACGGGTAGTGGTGGGTGCGCGACCGGATGGTGCCGATGACCTTGTCGGGCTCGGTCGTGGCGAAGATGAACTTCACGTGCTCGGGCGGCTCCTCGACGATCTTGAGCAGGGCGTTGAAGCCCTGCGGCGTCACCATGTGCGCCTCGTCGATGATGTAGACCTTGTAGCGTGACATCGCCGGCCCGTATGCCGCTCGCTCGCGCAGGTCGCGGGCGTCATCGACACCTCCGTGGCTGGCCGCGTCGATCTCGATGACATCGACACTGCCCGAGCCGTCGCGAGCCAGGGCAACACACGAGTCGCACACGCCGCATGGAACCGGAGTGGGCCCCTGTTCGCAGTTCAGGCACCGCGCCAGGATTCGCGCCGAGGTCGTCTTGCCGCAGCCGCGTGGCCCGCTGAACAGGTAGGCATGGCTGACCCGTCCGGTCCGCAGCGCCTGCATCAGGGGTTCGGTCACGTGCTCCTGGCCGATGACGTCGGCGAAGGACTCGGGCCGGTAGCGGCGATACAGCGCTGTGCTCACGCGCCCAATCTAGTCGGCGCGCCGGACACCCGGGTCAGACCCTCTGTCGCGCCGGAATCACGCAATCCCTGCCTCTTGGCCGGCACAACGGTGGTCTCGCCGGCGCTCAGGGCCTGGTCCCGGGCATGAAGGACCCCCCGCGTACCTGGAAGAGCTCGCCTGCCCTTGCTGCCTTCCGGCCCTGGGGGAGTTCGGTGAGGTACCACCAC
>JBDTYK010000284.1:0-3309 GCA_040005715.1 Actinomycetota bacterium | reverse complement strand
CAAGCGGAAGACTTGTCCACAACCAAACTCGTTGCAACACATATCAATTCAAGAAGCAGAACCTTTGCAAGCACTGAAAGGGCCACGGGTCCTGCAATGCCGTTGGCAAGGCCTTCATTCGTCTGGTCGGTGTTTGAGAACAGTTGCCAAACGGGGCTCGGAGTCAGCGACCATGGTCGTGGATGCCAGGCGTCGTGGGTCATTGTGGGTGGTGGTGAGGTCGGTGAGGACCGCCCGTTGATGTCGTATTTTCGCTAGTGCGGGGCGTCGCCACGAGGCAGGCTGGTGTCATGTACGAGGACACCGAAGCCTGCGAGCGCGCCATACGCTCCAGGGAGGCTCGATTCGACGGGTGGTTCTTCTGTGCTGTCGTGACCACTCACATCTACTGTCGGCCGAGCTGCCCGGCCCGGCCACACCTGAAGAACCTGCGCTTCTACCCCAGTGCGGCCGCTGCGCAGCAGGCTGGCTTTCGGGCCTGCAAGCGATGCCGCCCTGATGCCAGCCCCGGGTCACCTGAGTGGAATGTCCGTTCGGACGTGATCGCTCGCGCCATGCGGCTCATCGCGGACGGCGTGGTGGATCGAGAGGGCGTCGCCGGCCTGGCCGGTCGGCTCGGCTACAGCCTGCGGCAGATCCAACGACAGCTGATCGCCGAGGTCGGGGCCGGTCCGCTTGCCCTTGCGCGAGCCCAGAGGGCCCAGACCGCAAGGGTTCTGATTGAGACCAGCTCTCTCCCCATTAGCGAGATCGCCTTCGCTTCCGGGTTCGCCAGCATCCGTGCGTTCAACGACACCGTCCGGCAGGTGTTTGCCCTTTCGCCAACGGAGCTCCGCGCTCGAGCCACACACCCACGGACTCCGGGGCTGACCACCGCGACCCCCGGCACCTTGTCTCTGCGGCTGCCCTTCCGCAAGCCCCTGTGTCCGGACAACCTGTTCGGTCACCTGGCGGCGACTGCGGTTCCGGGTGTGGAGGAATGGCGCGCGGGTGCCTATCGGAGGACGATCCGGCTCCCGCACGGCCACGCAGTTGTTGGGCTCAGACCGACGGATGAGTATGTCGCGTGTCAGATCTCGCTCAGCGACCAGCGCGACCTGGCCAGTGCCATCAGCCGGTGCAGGTGGATGCTCGACCTGGACGCCGACCCGGTTGCCGTCGACGAGGTGTTGTCCTTGGACCCGGTCATGGCCAAGCTCGTCGCGAAACACCCTGGTCGGCGGGTCCCGAGGACGGCGGACCCAGCCGAGTTCGCCGTGAGGGCCATTCTGGGACAACAGGTCTCCACCACAGCAGCTCGCACCCACGCTGGGCGACTGGTCAGCGCCTACGGTGATAGCGTCCCTGATCCTCACGGCGGGCTCACACACCTGTTCCCGACTTCGCAGGCCCTGGCGGGGATGGACCCGACAGACCTCGCCATGCCAGGTGCTCGGCGGCGAACCCTCATGGGGTTGGTCGCGGCCCTTGCGCAGGGAAGCCTCGATCTGGACGTTGGCGCCGACTGGCGAGAGGCAAGGGCCAAGCTCAACGCCTTGCCGGGATTCGGGCCCTGGACCGTCGAGAGCATCGCCATGCGGTCGCTTGGCGATCCCGACGCCTTCATGGTCGGCGACCTCGGCGTCAAGCTCGCCGCCCGGCGGCTGGGGATACCGACGACGCCCAAAGCGCTCACCGAGCACTCAGGGCGCTGGCGCCCGTGGCGTTCCTATGCCGTCCAGTACCTTTGGGCCACCGGTGACCACCCGATCAACCGCCTTCCCGCTGGGTAGTCTTGCCGGGTGACCGAGACCTCTGCACCCGAGAGCGACCTGCCAGAGCAGATGCGCGTCCGCCGGGACAAGCGGGCCCGTCTGCTGCGCGAAGGCCGCGAGCCCTACCCGGTGGGGGTGCCTCGAACGCACACGCTTATGCAGGTGCGTGCGGCCTACGGGCACCTCAGCGTCGGCGAGGAGACCCAGGACTTCGTGGGCGTCGCTGGTCGTGTCGTCTTCATCCGCAACTCCGGCAAGCTCGCTTTCGCCACCTTGCAGGAAGGCGACGGCATCCGCCTCCAGGTGATGCTCAGCCTGGCGGAGGTGGGTGAGCAGGCTTTGGCCCGATGGAAGGCCGACGCGGACCTGGGCGACTTCGTCTTCGTGCATGGCCGGGTGATCTCGAGCCGCCGTGGTGAGCTCTCGGTGCTGGCCGACGAGTGGGCCATGGCGAGCAAGGCGCTGCGCCCGCTTCCGACCATGCACAGCGACCTGTCCGAGGAGTCCCGGGTGCGTCAGCGCTACGCCGACCTGATCGTGCGTGAGGAAGCACGTGACATGGTCCGCAAACGGGCGGCCATTGTTCGGGCCGTCCGGGACACTTTGCACAGCCGCGGGTTCATCGAGATCGAGACCCCCGTTCTGCAGCTGGTCCACGGTGGCGCTGTGGCTCGGCCCTTTCCGACCCACCTCAATGCGTTCGATATCGACATGTCTCTGCGTATTGCCCTTGAGCTGTATCTCAAACGAGCTGTTGTCGGCGGAGTGGACAAGGTCTTTGAAATCGGACGTGTCTTCCGCAACGAAGGTGTCGACTCCTCGCACAGCCCGGAATATACGTTGCTTGAGGCTTATGAGGCGTTCGGCGACCAACATACGATGGCGGACCTGATGCAAGGGGTCGTCCTTGCTGCGGCAGACGCTTTTGGGTCACGGATCATCGATACTCCTGCCGGAGTCATCAACCTGGACGGCGAATGGCGTTGGTTGCCGGTCTACCAGGGTCTTTCCGAGGCGGTGGGCGAGGAAGTTACCCCGGATACAGATCCCGAGACCCTGCGCGCCATCGCCGCTCGCACGAATGTCCCGGTCCACCCCGAATGGCAGGCTGAGAAGCTGGTGGTCGAGCTCTTCGGGGAGATCGTTGAGCCGACTCTCCTGCAGCCGACGTTCGTCTGCGACTATCCGCCGTCGGCACAGCCGCTGGCTCGACCGCATCGCAAGGACCCGAGGCTCATCGAGGCCTGGGACCTGATTATCGGTGGCACTGAACGCGGAACGGCCTTCTCTGAGCTGGTCGACCCGGTGGTTCAGCGGGAGCGGCTGACCGCCCAGTCGATGCTGGCGGCGGCTGGTGACGTCGAGGCCATGCAGCTGGACGAGGACTTCCTTCGTGCGCTGGAGTACGGCGCGCCGCCCATGGGGGGCCTCGGTCTGGGCATAGACCGCCTGGTCATGCTGTTCACCGGCGCTGGTATCCGCGAAACCATTCTGTTCCCGTTGCTGAAACCGGAGTGAACATGAGCCTGCATTCCGTACTCGTCACCATCGGTGC
>JBDTYK010000283.1:0-3315 GCA_040005715.1 Actinomycetota bacterium | reverse complement strand
GGGAGGTCAGTCATCGCTTCGCTGGAGCTCGAACCGATCGCACAGCTGGTGCAGCGTGGCGCACAGCTCGTCGATCTCGTCGTCGCCGTTAGCGGCCGTGACCTGCACCCGGAAACCCACCTCTGCCCGTGGCACCAGCGGGTAAGCCGCGAGCGTGACGTAGATGCCAGCCTCGTAGAGGAATCGACCCACTTCATCAATGTCTTCGGCGTTCCGCAAAGGCACCTCGATGATCGGCAGGCCGGAGGTGTTGGGCGTCGCCAGGTTCAGCTCCGAGGCTGTCTTGAGGACTTGGGCGGTCTTTCGATGCAGGGACGCCCTGATGTCATCACCGCGGCTGTCGTTCACATCGAACCCGGACAGCACCGTGGCCAGGGACGCAACCGGAGACGGTCCGGAGAACAGGTAGGGAGCCGCCGCGACCTTGAGATGGTCCTTGAGCCAGGTCGGCAGGGCGATAAACGCCAGTAGTGAGGAGTAGGACTTGGAGAAGCCGCCGACGAGCACGATGTCGTCATAGGTCTCACCGACATGTCTGACGATCGAGTTGCCTCTGCTTCCATAGGGGCTGGTCTCGGTGTCGGTGCGCTCACCGATGACACCGAAACCGTGCGCGTCATCGACATACAGGAGCGCGCCGTACTTGCGAGCAACCGCGGCAAGTGCCGTCAGGTCAGGTGGGTTACCGGTCATGCTGTTGACGCCGTCCGTACAGATCAGCTTCGTCCCGCCGCTGGGTGCGGCGCGGAGCATCGTCTCCAGTGCAGCGACATCACCGGTCGGGAACCGCCGGACCGTGGCGCCGTTGCCCCTGGCGACCATGCATCCGTCATAGATCGTCCGATGGGCCTGTCCGTCGAGGAAGATTTCCCCTCGCCCCACGATGGCGGGTATGACAGACATGTGAATATGCGTGATGGTCGGGAGCACCAGGGTGTCCTCGGCGCCGAGAAGCCCTGTGAGGCGGTCCTCGATGTCGATGTACATCCGGGGGTTGCCGAGCAGCCGTGACCAGCTGGGGTGGGTTCCCCACTGCCTGATGCTGGCGTCGACAGAGTCGATGATCTCTGGCTCCAGGTCGAAGCCCAGGTAGTTGCATGAAGCGAAGTCGGCCAGCCAGTGGTCGCCGATCCGGATCCGCCTGCCCTTGACCTCCTCGATCACCGCGTCGTACATGGGCGACGAGTTCCTCAGTCGCTGGAGATCAGACCACCGCGCGTCCTGGAGGGGCCGGAAGGCCGGATTGCTAATCGACATAGCTGTGTCCCATCTACTTGAGGTCTACTGCGGGTTGTGCCCAGGTGGGCCAGGCGATGGCTTTGACTCGGTGGCGGTTTCAGCCGACTCCTGGCAAACGGACGATTGGAGCCGGTACTCGCAGTCGGGCGATATTTGCCCCACCGGAGACTGCTGATGGGGGGCCCAGCGGCTGGGCACTGGTCAGCAGGGCGAGCAGCTCCTCGGCGGGGACCGGCCTGGAGTACAGGTATCCCTGCCCGAGCCCGCACCCCATGGACCACAGCTCGTCGCGCTGCGCCATCCGTTCGATGCCCTCGGCCACCACCTCGAGCCGAAGAGACTGCCCCATGGACAAGATGGCACTGGTCAGGGCACCGTCGTCGGGGTTGCCCGTCCCCAGGCCGTCGACGAACGACTTGTCGACCTTCAGCTCGTCCACGTGGAACCGTTGCAGGTAGGACAGGCTGGAGTAACCCGTCCCGAAGTCGTCGACGGCAATGTGAACACCCATATCCGCAATCACGGTCAGCTGTTCCAGGATTATTGACGTGTCGAGCGCAAAGATGCTTTCGGTCAGCTCGAGGACCAACGCCGTAGGAGGCATGGCATGGCGCAACAGAACTGCACCGACCTCGTCGGCAAAACCGGCTTCTTGCAGCTGGCGCGCCGACACGTTCACGGAGAGGCGATGGCTCACATGTCCCAGGTCCGCCCACTCGCGCCACTGCTTGCAGGCACGGTCGAGCACCCAACGCCCAAGCTCGATGATCTGGCCCGTTTCCTCAGCTAGCTGGATGAACTCCGCGGGCAAGACCATGCCACGGGAGGGATGCTGCCACCGAACAAGAACCTCGGACCCCAGAATCTCCCCGGTGTCGATCAGGACGATCGGCTGGTAGTGCAGCTCGAACTCCCCGGTCTCCATGGCGTTGGAGAGCTCAGAGCGTTGGTTCAACCGGTTCACCATGCGGGTGTGAAGGTCGTCGTGGTACATCTCCACGCGACCTTTGCCCTGCTCCTTTGCCGCGTACAGCGCCAGATCCGCGCATCGGAGAAGCTCTGTGAAGTTGAGGACGAGCTCGGTGCCGCCGCTGAGGACCACACCGATGCTTGCAGAAACCACGAGCTCCTCACCCTCGACCACAAACGGAGTGCGAAAAGGCGACATGATCCGCTCGCTGAGGTCCCGGGTCTGTGACCGGTCGTCGAGGTCCTCGATGAGGATGGCGAACTCGTCACCACCCAGGCGCGCCACTGTGGTGCTGGCGCGCAACATCGTCTGCAGGCGTTGCGCGACCTCAGAGAGCATCGCGTCACCGGCCACATGGCCTCGAGTGTCGTTGACCACCTTGAAGTCATCGAGGTCCACCATCGCCAGGGCGATAGCGGTGCCGGCTCGGGCGGCTCGTGTCAGCGCCTGCTCGACGCGGTCCTGAAAGAGGGCGCGGTTCGGCAGGCCCGTCAAGGTGTCGTGGAAGGCCTGATGCATCAGCTCCTGCTCGAGCGCACGCCTCTCCGAGACGTCGCGCATCGTCAGCACGAGGCCAACAGCACCAGAGTCATCAGGCAGGGTGCTGGTGAGGACCTCGAAGAACAGGTAACGGCCATCCGCGTGACGCAGACGCCAGTCCGCCAGCGAGGGCGCCTGGGAAGAACGCCCGGCCATGCCTGAGATCAAGGCATTCGCCATCACGGACTCGTCCGGGTGCAGCAGTGCGGAAAGTGGAGTTCCCAGAAGACCACTGACACTGTGACCAAGCTCGCGTTTCAATGACGGGGTCGCGTAGTTGATCCGACCGGCCTCGTCCACCACCACGATGATGTCCGAAGCGTTCTGGATCATGCCGCGGAACTGCTCCTGGACCTTGCGCTGGTGGAGCTCCTCGACAAGGGTGGCGCTCACGACGGCGAGCGCAACCTGCGAGGCCACGGTGGCAAGTGCGACATGTTGATCGACTGTCAAGGCAGTTCTGCATTCAGTGATGAGCATGCCAAGGTCCTGGCCGTCGTAACGCAACGGGTTGACGCTGACGGTTCCGGACGAGCTCGGGTGACCGCCGGCTCGTGCGGCCTCCC
>JBDTYK010000282.1:0-3320 GCA_040005715.1 Actinomycetota bacterium | reverse complement strand
GCATGCCGCCGTAGCCGATCATCCGGACCTGGCTCTCCTTGCCGATCATCTTGGGGGTGGTGCCCGAGGCGATCAGTGCATGGAACCCGGACAGTGCGCCGCAGGCAATGGTGATGAACACGAACGGGAAGAGCTTTCCGGCGAACACCGGCCCGGTGCCATCGAGGGCAAAGTGCGAGATTGCCGGGCTCTCGAGCATGGGTCGGGCGATGACCAGGCCGATCGCGAGGAGCACGATGACGCCGACCTTCATGAACGTCGACAAGTAGTCACGCGGAGCCAGCAGCATCCACACCGGAAGGATCGAGGCCACGAAACCGTAGATCACCAGCGCGAAGACCAAGGTGTTCGGGGAGAGGGTCAGGAGGTCGGCCAGACCCATCTGCTCGACCCAGTTGCCCCCCATGATCGCGGCGACGAGCAGGGTGACACCGATGACGGTGACCTCCGTGACCCGACCGGGCCGCAGGTAACGCAGGTAGAACCCCATGAAGAGCGCGATCGGGATCGTGAGCCCGATCGAGAAGACGCCCCACGGCGACTCCGCCAGCGCGTTGACCACGACGAGTGCTAGAACAGCCAGCAGGATGATCATGATCGAGAAGACGGCGATCAGAGCGGCAACACCGCCGACGGTGCCGATCTCCTCGCGGATCATCTGGCCGAGGCTCTTGCCGTTACGGCGCATCGAGAAGAACAGCACCACCATGTCCTGGACAGCGCCGGCGAAGATGACGCCGACGATGATCCAGATGGTGCTCGGCAGGTAACCCATCTGGGCGGCCAGAACCGGACCGACGAGGGGACCCGCGCCGGCGATCGCCGCGAAGTGGTGGCCGAACAGCACCCGACGGTCGGTGACGTCGAAGTCGCGGCCGTTCTGCAGGCGCTCGGCCGGTGTCGCGCGGGTGTTGTCGACCCCCAGCACCCGGTAGGCGATGAAGCGGGCGTAGAACCGGTAGGCGATGGCGTAGGAAGAGAGCGCAGCAAACAGGATCCACAGCGCGGAGACGTTCTCGCCCCGGGACAGGGCCAGAACCGCCCAGCAGACCGCACCGACAGCGGCCACGGCACCCCAGGCCACCATCGACCTGGGCGTCATCTTGCCCACCATCTGAGCCGGAGTCGTGACAGTTGACATGGGATCCTCCTGCGGGCGGCATTTAGGTTGGCAGGGAACTTACCGCCCCCGCTGACCTCGTCCGTCGGGGGGTCGTACAGGGTTGTGCCAGGACTACTCGGAGGTCGGCATGGATGGCATGGACGGCACCACCCTGCGAGAGATGCAGGCCCCCCTCAAAGCGCGTTATCGCGACGAGCCGGGCAGCGCGCTGACTGCCTTGCATGCCACTGGCTCTTTCGACCAGCCGGGCATCACCTGCACGGTTGACACCTGGGCCGGTCCTGTCCGCGCCGGGCTGCATCCGGCGACCGGGGGCGACGGAGACGACGCCTGCTCCGGGGACCTGCTCATGCAAGCCGTTCTCGCCTGTGCGGGTGTCACGCTGCGAAGCGTCGCAACGGCGCTCGGCATCGACGTGCGAAATGCGTCACTGCGTGCGGACGGCCACTTCGACGCTCGTGGCACCCTGGGCGTGACGCGCACCGCCCCCGTGGGCGCGCAGGGCATCCAGGTCCTCGCTGAGCTGGACACAGACGCCGATGACGAGGCGCTGGCGCGCCTTGCGGCCCTGACCGAGCGCTACTGCGTCGTGGGCCAGAGCCTGGCTGAGCCGCCGATCATCAAGGTCCAGCGGATGACCAGGCCGGCATGACCCGGATGAAGGCACTGCTCCTGGAGAGCATCCACCCGGACGCCACGGAATACCTCAATGACGCCGGCATCGACGTGAGCACCTTCCCGGGAGCACTTGACGAGCAAGCCCTGAGCGAGGCGCTCAGGGGCGTGAACCTGCTCGGCATCCGCTCGGGGACGCGGGTGACGCGACCCGTCCTCGCCGCTGCCACAGATCTGGTCGCGGTCGGTGCGTTCTGTATAGGGACCAACCAGGTCGACCTCTTCGCCGCGGCCGGGAAGGGGATCGCTGTCTTCAACGCACCGTTCTCCAACACCCGAAGCGTCGTCGAGCTGGCTCTCGCCGAGATGATCTGTCTGACCCGAGGGCTGACCGAGAAGAACAGCGCTCTGCACGCAGGGGTCTGGGACAAGTCCGCCAAGGGCGCTCACGAGATGCGGGGCCGGACGCTGGGGATCATCGGCTACGGCAACATCGGGAGCCAGCTGTCGGTGCTGGCCGAGGCCTTGGGAATGCACGTCGTCTTCTTCGACACCGCCGACCGCCTTGCCCTGGGCAACGCCCGCAGCATGAGCAGCATGGCTGACCTGCTCCAGGTCGCCGACGCCGTCACGATCCACGTGGACGGCCGGATCGGAAACGCCGGCCTCTTCGGGTCCGAGCAGTTCGCCGCCATGCGACCCGGATCGGTCTTCCTCAACCTGTCCCGCGGTTTCGTCGTCGACCCCGGGACCCTTCAGGCCCACATCCGCAGCGGCCATATCGCCGGGGCCGCCATCGACGTGTTCCCCGACGAGCCCAAGGGCCAAGGTGACTCGTTCGAGTCCGAGCTGCGAGGGCTGCCCAACGTCATCCTGACCCCGCATGTCGGGGGCTCGACCGAAGAGGCGCAGAAGGACATCGGCCGGTTCGTCGCGGACAAGCTGTGCGACTACGTCGACACGGGCAGCTCGGCCCTCAGCGTCAACCTGCCCCATACCCGTCTCGAAGGTGGCTCCGGCTCACACCGGCTTGCGCACCTTCACACCAACACCCCCGGGGTCCTAGCCACGGTCAACAGCCTCCTGGCAGAGCACAACGTCAACGTCGAGGGTCAGGCTCTGGCCACGCGCGACCACCTTGGCTACCTGCTCACGGACGTCGGCACGGACTACGCACCCGACGTCGTGCAGGCACTGAACCGTATGCCGGAGACGGTGCGCCTGAGGGTGCTGTCGTGACGCTCGAGGAGGAGCTCGCCGAGGCTGTCGGCAGTCAGCATGTTCTGGTGGATCCCTCGGTTATGGCGTCCTACGAGACTGACTGGACGCGGCGGTTCACGGGCCACGCACGTTGCGTCGTACGACCTGCCGACACCCAGCAGGTCGCTTCCGTGCTTCAGCTCTGTGGCCGACACGGGGTCGCGGTGGTGACGCAGGGGGGCAACACCGGCCTTGTCGGCGGCGGGGTCCCGACTGATGGCGAAGTGGTTCTGACCACGTCGCGGCTGCGCCAGATCGGGCCGCTGGACGCAGTGGCCCATCAGGTCACCGTGGGCGCGGGGGTCACGCTGACCGCCCTCCA
>JBDTYK010000281.1:0-3335 GCA_040005715.1 Actinomycetota bacterium | reverse complement strand
AGCTGAACCCCGACGAGATGGGCGCGGTGGTCAACCGGCTGCGCCGGGCCCAAGGCCAGATCGGCGGCATTCTGCGGATGATCGAGCAGAACCGCGACTGCAAGGAGATCGTCACTCAGCTGGCAGCAGTCAACCGGGCGGTCGACCGCGCCGGCTTCGCCCTCATCGCGTCCAGTCTCAAGCAGTGTCTGGCCGAGCCGGGGGGCGCGCAGTCCCCGGACGCACAGAGCCTGGAGAAGCTCTTCCTCACTCTGGCCTAGCCGTCACTTATCCCAGCCCCCAGGAGGGTTACGCAAATGGACCGTATGGACAGTCAGGCATGGGACCAGCGATACGCGGACAGTGAGCTGGTCTGGTCGGCCGCACCGAACCAGTGGGTCGAGCAGCTGACCCAGGACCTGGCGCCCGGCAAGGCTCTGGACATCGCCGCTGGGGAGGGGCGGAACGCCTTGTGGCTCGCCGCCCGTGGATGGCAGGCCACCGCCGTGGACTTCTCATCGGTGGCGCTTCAGCGGGCTGCCTCGCTGGCCAGCCAGGGGCTCGGCGATGAAGCCGGAAACCTGCTGACTCTCCAGGCTGACGTCCAGACGTGGGTCCCGCCGGTCCGCTCCTACGACCTGGTTCTCGTCGTGTACCTGCATCTCCCTGCGGATCAGCGCAGTGCCGTGATGGGCGCTGCGGCCGAGGCGGTGGCTCCAGGCGGAACGCTCCTGGTTGTGGGGCACGACCTGGCCAACCTGAGCTCCGGCCACGGGGGGCCACAGGATCCCGGCGTGTTGTACAGACCTGCTGACATCGTCGCCGACATCGGGCCGGCACAGCTCATCGTGGCCCGCGCCGAGACCGCAGTACGGTCACTCACCGATGCCCAGGGCCATCTCGTCGAGGCGCTCGACGCGCTCGTGCTGGCAAAAAGAGCTGTGCAGTGACCCTGAATTAATACCCTGGGGGGTATACTCGTCGTGAAGAACCAACCACTAAGGAGCACCAAGCATGTGCAGTCCCGCCCGTTGTAACCGCTGCGGCAAGTTGACCTGGAGCGGCTGTGGCCAACACGTCGACTCCGTCATGTCCAGGGTCGCGCCCCCGCAGCGCTGCAGCTGTCCCCCGGTTGAACGACCCGCTGCGAGGTTCCCCTGGAGCCGGGTCTGAGGCGCTGAGAGCGTCTGCCCGCTTTTGAGTCCCGTGTGTTCTCACCGGCTGCGTAGACCACGCCACCATGAGAAGAAGGGGCCTCACGAGGGAAGGTCAGTCGCTGGTCTCTATCGCCGTCAGAAGCTCCTTGATCCGGCCGGCCAGCGACTGCGGAACAACGGTGTCGGCGTCGCGCAACGCACCCAGGGCGGTCCGCACGCCCACCAGCCCGGCATACAACGGTGGGCAGGTCGGGCACGCCTCGAGGTGGCGCTCCACAAGGACGCGATCGGATGCCACCAGCTCATCGTCGAGGTAGTCCGAGACCTTGCTCCTGGTGTCCCAGCAGCGCAGAGGGACCCCGCGTAGAGCCTGCCGGCGCTCCTGTCCCTGGGCCAGCGCATCCACCGTCATCATCCTTCCCCGGCGCAGACGCTGCTTGGCTGCAGGCAGAGCAACTCCCTGGATGTCGGCGATCTGGGCAACGGTCATCCCCTCCGCGTCATGCAGCACCACAGCGGTCCGATAGATGACGGGCAGCCGCACCAACGCGTCCTCCAGCTCCTCGCGGGTCTCGGCCCGCTCGACCACAGCTGCGGCGTCCACGGTGTACGAGTCGCTGCGCCACCTCTCCTCGACCTCACGCTCCACGTCCTCGGTGGGGTCCTCGCGATCTCGACGGGACACGTCGACGGCACGGTTGTGAAGGATGCGGTGCAGCCAGGTGGCCAGCGATGCGTCGCCCCGGAAAGACTCGGCTCGTTCCAGCGCTCGCAACAGCGTCTCCTGCACAAGGTCCTCGGCCAACTGACCATCCGCCACGATCGTGCGGGCATAGCGGAGCAGGCCGGGCACCTCGGCGGCGAGTCGACTACGAACGTCCAGAGCGGCCACGAGGGCGACGCTAGCGCGTGCGGCTGCTGATCACTGCAGGGTGGTGGCCTTCTGCATCGGCCCGCGGCGAAGCCCGAACCGCGAGCACAGCGGGCAGGAACCGGCCGCAGCGGAGAAGTGGTTGCCCCGCATTGACGCAGCAAACCCCTGCAGGGAGACCGGGTTGGTCACGTGACCAATGTCATCATCGACGGCCCCTGGAACGTGCTTTGAGGCTCTCGAGCCCGGAGTACAGTTCAAATATGACTGATTCAAACCGCGTTGAATTATCCGCCGAGTCGGTCGCCGTGCTCCGGGCTGTGGCTGACCCGGTTCGCTGGGCGGTGCTGGCCATGTTGGCCGACGAGCCACGGTGCGTGTGCAAGTTTCAGGAGCAGATTCCGATCGCAGGCAACTTGCTGAGCTATCACCTGAAGACCCTGCGTGAGGCAGGCCTGGTCACCACGGGCCGGCGCGGACGGTGGATCGACTACGCGTTGGCCGGGGACGCGCACGACCGAATGCGCGCTGCCCTGCCCGGCGCGGTGGCTGCAATGTCGACATGAGGCTCGCCGAGCGGTTGCGCCCCCAAACGACGACTCGCCGGTGGGTCGGCCTGGGCGCCGCGGCGCTGACGTGGCTGGCCCTGTACCAGGTGAACCTGCCGTTCTGGAGCTGGGTCGTCTTCGATGTCGCCGGCCTGGACCCCGCCTCCCGCGCCGGCTCGGGGGTGCTCTTCTTCTTCTACGACTCGGTCAAGATCGGCCTGCTGCTGGTCGGGATCATCTTCGCCGTCACCGTGCTGCGCTCGTTCATGAGCGTGGAGCGCACCCGGGCCATGCTCGGCGGCAAGCGTGAGGGCGTGGGCAACGTCATGGCCGCCGGCCTGGGCGTGATCACCCCGTTCTGCTCATGCAGCGCCGTCCCTGCGTTCATCGGGTTCGTCGCCGCAGGGGTCCCGCTCGGAGTCACCCTGAGCTTCCTGATCGCCAGCCCCCTGGTCAACGAGGTCGCGATCGGTCTGCTGTTCGGCATGTTCGGGCTCGCCCCGACCCTACTGTATGTCGGCGCGGGCCTGGTCATCGCCATCGTCGCCGGGTTCACCCTGGGCCGGCTGAAGCTCGAGCGGTGGGTCGAGCCGTTCGTCTTCGAGACCCGCCTGGGCGGGCAGGTCGTCGACCCCGCCGCCGGGCTGACCTGGGACGACCGGATCCAGATGGGCGTCGAAGAGGTCGGATCCATCCTGCGCAAGATCTGGCCCTACCTGCTGGTCGGCATCGCCCTGGGCGCGGCCATCCACGGCTGGGCACCGGAGGACTTCTTCACCC
>JBDTYK010000280.1:0-3342 GCA_040005715.1 Actinomycetota bacterium | reverse complement strand
CCTACGGGCAGGGCTTCGTCAAGAACGCCTATGTCGGGCGGACCTTCATCCAGCCCAGCCAGACCCTGCGTCAGCTCGGCATCCGCCTCAAGCTCAACGCGCTCGAGCCGGTGATCCGGGGCAAGCGGCTGGTCGTGGTGGACGACTCGATCGTTCGCGGAAACACCCAGCGCGCACAGATCCGGATGCTGCGTGAAGCCGGGGCAGCCGAGATCCACGTGCGCATCTCCAGCCCGCCGGTTCGGTGGCCCTGCTTCTACGGCATCGACTTCGCCACCCGCGCCGAGCTGATCGCCACCGGCCTCAAGATCGAGGAGATCCGGGCGAGCATAGGGGCGGACAGCCTGGGCTACATCAGCGAGGACTCCATGGTCGAGGCCACGGGCCAACCACGCACCCGCCTGTGCACGGCCTGCTTCACCGGTGACTACCCGATCGAGCTCCCCGACTCGACCCTGCTGGGCAAGCACTTCCTCGAGGCGCTGCCCGGTCTGGAGAGCTCGCCCGGACGCCACGATGCCGAGGGCGTCGGCACCGGCATATCCGGTGGGGCCGATGACGCACTCACCCGCCCCTGACCGCAAACCTAGGGACGGTGTAGACAAAATGCTCACAAACCTAGGGACTTTGTAGACAAAATGGTGTCAAACCTAGGGACCGTGCACCTGAGATGGTCGTAAACCTCGGGATCGTGCCGACCATCGTGCCGACCTCGCAGCTCGCCCTGACGTCCCGACCGTCCCGACCGAGAGACTGAGCCATGCCCTCTGAACAAGCACCGATCACCTATGCCGGCGCTGGCGTGGACGTCGAGGCCGGCGACCGCGCCGTCGAGCTGATGAAGGTCTCGATCCGGCGAGCTCAGCGCCCCGAGGTGCTCGGCGGGCTGGGCGGCTTCGCCGGCCTCTTCGATGCCAGTGCCCTGACCCGGATGACGCGCCCGGTCCTGGCGACCAGTACCGACGGGGTGGGGACCAAGGTTGCCATCGCCCAGGCCATGGACAAGCACGACACGATCGGGTTCGACCTGGTGGGCATGGTGGTCGACGACATCGTCGTCTGCGGCGCCGAGCCGCTGTTCATGACCGACTACATCGCCACCGGCAGGGTCCTGCCCGAACGGATCGCGGCCATCGTGTCCGGTATCGCGGCCGGTTGCGAGAAGGCGGGCACGGCCCTGATCGGCGGTGAGACCGCCGAGCACCCAGGCCTGATGGGGGCCGACGAGTACGACTGCGCCGGCGCCGCAACTGGCGTGGTGGAGCATGACGAGATCCTTGGCCCTCATCGCGTGGTGGCCGGGGATGCAGTGGTTGCCCTTGCCTCGGCGGGGCTGCACTCCAACGGTTACTCGTTGGTGCGCAAGGTCTTCGACTCCGCCGGCTGGGCGCTGGACCGACAAGTGCCCGAGTTCGGGCGGACGCTGGGCGAGGAGCTGCTCGAGCCGACCCGGGTCTATGCACGGGACCTGCTGACCCTGGTTCGCACCAGCGGGGTTGATGTCCACGCCCTGAGCCATGTCACCGGCGGCGGTCTGGCGGCCAACCTGGCTCGGGTGCTCCCTCAGGGAGCGTTCGCCCGCATCGACCGCTCGACGTGGTCCCCGCCGGCTGTCTTCGAGGTCGTGCGCCAGGTCGGTCAGGTGCCGATGGCCGATCTCGAGCAAACGCTCAACATGGGGATCGGCTTCGTGGTGGTCCTGCCGTCGGCTCAGGTGGACCGGGCCATCGCCATCACCAAGGCCCAGGGCATCGACGCTTGGCTGCTCGGTGAGGTCAGCGACCTGGGCCAGGCCCAGATACAGGATGGCGCCCCCGTGGTCACGGGCGCGAAGGGCGTTGACGGCGGTTCGGTCCAGCTCGTCGGAGCTCACCGGCCCTGAGCTCGCACTGAGACATTACCGTGCGCGCCAGCCGGACGAGTCCGGTTGGCGCGTCAGGCAGGGTCAGCGATCAGGCCTCGCCCGAGGCCCAGGCGTCATGGTCATGGTTATGCTCGTCGTCATCCTCAGCCGGTGCTGGGTTGTCGGCGACACGCTCGGGGCGGGTGTCGAACCTGGACGGCCCGTGCAGCTCTCGCTCAAGAGCATTCAAATCAGTGCTCGGGCTGTAGTACTTCAGCTCTCGAGCAACCTTGGTCTGCTTGGCTTTGGATCGGCCGCGCCCCATGGCATCGACCCCCTCGCGCGTCTGCCGGGGCGGCATCGCTTGGACCAGACCCACCAAGGTGGGTCAGGGTCCTCACGGAGCGGTCCCGGGAATCTCGTATTTCGTAGTGCCAACGCTACACGGTGAAAGCGCATTCCGGTGGACCGGGTGCCCGCGCTTTCCGGATCCCTTTGAGGATCACCGTGTCGGGAGCCAGATCCGGTCGCTCCCGACCTGTGACATCCGCTGCTCAGCCAGATGATCGGCAGCAACCGCGGGCGAGACTCCCTGGTCCGCGGCCACCCTCAGCACCGAAGCGGTCGCCTCAAAGATGCCCATGGTGCGCGCTTTGGCTCGAGCGAAGTCGAAACCATGCAGCTCGTCGCTGACCTGGATGACGCCGCCGGCATTGACCAGGAAGTCGGGGGCATACGTGATGCCACGAGCCAGCAGCGCCTCAGCGGTACCCCCGGTGCCCTCGACGGTGAGCTGGTTGTTCGCTGCCCCGCACACCACCTTCGCGCTCAGAACCGCGACCGTATCGTCGTCCAGCGCGCCTCCCAGCGCGCAGGGTGCGTAGACGTCCAGCTCTGAACGGACCAGTGCCCTGGCGTCCGGTGCCACTGCGATCTCGGGATGTCTCTGCACAAGGGACTCGACCGCCGCGCTCTTGACGTCTGTCACCACGACATGCGCACCATCCTCTAGCGCGAGCGAGCTCAGCAGGCTGCCAACCTTGCCGACCCCCGCGATGCCAACGGTTCTGCCCGACAGGCTCGGCGTGCCCCAGACATGGGCAGCGCTGGCGCGCATGCCCTGGAAGACGCCGAACGCCGTGAGGATGGAGGAGTCACCTGCTCCGCCGTTGGCTTCGCTGCGGCCGGTCGCAAACCGGGTCTCTCTGGCCACGATGTCCATGTCCGTGACATTCGTGCCGACGTCGGAGGCGGTGACGTAACGGCCACCCAGGCTCTCGACGAACCGGCCGTAGGCGCGCAGTAGAGCCTCGCTCTTGTCGGTGCCGGGGTCGCCGATGATGACAGCCTTGCCGCCGCCGTGGTCCAGCCCAGCGACGGCGTTCTTGTAGGCCATGGCGCGGGAGAGCCGAAGGGCATCCTGGAGTGCAGCCTCCTCGGAGGGGTACGGGTAGAAGCGCGTTCCTCCCAGGGCCGGTCCCAGGGCGGTGGAGTAGATG
>JBDTYK010000279.1:0-3345 GCA_040005715.1 Actinomycetota bacterium | reverse complement strand
GGCGTCGAGGTCTGCCGGGTGGTGCGGACCTTCTCGGACTGTTACATCGTGATGCTCACGGCCCGTACCGAGGAGATCGACAAGCTCATCGGCCTTTCAGTCGGGGCTGACGACTATCTGACCAAGCCTTTCAGCCCCCGGGAGCTGCTGGCCCGGATCCACGCAATGTTGCGCCGTCCCCGCATGTCTACCGCGAGTCCGCACCTGGCGCAGGAGGTTCCGCCACGAGTGTTCGGGGCGCTGAGTATCGACGTACCCGGGCGCGAGGTCCACCTTGAGGGCGAGGCCGTGTCCCTGACCCGCACCGAGTTCGACATGCTGGAGGCACTCTCCGGCCGGCCGAAACTGGCCTTCTCGCGCCGCAAGCTGATCGACGCTGTCTGGGACCAGAGCTGGGTCGGCGACGAACACCTGGTGGACGTCCACGTGGGGCACCTGCGCAAAAAGCTCAGCGACGATCCCAGCTCACCGCGCTTCGTGCTCACCATCCGTGGCATCGGCTACCGGATGGGCGACGGCACATGACCCAACCATCTGCAGGGCCGTCACACGGCGGGAAAGCCGGGCTTGCCGGTCGACTGCTCGTGGCCCAGACGCTCGTGCTGCTGACGGGGGGGCTCACTGCGTGGATGATCGCGGCGTATGTCGGTCCCTCGTTGTTCCACGAACACCTGGCCAGGGCCAAGGTCGGAGCCAGCGCCGCCCAGCTGCTCCACACTGAGCGTGCCTACCAGTCGGCGAATGCGATCTCGCTCTCAGTCGCGCTGCTGGCCGCACTGGGAGTGGCCATGGCCGTGAACGTATACATCACGCGCCGCATAGGTCGATCAGTCGCCACCATCGCAGGCGCCGCCAGTGACGTCGCCGGCGGTCACTATGACGTGAGGGTGCCGCCGCCGGGGCTTGGCGCGGACTTCGACGCCCTGGCGTCGGGGTTCAACCAGATGGCCGACCGGCTGGGTTCAGTTGAGCGGACCCGCCGCCGGCTGCTGGCCGACCTCGGACACGAGATGCGCACCCCGGTGGCGACTTTGGAGGCCTACCTCGAGGCGCTCGAGGACGGCGTCGCGACCTTGGACACAAGCACCGTCGGGCTGTTGCGTTCTCAGACAAGGCGCCTGGCCCGACTCTCTGACGATATTGGCGCTGTGTCGCGCACCGAGGAGGGGCAGACTCGGCTGGACATGCGAAAGGTGCAACCCGAGTCGGTGGTGACCGCAGCGGTCGACGCCGCGGCAGAGGCGTACAAGACCAAAGACGTTCGCCTTGTTGCGGATGTCCCCTCAGGTCTGCCCGCTCTGACCCTGGATCCGGAACGGATCGGACAGGTCCTGGCGAACCTTCTGGGCAACGCCCTACGTCACACCCCCGTCGGGGGGACAGTCACCATCAAGGTCAGTGCCGACGCACGGGCCAATGGCGTTGCCCTCTTGGTCACTGACACCGGTGAGGGCATCCCGGCCGAGCACCTGCCACATGTGTTCCAACGCTTCTACCGGGTGGACGCCGCTCGGGATCGGGCGCACGGAGGGTCCGGGATCGGACTGGCCATCGCCAAGGCCCTTGTCGAAGCCCACGACGGACAGCTCACTGCGACCAGCCCAGGAAGCGGAGAGGGGACCACCTTCCGGATACTCCTGCCCGGGTGAGCTCGGCTGCCAAGAACAAGATCAGCCCACGGTGCAGTGAGGGGCCAGGTTGCCTTGCCCACGCCTCGCCGGGCAGGTCATCAGCGCCTCTTGTCCAAGTAGCGCTCGGACGACGTGAGCTCTCCGCGCAGTGTGTGGTCACCGTCGATATCCAGCGGCCCACCTGCCGAACGAAGATACGGCTCGTTGGTGGGCCCGGCAAGGTCCTTTGCCACCCGGCGCGGCGCGAACAGGCGGCTCACCGCCCATAACACCAGCCCCAGGAATGTCGCCCAGAAGAGGCCCATCAAGACCCATCCACTTATGCCCAGCTCCTCGCACCACGTGCCAGCGAACATCGAGCTCACCCTTTCCACGTGCCGTCGGTTAGTCGATGCCCACACTCCCCTCCCCCGATAACGATTTGGCAGGCCGAACCATGAAGGTTCTCTGAACTCTGTGTCCGCGGCCCCGCGCGCGCTACCGAGCCATCGCGGCGTACCTGCAGTAAAAGAGATGCCGGCCAGGTTTCTTCATCGTTCCTTCATGGATCCTGACCCAGACCGCAGCACCAGGGCGCAAGGCTGGAGCTACCCCGGACCAACCGGGCAGATCATGAAGGAGTTCACGATGATGGGTTCGTACGGAAACGGAATGGGTTCGCTCGGATGGCTTGCCATGGGCGCGTTCTGGCTGCTCCTGATCGGCCTGATCGTGTGGCTCGTCATGCGGTTACTGCCCGGCAGCGACAATGGGACGGCCGGCAAGGCGGGTGACTCGCCGCTGGCGATCCTCGACCGCCGGCTGGCCAAGGGCGAAATTGATGTACCGGCGTGGCAGGCGCAGCGGGCCGCTCTCCAAGGCACCCAGGACGGCAGGAAATGACTCCCCCGAAACGGCCCCTGCTGGTAGGCGCGCTGGTCGCGGCCGTGACTGCACTCGTCTTCTCCGCAGCGGTGGCTTTCGGTGCCGGGAACGGTGCCGCAGATCAGGACGGTAGCGGATTTCTGTCCCGCTCCGCGCACGCTGCGCCGAGCCTTTCCGGGACTGTGGTGAACGTCTCCCTGACAGATGCGGGTGGTTCGATGATGAGCCGACGCGGCGCCATGATGGGCCAAGCCGCCGGCATGATGTCCGGCGGCCCCATGAGCCTGAGCTCTGACCAGGCCACAGTGGTCCACGGGACCGTGTCATTTCTGGTGACCAATGACGGCGGCATAAAGCACGAGATGGTGATCCTCCCGCTTCCGGATTCTCAAGCTGTCGGTACTCGCCCGATCGGCGCGGATGCCAGGATCGATGAGGCCGGCAACCTCGGCGAGGCATCGAACAGCAACGGGAAAGACGCCGGTGAAGGGGTCGCACCAGGTGCTTCCAGCTGGACCACGGTCACCTTGAGGCCGGGGCAATATGAGCTGGTCTGCAACCTTCCCGGCCACTACAGGGCTGGGATGTACACCCGGCTGACGGTCACCTAAGGCGGGTCCTCATCCCTCGACACACATTTTCACCACATTTTTCAACCACGGACCACGACAATCACAGGGGTCCAATGGGTGAGAATCACGGAATTTGTTGCTGCCGCCGCAGCGGCTCAAGGCGTCATCTTCACAGTCACTCGTGAAGGGTCACGACACACCGTCTACGACCTGGATGGCATCAAGGTCCCCGTACCCCTCCACAACGAGATCGGTAACCGGATGGCCGAGGTCACCTA
>JBDTYK010000278.1:0-3382 GCA_040005715.1 Actinomycetota bacterium | reverse complement strand
GAGCGGGTCACCCCCACTTCTCATGGCCGCCGCGGGTGCTCGGCGCGGACTACAGGCGAGTCGTGTCTTTGTGGAACGCGTCGAGGGCCGAGGCGATGCTGTCGTGGAGGTGGTCGGTCCCGATCCGGTCGAGCAGGTCGTAGGCCCTAAGGGTGTCGATGAGCCCGGCGTCCGCACCGGCCAGCGCGAGAGTCACATGGCGTGCCAACAGGTAGTCCAGCAGCCCGTTCATCGAGACCCCGGCGGAGTAGTCGACGTCGTCGACGGACTCAGCGTCCAGGATGAGCCAGCGGACCGGGTCCGGCGCCTTGTCGATGATTGTCTCGACACTGTCGACGAAGCGGTTGGCGTTGGCGTAGAACAGGTCGGAGTCATAGCGGAAGATGACCAGCCCCGGCTCACTCTGTGCGCCTGGTACTGCCGGCGCGTAGCTCTGCTCGCCGCTCTCTGAGACGGAGACCACGAAGTCCTTGGGCTGGTAGTGACGCCGGATGACCTCGAGGATCGACACGATGATCGCCAGGACGATGCCCTGTTCGACACCGATGGCACAGACCACGACCGCGGTGAGAAGGGCAATGACGAACTCGCTCTTCCGGCGGCTGGCGATACGGCGCAGGCCGCGCACGTCGATGAGGTCAATCCCGATCAGGAAGACGATGGCGCCGAGGACGGAGTTGGGCATGTCGGTCAGCGCCGCGGTGAAGAAGAGCAGCACCACCAGGACGATGACCGACATGGTCATGTTGGCCAGCTGGGTGCGGCCCTTCTGCTCGTCGAGGATCTGGGTCTTGGTCGGGCTGCCGTTGACCACGAAGGTGCCCGTCAGTCCGGCCGCCAGGTTCGCCCCTGCGAGTCCGACGATGTCGCGGTTCACGTCCACGTTCTGGCCGTGCTTCATCGCAAAGCTTCGCGAGGTCGCAGCACTCTGGGCGATGATCAGGACGAAGCAGGAGAACGCGATCCCTGTGCAGGTGGTCAGGTTGCTCAGGCTGATGCCCTGCGGCAGACCGATGGGCGGGAACCCTCCTTTGACCGAGCCCACGACGGATACCCCGTGGGTCGACGCGTCGGTTGCGGCGGACACGCCGATGAGCAGGACGACGGCAACGATCGCGCCGGGGACCTTGGGCGCGAAGCGTTGGAACCCCAAGATGATGGCCAGGGTCGCCGCGGCGAATGCCGCCGTCGGCCCGCTGACCTGGTCCAGGTTGGTGATCAGGTGCCACTGCTGTTCAATCCAGGTCCCCGATCCCTTGGGGATACCGAGCATGCTCGGGAGCTGACCGGTGAACACCTGCACACCCACCCCCGTAAGGAACCCGATCAGCACGGAGGCAGACAGGAAGTTGCCGAGAAACCCCAGCCGAAAGACGCGCGCCAGCACCAGCAGGCCGCCGCAGATGAGGGCGATGAAGCTGGTGTAGGCCAGCCACTCCGGAGAGTTGGGGGTCACACCGGTGATCGCAGCGCTAGCCAGCCCTGCGGCCAGGATCGCTGCAGTGGCGGAGTCAGCACCGACCACCAGGAGCCGTGAGGCACCAAGCAACGCAAAGACCACCGTGGGGAAGATGACCGTGTACAGGCCCGTCACAATCGGGGTCTGCGCAATCGAGGTGTATCCCATGGTCTCCGGGATGGCCACTGCCGACAGGGTCGCACCCGCAACGAGGTCCGTCACCAGCCAGGATCGCCGGTAGTTGCGAAGGGAGACCGGTATGAGGTCCTGCATCAAGGCCATCGCGCGTCCTTCTCGAGAGGTCCCCGCTGGCGGAGTGCACGGCGCTGGCCGGCAAGTCGATCCTTGCCGCACAGGTGAACGGCAGGCCTCATCCGTGAGGGGTGAGGCATCGAAGTCCTGGCTAAACGACTCTCGGCTCGCGAGGCCAGATGGGCGCCGCCGGTGTGCTCGCCAGGCGCAGTCGCCCTGTGACATCGATGAGAGGACTGACAGGCCCGCATCTGGGCATACAACGCATCGACGTCCGCGTCCTCGAAGACCTCCTCGATCGGGACGATCAACGGCGGGTAGCTTTGCCGAGGGCGGCCTTTTCGTACAAGCGCAGAGAAAGAATCCTGGCATCCGCTAGGACATTTGTCCGAACCCGTGCGCTAGGCTGAACGCATGTCGTTGCCTCTCCAGGGTTCCTTGCTGGACAACGTCGACGAGGTCGGGCTCCGCACCCTCGGCCCGGCGATCCGGCGAACAACGCTTTCCGGTGGCGCCTGGGTCGACCTCCGGCCCGGTTGGCTGACCGGAGCCGACGAGCTGTTCAGCCGGCTGGCGCGCGTCGTCCCGTGGCATGCCGAGCGTAGGCAGATGTATGACCGTGAGGTCGATGTTCCGCGCCTGCTGAGCTTCTACGACGAGGACGAGGAGCTGCCCGATCCCGCTCTCGGGCAGGCCCTGTCGGCCCTCAGCTCCTACTATGCGCGCGGGCTGGGCGAGCCGTTCCGAACCGCGGGTCTGTGCTTGTACCGCGACGGTCGCGACTCCGTGGCCTGGCACGGCGACACGATCGGACGGGCCTCAACCCAAGACACGATGGTTGCCATCATCTCGGTTGGCTCACCCAGGGCACTGCTCCTTCGGCGCCGTGGCGATGCCGCAGAGCGGCCCCTCCGGCACGTCCTGGGCCATGGCGACCTGGTCGTCATGGGCGGGTCGTGCCAGCGGACCTGGGAGCACTCCATCCCCAAGACGGCCAAACCGGTTGGACCCAGGATCAGCATCCAGTTCAGGCCACGCGGCGTTCGCTGAGCGTCGCGGTCAGACCTGGGCTGCCACGGCCGTCTCGCGCTCGAAGCGGTTGACCGCCGAGACGACCGCCTTGAGCGAGGCGATGACGATGCTGGCGTCCAGGCCGACTCCCCACAGCACGCGTTCGCCGACCGCACACTCGATGTAGGCCGCAGCCTTGGCGTCGCCGCCTGCCGACAGTGCATGCTCGGCGTAGTCAAGAACGCGGACGTCCACATCGAGGGTCGACAGGGCCGTTACGAAGGCAGCGATCGGGCCGTTGCCAGTCCCATCGATGGTGACCTCGCGGCCGTGATCTGTCAGCGTGACCGAGATCTTGTCGCCACCGTCCACTGTCGACTCCGAACGCAGACTCAGCAGTGAGAACCGGCCCCAATGCTCGTTGTCCGTGGCCATGGCGTCC
Organism: Actinomycetota bacterium; assembly: GCA_040005715.1. GTDB lineage: Bacteria > Actinomycetota > Actinomycetes > Actinomycetales > Dermatophilaceae > UBA4719. Next base: position 218 of record JBDTYK010000278.1, on the reverse strand, counting down.
ACCGCGCTCACCGGCAGATACTCGTCCTGGAAGGCTGCCCACAGTGCCGACGGCAGGATCTCCCCACCATTGGACTCGGTCCGCTTCTGGACGACACCGCTGAACTCGATCTGGAGCCGGCGCGGGAGGTCGAGCTGGTGCTCGTTCTTGAGGATGTAGGCCACCCCGCCCTTGCCCGACTGGCTGTTGACGCGCACCACGGCCTCGTAGGACCGGCC
>JBDTYK010000277.1:0-3382 GCA_040005715.1 Actinomycetota bacterium | reverse complement strand
TACGATCGCCTAAAAGCGAATGAGAGGGGATGGACCGTGGGCTCGAAGGTAGTGGTTACGGGAGCAGCTGAGCGGGTGGCTGCAGTGGCAGCAGCGCTGAGGGACGCAGGCGCGGAGGTGACCGCGGTCGATGACCTCGGCAAGCTGGAGGCCGTCCTCGCCGGGATCGGGCCTGGCTCCGTGGACTGCTACGTCCAGCTGCCGGTGCAGGTCGCGGCGCGTGGGAAGGCCGTCATCGAGCGGGTGCGCAACTTCCTCGAGGACGGGCTGATCTCGCGGTTTACCGCCTCCTCCACGATCCTGCCGACGATGTCCGACGGTGGTCGGGTCGTCCTGGTCGGTGGCAACACCCCGGTGGAGGCGACTGCACCCGATGACCAGAGTGCGCGGCTCGCGTTGCTGGACGTCCTGGCTCATGCCATCCAGGCCGACAAGTCGGCGACGCGGATCCGGGTCCGGGTGCTGCCCCACGACGAGTCAGCTGAGCACATTGCCGCAGTCGCCCTGGGCGGCGAACCGACCCGCGAGCAGGCGCTCGCCTCATTGCGCGCGCGCGAGCCGGAGATGAGCTTTGCCGACTGGCGGATCGAAGTGATGGGACTGGTCAACGGAGAGTTCTGATCGTCCGGACAAAGCAAGAGTCCCGAAGAATCGACGTTCCCCGTTCTGCGCCAGCTTCAGGAAGAAGGCTCGATGACCATCATCAAGATCAATGCGATTACCGTGCCAGCCGACAGCGGTGACGAGCTGGCTCGCCGGTTCGCCGCGCGCGCGGGCGCGGTCGACGGCCAACCCGGTTTCGAGGGCTTCGAGCTTCTCAAGCCGACCGACGAGCGCACCACCTGGTTGGTCATCACCCGCTGGGCTGACGACGAGTCCTTCCAGTCCTGGGTGAGCTCGTCGGCGTTCGGGTCAGGACACCGTGGCGAATTGGTGCCCGAGGGCGAGGCGCCCAGGCCCCAGGTCGGTATGACCAGTGAGCTGTGGTCCTACGAGAAGGCCGGTGGCTCGCCTCGTTGATCGGGTTCGGTCGTGGCGCCGCTGTGGCAGGCATCGTTGTCCTGGCAGTGTCCGGTTGTGCCACGTCCACCTCACCGGATGTAGCACGTGCGACCAGTCCGCTCGCGTCCCCGACCTCAGCTCCGGTTTCAGTTCCCACCTCGCCGGCACCCACGTCTGCTCGCTCCGGGGCGGTCACCAAGGTGCTCGTCTTCATCGAGGAGAATCACTCGCTGAGCGAGATGAGGTCCGGTATGCCCTACGCCTTCGGCCTTGCCAGCCGGTTCGGCTACGCGACCGGCTACACGTCGATCGGGCACCCGTCACTGCCGAACTACGTCGCCATCGCCGGTGGCCAGACCTACGGGATCACTGACGACGCCCAGCCATCCCACAACCCCATCGCCGGGACGTCCGTGTTCGGCCAGGCTTTGGCATCGGGGAAGACCGCGGCAGTGTATGCCGACGGGATGCCGCAGAGCTGCGCCACCAACAACGGTGGCTCCGGCTACGCGGTCAGGCACAACCCATGGGCGTACTTCATCAACGAGCGTGACATCTGCCAGAGGTACGACGTCCCTGTGGACCGGCTGTCGATGGCCGTCGACCGGGGGGTGTTGCCTAACGTGGGGATGGTCATCCCCAATGTCTGCAACGATGCCCACGGCTGCCCTCTCGCCATGGCGGATGCCTGGTTCAAGGGCTGGATGAGCAGGATCTTCGACGGTCCGGACTGGAGGTCGGGGCACCTGGCCGTGGTGCTCACCGCCGACGAGGGCGACAGGTCCTCGGAGCGGAACGAAGTGCTCACCGTGGTCATCCATCCGAGCCAGCATGCGAACGTCGTCACCGCGCCACTGACGCACTACTCGTTGACGCGCCTCTTCGAGGAGGTCGCTGGTACGCCGTTCCTCTTCAAGGCCGCGTCGGCGCCCTCCATGGCCGAGGCGTTCGGGCTACCGACCAGGTAGCTCCGCAATCTGCTGGAGGCACCGTCCGGCAGTGTCGTTGCGCGAGCCGAAGCGCCCCTTGTTCGAGGGTCCACTAGGCCGGCGCCTGGGCGTCTGCTGGTTGTGACACGAACAGCGATCTGCCCTGGTGGCCTTCCAAGGTGATGCTGAAGCTGTGGAGGTCGTCCACCTCGCCCAGCACCTCATTGGTGAACATGTCGACGACAACTGACCTGGGGACCAGATGGGATGAGTTGATCGTTCCCACGATCTCGTCGGGGGCGAAGTTCAGGACGGTCACCTGGTGCTTTCCCGGGTGGCTGAGCTCGTGCACCATGACGAGCATCGCCTTGTTCGAGACCTCGGGCACGTCGACCTGAGTGCTCGTGGCGATGCCGTATCGCCTGCGGATGCGAAGGACGCCGCGAAGCTGTGAGACGAAGGAGTCGGGGTCCTTGAGCTGGGCGGGCAGCGGGCCGTACATGCTCACTGCCTCAGGCATCCCGGTAGTGGGTTGCGAAGACTCGTTGAACCCCATCAAGTCGTAGCTGGATCGGTGGATCCAGCGCGTGTCTCCTGTCTCCAGAAGCGGCGCGATCTTTTCGGGGTCGACCGTGAGCATGCCGAGCAGGTCCCAGCCCGAGAGTGAGAAGACCCCCGGTTGAAGCGAGTTGAACATGGCCAGCAACAGATGCGCCTGCCTGATTTTGCGGATCTGTTCCTGGCTGAGGTTGTCGATCCTGGAGTAGCCAAGGGCGGCAGCGATCACGGTGCCCGTGGTTGAGGCGATCCCGTTCGTCGTGAAGATCAGGTTGTATGGCGCCGCCTCGCCGGTCAGCTTGTCGATCAGGTCCTGACGAATGGTCCTCGCGAGATCTCCGCCGGTGATCTCCTCTCCGTGGTAGACGTAGAGGTCATCGTTGTGGGCGGTGGTGAAGTGGACGAGCTCATAGGTCAGCTCGTCATGGTTCTGCAGAGCGTGGACCAGCTGGACCGGGTTGACCCCGATCGTCAGCGAGGCGTTGAGCGTCATGCGCAGGAACTCGGTGTCGGCCATCGCCAGGGCATGCTGATAGGCAGGCCGGTTGATGAAGTCGTACGAGAGGTCGGTGCCGGCCTCCGAGGTGACCTTGATGTCGTCGATCGTGAGGTTCAGCTCCTGGAAGGTGAAACCGCCGACTTTGCGGACCATGCTGGCGATCAGCTGGTTCGCCGCTTCCGAGAGGGGGTGGCCCTCGGACCACGCAGGCAGTTCCCCGGCACTCTTCTCGACACCCAGGAAGCCGTTGGCATCAAGGCGTAAGGCGCCCGAGCCGAGGTCGCTCAGCGAGTGCAGGGCATCGCCGATCACCATGCGGACCCCGGCGAAGGTCGGGTCGAGCCAGTTGATGGTGGGCTGCCCCTGCTTGAAGTAATGCAGATAGACCCATCTG
>JBDTYK010000276.1:0-3394 GCA_040005715.1 Actinomycetota bacterium | reverse complement strand
GGTTGGCGCTCTGGTTCTGGATGTTCGCCATCGTCGGAGGTCTGCTGCCGCTGCTGCTGGTCGCGCTTCCGTGGACCAGGAACGTGGCAGGCATGGTCATTGCCTCGTGCCTCGTCCTTCCCATGATGTGGCTCAAGCGGATGCTCCTCGTCATCGGCCCGGCCACCTACGACACGATCACACGGACGTTCGGCAGCTACCACTTCACCTGGGTGCCGATCGCTATCACTCTCGCAGCCGCGGCTGCAGTCCCGCTGATGCTCATGCTGCTCTTCCGCGTCGTGCCACTGCTGTCCATCGACGAGATCGAAGAGATGCACCAGACACAGACGATCGACGAGCTGGACAAGATGCACGACGCGAAGAACGACCAAAGTGCTCGCCCGCCCGCTGAGCCGAGGACGCCCGTTGGCCGCGACGACCGTCTGGTCGGCGCGAGGGGTGGCAAGGCTCGCTCTGTGGCGGCCGCGACCGGAGCCCTGCTGCTCGTCGTTCTCGTGGGCATGTTCGGAGTCGGCACCGCCGACAACGCGCAGGCCGCGGCACCTCCCAAAGTCGCCTCTACCCTCAAGATCACTGGCAGCGAGGCAGGCGGATCCATGGAGCTCGCCGCAACACTAACCGGCCCCCACGGTCAGCTCATGGAAGATGCATCCGTGGCCTTCGCCTTCTCAACCACAGAGTTCGGTGCCCCTGCCCGTCTGGTTTCACTGGGATCTGCCACCACCGACAAGGCCGGGATCGCCCGGCTCACCCTGGGCAGTGACACAGACCATATGTACCGACCCACCACCAACGGGCCGCAAGAGTTTGTTGCCACCTATAACGCAGCCGGTGCCAAGCCCCTCATTGCCACCACCACCATCAACGTGACCATTGCCCGGTCCGCCTACCACCCTGCCCCGGCCAAACCCCTTGCCGGCGTAGGCGACGTCCTGGTCGTCGTCCTCTTCGGCATCGTGGCCGCGATCTGGTTGACGCTGATCACCCAGATATGGCGCGTTCGCCGCGTCTGCCGGGTCGCCCGCGAGCCGGTGGTCGGCTCCTCCTGAGCTCAGCTGTTCGGCCAGAGACTTCATCGGCCCCACGGTGTCGGGATCCTGGCACCTTGTGCCATCGGGCGACCGCGTGGCGAACCGAATGAGCTTCGTTCGGAGCTCGGGGCTCGGAGCTCGGAGCCTGTCGTCTGGACCCGCTCCAGGTCTGCCAACCGACTGAGGGACCCGTGGCGGACGATCCGACAGTTTTCCCCATCTTCAGGTGAAAACTACCCACGCCGGGTCATTGTTTTTACAGTCTCAATCAGGAAAACTGCAACCATGTCCAAGTCCCGAGGCGTGCCGATGGGGTCTGAGCACGGTTCACAGGAGCCGCGCGGATCCATCACTGAGTCCACCACGTCAGGTCGGTCCGGTCTCAGCGATCACCAGGTTCTTGCCAGCACCAGCCGGATGGCGGTGCTGGAGCTGCTGCGATCGCGCGTTCAGCCGATGGGTGTCGGCGAGGTCGCCCGGAGGATTGGGCTGCACCAGAACACGGTGCGCTCTCACCTCGACCTGTTGGTGGACGCCGGGTACGCGCTACGACGAACTGAGCCTCTCAGAGGTCCGGGTCGTCCGCGGATCGTCTATGAAGCCACCCCTTCGCCGGAGGGCGGACGAAACTACCAGTTGCTGGCAGAGATCCTCGCCCAGCACCTGCTCGCGACCAGTGAGCACCCTGGTCAGGAGGCTGCGGAGGGTGGGCGTAGATGGGCAGGGCTGCCTGACCAGCACCAGCGTGGTAGCCAGGGGGAGGCCACTTCGTCCTCGGTCAGCGAGGAGTTGGCCATCGGCACCGTCGTGCGGATGCTCGGCGATATCGGTTTTGAGCCTGAGCTGAGCGCCGATAGCACGTTCATCAAACTGCACCGTTGCCCATTCCGCGAGCTGGCCGAGACGAACCCCGAGGTTGTGTGCGGAGCGCACCTGGGATTGATTCAGGGTGCCCTGGCCGTCCTGGGGTCTCCGGTCATCGCCACCCGCTTGCTGGCGTTCGTCCAGCCCGAGCTGTGCATCGCTACCTTGGACCGAATGGCAACCACCCCGCGGAACGTGGCATCAACGGCCAGCAAGTAGCGGCACCGCGCTCATACTGATTCGTTCTGTAACCGATCGGCTTGGGGCATTCCGACGCGCCTTGTGACGAGCGAAACCCCTACCGGGCAGGGGTGATGATCGTGGGGTGGATGTGGCTATGACCTCTGTGCCGCGCCGCCTGGCAGGCTGGCTACCAAGGGCAAGATGTCAGGACTGACGAGCGAAGGAGAACGTGACGATGCGGGACGACTATAGAGAGCAGTTCGTCACTGCCGCGACATGGTTGACACTGGACTCTGCTGATCGACCGTGTCAGGTCTGCGGGGGGAGGGCTGCGATCAGCGGGTGGTCCTTGTGGATCAGGCCGAGCTTGGCGGCGCCGCCGGGGCTGCCAAGGTCATCGAAGAACTCGACGTTGGCTTTGTAGAAGTCCTTCCACTGCTCGGGGGTGTCGTCTTCGTAGAAGATGGCCTCAACCGGGCACACCGGCTCGCAGGCACCGCAGTCGACGCACTCGTCGGGGTGGATGTACAGCGTGCGCTCACCTTCATAGATGCAGTCGACCGGGCACTCCTCGACGCAGGCCTTGTCTTTGACGTCAACACATGGCTGGGCGATCACGTACGTCATGTTCTTCTCCGGTCTGGATGGTTTCAGGGTCGGTCATGGGCACTGGTACTGGGCCTGGTTGGCGGACAAACAGGCCCAGGCGGGCGTCGGGCCGTCGTTAACACAAGAAGAGTGTATTAAAGAGTGAGCAGGAAAGCCAGTGTCCTCGAACGGTGAGATCGGCCAAATCTGTTCCATCTCGCTGGGTTGGCCGGTCGAGCCGACCACGTGGAACGAAACTGCCGATGACGCGGATCTATTAAATATGAAACTAATGTGACAAAATAGTTCGCGTGGATCAGGACCTTGCTGAACGTGGCCGCACCTCGGCTTGGGTGGAGCCCTCGCCCACCTTGGTTCTCTACGGGGACTTCAGCTGCCCTTTGTGCTATCTGGCCAGCCAACGGCTTGACGCGCTGACCACCAGTGCGGGCGTCGCGGTCCAGTGGCGTGCAGTCGAACACCATCCCCGGCTGCCGGTCAACGGGCTCAGCCACGACGCGGGATCTTCGTCAACCGCCGGTCGGGCTCTTGAGGACGCCCGAGCACTTCTTCGGCCCGGAGAGCAGCTGCCCGCCGCCGCGCCGACCATGGTCCCCAAGACGGAGGCGGCGGTCTCGGCCTATGCCGAGGCTTGCGGTGCGGAAGTGAAGGACGAGATTCGTCGGCTGTTGTTCACTGCGTACTGGGTGGACAGGGTGGACATC
>JBDTYK010000275.1:0-3401 GCA_040005715.1 Actinomycetota bacterium | reverse complement strand
TCGCAGCCTCGGCGTCCACCAGCTGTTTGACCGGGACGAACTCGTGGTCGTGGTGTGCCCAGTTGGGGTCGCCAGGGCCGAAGTTCACTGCGGGGATGGACAGCTCCGAGAAGAGAGCCACATCGGTCCACCCCTCTTTCGCGTGGACCGGAACGCCCAGCGCCTCAACAAAGGCCTTCGCTGCCGGGAGGTGCAGGCCCGGCCGGGCGCCCTCAGCGATGTCCTTCAGCTCCACGGCATACCCCTCGAACAGCTCACGCACGTGCGCCAGCGCGTCATCGCCCGACACGTTCGGAGCGAACCGGTAGTTGACGGTGACCACGCACTCATCGGGGATGACGTTGCCGGCGATCCCGCCCCGGATCCCGACGGCGTTCAGCGCCTCGTGGTACTCAAGCCCGTCTACCTCCACGGTCTGAGGCTGGTAGGCCACCAGGCGGCCGATGATCGTCGCAGCCTCATGGATTGCGTTGAGACCATTCCAGGGGCGAGCCGAGTGAGCCGCCCTGCCTTGGGCCCGAACCTCGACCCGAAGCGTCCCCTTGCAGCCGCCTTCCACGGCACCGTCGGTGGGCTCGAGCAGCACGGCGAAGTCGGCCTGCAGGAGCTCGGGATGGTCACGCGCCAACCGCGCCAGACCATTGCGCTCCCTGTCGACCTCTTCGCAGTCGTAGAACACGTAGGTGATGTCTCGCGTGGGCTCGGACAAGGCCGCGGCCAGACGCAGCTGGACCGCCAAACCCCCCTTCATGTCGCAGGCGCCACGGCCGACCAGGTTCTCGCCTTCACGACGGATCGGCAGGTTCGCCGGTTCGGTGAGCGGAACCGTGTCGACGTGACCGGCGAGCACGACCCGCTCGGTTCGCCCAAGGTTCGTGCGGGCGATGATGGTGTGGCCCTCGCGCGACACCTCGAGGTGGCTCAGCGGCCTCAGTGACGCCTCCACGGCATCAGCGATCTGCTCCTCGTTGCCGCTCACCGACTCGATGTTGCACAACGCCGAGGTGAGAGTAACGACGTCGGCGCCCAGATCGAGGCGAGGTGTGGAAGAGCTGGTGAACGACATGACAGGCAGGGTATCCGGCGGCTGCTCACCCCGTGCTCAGTCCCTCACCTAGGCTTGGGCCATGACGGGTGAGCGCAGCGCATGGGGGTACGGACTGGCCACGGTGTCCGGGGACGGGCAGGTGCTGGACACGTGGTTCCCGGCGCCGGCGCTGGGAACGGCCGACCTCGAGGAACCCTATGGCCCGCCGGCAGAGCTCGCGGCGGCCGCCAAGGAGGACCCCCGCCGCGGTGTCCGAACCCAGGTGGTTCATGTCGCCATCGACCTTGATGCTGCGCCCGCGGATGCTTCCGACGCGTACCTGCGCCTGCACCTCCTCTCGCACCGGCTTGCCAAGCCCAACACCATCAACCTCGATGGCCTTTTCGGTGTGCTGAGCAACGTCGTGTGGACGAACGAGGGTCCTTGCCCGGTCGAAGACTTCGAGCGCACCCGGATGCGGCTGCTGCGCTCGGGCGCCGTTCATGTCTTCAGCATCGACAAGTTCCCGCGAATGACGGACTACGTCCTGCCCAGCGGGGTGCGGATCGCCGACGCCGGCCGGGTGCGTCTGGGCGCCCACCTGGCCGAGGGGACGACGGTGATGCACGAGGGCTTCGTCAACTTCAACGCCGGAACGCTTGGGACCTCGATGGTTGAGGGCCGGATCTCGCAGGGCGTCGTGGTTGGCAACGGCTCGGACATCGGCGGTGGCGCCTCGATCATGGGCACGCTCTCCGGTGGCGGCACCGACCGCATCACCATCGGCGAACGCTGCCTGCTCGGAGCGGAGTCGGGAATCGGCATCTCCCTCGGCGACGACTGCGTGGTCGAGGCGGGGCTCTATGTGACTGCCGGCACCAAGGTGACCATGCAGGACGGCCGGGTGGTCAAGGCGAGCGAGCTCTCGGGCAGTTCTGGCCTGCTGTATCTCCGGAACTCGCTCACCGGAGCTGTCGAGGCCCGTTCGCGCGCCGGTCACGGCGTCACCTTGAACGCCTCTCTCCATGCCCACAACTGAGGCGGTGGTCCCGCGGATGGCAGTGGGTTACGGGCGACGACGACGACGATGGGTAGGTCGCGTGCTGCTGCTGGTCCTCGTCGCCGCGGTGGGCGCTGCCGGCTACGCCGGCTACTCGACCTTCACCGCGAACTTCGGCAAACCGTCATGTCGTGCCACCGCCCTCGGGCAAAGTGTCACCTTCTCGCCGGAGCAGAGCGCCAATGCCGCGACCATCACCGCGATCGCCCTCAAACGAGGCCTGCCCGCACGAGCCGCCACGATCGCCAACGCCACGGCGATACAGGAGTCCAAGCTGCGCAACATCAGGTTCGGCGACCGCGACTCCCTCGGTCTGTTCCAGCAGCGCCCGAGCCAGGGGTGGGGAACGGAGGCGCAGATCCTCGACCCCGTCTACGCGACCAACAAGTTCTACGACGTCTTGACCAAGATCGAGGGCTACCAGTCGATGGAGATCACCAAGGTGGCACAGAAGGTCCAGCGCAGCGGCTCGCCCCTGGCCTATGCCGACCACGAGCAGGAGGGACGGATCCTCGCGTCGACCCTGGCCGGACACTCCCCCGGAGGCTTCGGCTGCCGACTGGACCCAGCGACGGTCAGCACCTCAGCGCAAAGCATTGCCGCTCAGCTCACAGCCGAGCTCGGCATCCCTGCCAAGGTCGACGGGGTAAAGGTCCTTGCGACTGGTCGCCACTCGAAGGAGGCCTGGGCAGCGGGGTCATGGGCTGTTGCCCATGCCGAAGCTGACGGCATCACTGCGGTCACCGTTGGCACTCGGACCTGGACCCGAGCCCGCGGCGCTGACGCGTGGTCCTGGCAGAAAGCGGCAGACCCCCTGGCGCCGACCGTCGTGTCGATCACCAGGCTCTAGCCGACCCGTCTGCCCAGCTCAGGGCCCCACACGACCCCTGATGGAGGGAGTTCGCGGACCGGGGTCAATGAGGAGTGACTCCTAGGACAGTGCGCGGCCGCTCATCGGCTCGTACTTGCGCTCGGTGGCTCCGATGTAGACCTGGCGCGGGCGGCCGATCTTGGTCTCGGGGTCCTGGATCATCTCGCGCCACTGGGCGATCCAGCCCGGCAGCCGGCCCAGGGCGAACAGGACGGTGAACATCTTGGGCGGGAAGCCCATCGCCTTGTAGATCAGGCCGGTGTAGAAGTCGACGTTCGGGTACAGCTTGCGCTCGATGAAGTACTCATCCGAGAGGGCGACCTGCTCGAGCTTGAGGGCGATGTCCAGCAGCTCGTCGCGGTGGCCCAGCTTCTGGAGCAGCTCGTCGGCGGTGGCCTTGACGATGGCCGCGCGCGGGTCGTAGTTCTTGTAGACCCGGTGCC
>JBDTYK010000274.1:0-3416 GCA_040005715.1 Actinomycetota bacterium | reverse complement strand
AGTGCCCACACGACCGGGGCCGAGAACAGGAGCGAGTCGAGCCGGTCCATGAACCCGCCGTGCCCCGGAAGCATCCGGCCCAGATCCTTGATCCCGAGGTCGCGCTTGATGGTCGACTCGGTCAGGTCGCCCACGGTGGCCGAGACCACGACGGCCAGACCGATGACGGCCCCGACCCACCACCGCCCTCCCAGTATCAACATGACCGTGGCCACCCCTGCGACGACGCAGGCAACGGCCGACCCGGCGGCGCCCTCCCAGGACTTCTTGGGGCTGACCGACGGCGCCATCGGATGCTTGCCCATCACTACGCCGACCGCGTAGCCACCGATATCGCTGCTGATCGTGATGATCATGAACACGAAGATCCGCTTGGCGCCGTCAGGCTCAGCGAGCATCAGGCTGGCGAAGGAGGCCAGGAGCGGCACATAGGCCGTGACGAAGATGCCTCCTGCAATGTCGCGAATCGCGTCCTGCAGGCCGTCGGCCATGCGCCAGAGCAGGATGGAGATGGCGGTCAGGCCAAAGCAGACGGTGAGCGCCTGACCCCCTCCGGCGAACGATGCCGTGATCATGGTGATGGCCCCGACCAGGCTGGGCACCATCGGGACGTGAATCTTGCCCTGCGCCAGCCCTTCCCGCAGCTCCCAGACACCGATGCAGGCGGCCACCGTCACGACCCCGAGAAATATCTCCTTACGGAAGATCAGGCTCGCGGTAACAGCCAGGCCCAGGCTCAGACCGACCGCGAATGCCATCGGAAGGTTGCGCCCTGCGCGGCTCGGTTTCGTCCCGACGTTCTCGCCCGCAGCGCGCCGTTCGCTGCGGGAGGACGATGGTGTCGACATACCCGGGTGTCGTCGTCTGCCTCAGACCTCGAGGAGCTCGGCTTCCTTGACCTTCAGACTCGCGTCGACATAGTCGACATGCTTCTTGGTGGAGGCCTCCAGCTCCTTCTCGGCGCGGGCGCCCTCGTCCTCGCCGACCTTGCCGTCCTTGACCAGGTGGTCGATCTCTTCCTTGGCCTTGCGGCGGATGTTGCGGATGGACACCTTGGCATCCTCGGCCTTGGAACGCGCCAGCTTGATGTACTCCCTGCGGCGTTCCTCGGTCAGCTGCGGCAGGTTGACGCGGATGACGGTCCCGTCGTTGTTGGGGTTGATGCCCAGGTTGGAGTCGCGCAGCGTCTTCTCGATCTCGGCCATCGACGACTTGTCGAACGGCGCGATCAGGATCGTGCGGGCATCGGGAGTCTGGAAGGATGCCAGCTGCTGGAGCGGGGTCTGGGAACCGTAGTAGTCCACCGTGAGCTTGTTGAACATCGAGGCGTTGGCCCGACCCGTCCGGATGGTCGCGAAGTCCTCCTTGGCGACCTCGATGGCCTTCTCCATCTTTTCTTCGGCCTCGAGCAGGGTCGTGTCGATCATCAGGACTCCTCGTCAGCAGTAACCAGCGTGCCGATCTTCTCACCCCGGATGGCTCTGGCAATGTTGCCATCGCCCCCCATCCCGAAAACGATCATCGGCAGCTTGTTCTCTGAGCAGAGCGCGAAGGCAGCAGCATCCGCGACACGCAGCCCTTGGTGCAGCGCCTGCTCGTAGGAGACGCGGTCGAGCTTCTTGGCACTGGGATCGGTTCGCGGGTCGGCACTGTAGACGCCGTCCACCCCGTTCTTGCTGAGCAGGACGACATCGCACTGGATCTCGAGCGCACGCTGGGCGGCAACGGTGTCGGTGGAGAAGTACGGCAGGCCGAAGCCGGCTCCGAAAATGACGACCCGGCCCTTCTCGAGGTGCCGAATCGCCCGGAGCGGAATGTACGGCTCCGCGATCTGACCCATCGTGATCGCGGTCTGGACGCGGGTCGCGACGCCGGCCTTCTCCAGGAAGTCCTGCAGCGCGAGGCAGTTCATGACGATGCCCAGCATGCCCATGTAGTCGGCACGGGACCGGTCCATCCCCCGGCGCTGGAGCTCGGCTCCACGGAAGAAGTTGCCACCACCCATGACCACGGCAACCTCGACGCCGGAGCTGGCCGCTTCGGCGATCTGGGCTGCGATCCCACGCACGACGTCAGGGTCGAGCCCGACCTTGCCACCGCCGAACGACTCTCCAGAAAGCTTGAGCAGCACCCGCTTGTACGTGGCGTGCGTGGCTTCCGTGGTCATGGTGCCTCCCGGGGCAGGAACACAGAGGGGTATGTGGCGTGAGTCTTCCACAGACCCGGTCAGGATCCGACGCGGAACCGGGCGAACGCCTTTGCCGTTGCCCCTGACTCCTGCAGAACCTTGGCCACAGTCTTCTTGGCATCCTTGGCGAAGGGCTGCTCGAGCAGGACGTTCTCCTTGAAGAAGCCGTTGACCCGGCCCTCGACGATCTTTGGGAGGGCACCTTCGGGCTTGCCCTCCTCCACTGCCGTGGCCAGGGCGAGCCGACGCTCGTTCTCAACAGTCTCGGCGTCGATCTCGTCGCGGGACAGGACCGAGGGGCTGAAGGCTGCGATGTGCATCGCAATGTCGCGCGCCGTCACCTCGTCGCCACCCTCGGTCGCCATGAGCACACCGATCTGGGCCGGCAGGTCAGGGCTCGTCTTGTGCAGGTAGGAGACGACATGGGCGGCCTCGAGGCGCGCCACCCGACGGATCTCGATCTTCTCGCCGATGGTTGCGTTGGCCGCGTCCAGGATCTCCTGGACCGTCTTGCCGCCCATCTCACTGGCGAGCAGCTCGTCGGCTCTTGACGCGCCGACCGCAACGGCCTGGGCCAGAACCTGGTCTGCCAGAGCGATGAACTTCTCGCCCTTGGCGACGAAGTCGGTCTCGCAGTTGATCTCCACCAGGGTGCCGACCCCGTCGCCGGCCTTGGCCGCCACGAGGCCGTTCATCGCCGAGCGACCTTCGCGTTTGGTGACGCCCTTGAGACCCTTGACCCGCAGGATCTCGGTGGCCTTGCCGCTGTCGCCATCGGCTTCGTCAAGGGCCCTCTTGACGTCCATCATGCCGGCGCCTGTGGACTCGCGCAGCGCCTTGATGTCAGCGGAGGTGTAGTTCGCCATCGTTATCGCTCTCTTTCGTGAGTGCGCGCCGGGTGCGACCGCTGCGTCATCTCGACGACAGTCTGGTCAAACCCGGCGCGCTGACTCTTGCGTGTTCAGCAGTGGTGCTCAGGCCTCGGGGACCTCAGCGGCAGGAGTGGTGGTCGGTGCTGGCGCCTCAGCGGTACGAGCCTTGGCGATCTCGTCAGCACGAGCCTTGGCAACCTCATCGGCGCGAGCCTTCGCAACGGAAGCCTGAGCGGCTTCGGCGGCGGCCTCAGCTTCGGGGACCTCAACCGGGGCAGCTTCAGGGGCCTCAGCAACCGGAGCCTCAGCAACCGGAGCCTCAGCAACCGGAGCCTCAGCAACCGGAGCCTCAGCAA
>JBDTYK010000273.1:0-3434 GCA_040005715.1 Actinomycetota bacterium | reverse complement strand
TCGCTGACGTAGACGTCTTGGGTCTTCGGGTTGATTGCCACATACATTGGCAGGTGCTTCAGGCCGGTGGACGACGGGGGTGTGAGAGTGCCGGTCTTCTTGCCGGCACTGTCGTAGACGCGCACCAGGCGTGCGCCATCGCTTTCGGTGACGTAGATGCGGTCGCCAGTGGGGGTGACTGCCACGCCGAGTGGCTTGTTCGCTCCGTAGATGCTCATCTCATAATGCGGCAGCGTCGTCGAGCTGAGCCCGGGTAGCTCTGAGAGCGGCTTGCGGTTCAACAGGTACCAGACAAACAGGGCGGCGAAGATCAGGAGAAGGACCATCAGCAGGCTGATCTTCCGCTTCGTGCTCTTGCTCATCTTGTTGGGCGTCGCCTCAGTGTTTGTGGCTCCGCCGGCGACGTCATCCTCGCCGAGACCGAGGGACGCCAGGTTCTGAGCGGCATCCGGGTTCTCCGTGGCCTCGAAGGCCATCGGGGGAGTGATAGGGGAGTTCGTCATCTCAGCTTTTCCTTATTTCTTTGCAGTCTTCGTCGGCGTCACGCCGAGCTGCGACAGGGCGGTGGCCGCGCTGGCGTTGGTCGGATCGACCTTCAGCACCTTCTGGTACCAGGAGATCGCCTCCGGGTTGTTGGACTCCATCTGGGCGATCAGGCCGAGCCCGAGAAGTGCCTCGATCTTCACCGGCCCTGAGGTCAGGGTGTTCAGCTGACGTTTCGCATCGACCGGTTTCTTGTTGCAGAAGTTCGCCATTGCTCCGGCATACGTCGCCTCTGGTGCGTTGCCGAGCTTGGTGTAGGCGACGTTGAGCTGGGTGTAGGGCTCGCACCATCCAGTTGGCACGAAGAGAAGGGCCTTCTTGAGGGCAACGACGGCGAGCTTGGGCGCACCATTCTTGAGCTCGGCGACCCCTACGAGGTACAAGGCGTCCGAGTCCGTGGGGTCGATCTTGAGGGCCTTCTGGAGCTCGGTGAGGGCAAGCGTCGCCTTGCCTTGCTTCACGGCGATCGAGCCGAGGTAGTAGTGAGCCGCCTGGGCCACCGGGTCGGCGCCGGCAAACTCGCCCTTGGCAGCGACATCGGTAATCTTGTGGTAGGCCGCCGAAGCAGCAGTGAGGTCACCCTGGGTGGTCAGGACACCGCCTCGGCCCATCAGGGCAGATCGGTTGGCCTTGTCGCCCTTGAGTATCTCGTCGTACTGGGTCAATGCGTCGTCCGGGCGCTTGTCCTGCAGGTAGGCCGCGGCGAGCTGAAGTCGGACCTGGACGTTGTTCGGAGCCTTCTTCACAGCTGCCTCTGCGCCCTGGATCTGCCGACCGGTCAGGGAGGGGCCTGCCTCAACGTGCTGGTCCTGGTAGTAGATGGCGGAGAACGCCACGACACCCACCACGAGCACCAGGGCTCCCAGGCGCAGGAACAGGGTTCCCTTGTCCGGGCCGGTGGTGCTCCGCTTACTGAACTTCATCTTGTTGCCAGTTCCTCTCGCAATGCCCGGCACGCCTTGGCCAGCGCGTACGCGACACGAAGGCGGTGGCCTTCATGTTTCATGGTGTCGTTCCTGGTGGGGAGATCCCATCCGTCGCACGGTAGATATCCGATATAGGCCCACATGGACCCGGGTGGAAGCCTCTACCGTGCTGGTGCCGCGAGTGTCCCGCCCAGGCAGGGCTCGGCCGGCAGGGAAAGCTCGCCGGCCTGGGGCATCGCGTTGATCTGACCGGTGACGGCTTGGAGGATCTTCTCGAGCCCGTTGGTGTCCCCCGTGACCGATGGTCCGCGGGTCACGACCGTGCTGACATCGATCAGGACGGCCTGTGGAGCGAGGGCGGTGAGGTCGACCTCTCGCAGTGGCTCGCTGCGCTCGAAGATGACGACGGCGGGGCCGAGCGCCAGCGCGGAGGTGACCGCTGCGAGGTCACGCGCTGAGGTAACCATGGCCTCGACGCCGCTCTTGGCGCGCAGGTATCTTGCGATGCCCTCGCCGAGAAGGGCGTGCTCATAGAGGATCACGACTGAACGCTTCGCTTCACTCATGGGCTGGTCCCCTTCTGGATGGCAGGCGTGCTCGATGGCACGCGCTCCATCCCTTTGACCATAGCCACCAGCGGTACGCCGCCACCATCCCCGAACCGGCACATTGCTGGACCGGTCACCCTCTACCGCGATACTGGTAACGGCCCCCAAACGTGTGCCTTCCCGCGGGTGGTCAGTCCTCGCCGGGCGGGCGCCCCAGTCCCTGGCGGACGATGTATGCCGCAGCCTGGATCCGGTTCTCCATGTGCAGCTTCTCCAGGGCGTTGTGCACGTGGTTCTTCACGGTGCCCTCGGTGATCGAGAGCCGCTTGCCGATCTCCTTGTTGCTCAGGCCCTCGGCGACCAGCCTCAGGATCTCGAGCTCGCGGCGGGTGACGGCCGGACCCTGGGGTGGCGCTGACAGCGTGCTGCGCTTGGTGGCCCCGCTCTTGATCTCGTCCAGCAGCCGTCCGGCGATCGCTGGAGACAGCGGTGTCTCGTTGCGCATGACCGATCGGATCATGTCGTAGAGCTGTTCGGGTCGGAGGTCCTTCAGCAGGTACCCATGGGCTCCGAAGCGGATCGCGTCGAAGACGTGGTCGTCCGCCTCGGACACCGTGAGCATGATGACCTTGACCGCGGGCAGCTGCTCGCGGATGAGCTGGGTTGCCTCAACCCCGTTCATCACCGGCATCTCGACGTCCATCACCACGAGGTCCGGCTTCAGCGCGTGTGCCTTCTCCACGGCATCCAGCCCGTTCTCGGCCTCGCCGACGACCACCATGTCATCGAGGTCGGCAAGCAACGAGGCGATCGCCCCGCGAAACAGCGGCTGGTCGTCAACCAGAAGGATGCGGATCGGTTCGTGCTCCGGCACTTGCCACCTCTACGGGAGTTTGTCTTGGATGTGATCGCTCCGGGACGCCCGCAATGACACGCGTTCCGCGACCCGGGGCGGAGTCGATGGTAAGGCTACCGTTGAGCAGGACCATCCGTTCGCGCATGGTGAACATGCCGAACCCGTCGCGGTCGCTCAGGGAGCCACCCGGGTCGAAGCCCTCCCCGTCGTCCTCCACCACGAAGGTTGTCGTTGAAGCGGACTCGCTGATGCGCACGACTGCCGACTTCGCCCCCGAGTGCTTGCGGACGTTGGTGAGCGCTTCCTGTATGACGCGAATCACCTGGACCTCGCATCGCGGCGACAAGGACAGCTCGTGGCCGAGGTCGCTCTCCAGCGAGGTTGCGATCCCGCACTGCTTGCTGTACTTGGCCAGGTAGTTGCTGAGGATGTCCAGCAGGCTCCGGGCCGTCTTGTTCGACGCTGACAGACCGAGGATTCCCTCCCGGACGTCGTGGTAGGCCTCCTCGCAGATGTCGGCCAGCTCGGCCAGCTCGGTGGCGACCCCCGGGTTGCTTCTGA
>JBDTYK010000272.1:0-3453 GCA_040005715.1 Actinomycetota bacterium | reverse complement strand
CGAACAGGGCCATCGCCCCGGATGCGCGCGCCTCGTCCTGGGTCATCACCTCGGCTCGCACCGGCAGATCCTCGAGCAGCAAGGCGTTGACCTTGGCCTCCACGTCGGAGAGCACGCTCACCGGCAGCGCCGATGAGGCGTTGAAGTCGAACCGGAAGCGTCCCGGCGCGTTCTCCGAACCGGCCTGCGTGGCGGTGTCACCCAACGCCTCCCTGATGGCCTTGTGCACCATGTGGGTCGCGGTGTGCGCCCGCGAGATCGCACGCCGCCGGTCGATGTCGACCAGGGCGTGGGCCTGTTCCCCAGGACGCACCTCACCGGAAAGAACCGCGGCGCGGTGAACAACGAGCCCCTTGATCGGCGACTGCACGTCACGAACCTCGATGATGGCGCCGTCGGCCAGGGTGATCCTGCCGGCGTCGGCCAGCTGGCCACCACCCTCCGCGTAGAACGGGGTCCGGTCCAGAACGAGCTCGATCTCGTCCCCCTCATGGGCGGAAGGGACGGCAACGCCATCGATGAGCACGCCGGCGACCCGGGCATCGGAGATGGTCTCGTGATAACCGGTGAACTCGACAGCTTTTCCCAGGGAGTCCAGTGCGGAGCGGTATGCCGAGGTGTCGCCATGCGCGCTCTTCTTGGACCTGGCGTCTGCCTTGGCCCGGTCGCGCTGCTCTTTCATGAGGCGACGGAAACCGTCCTGGTCGACAGCGATGCCCTGCTCCTCGGCCATCTCCAGGGTCAGGTCGATCGGGAAGCCGTAGGTGTCGTGAAGCGCGAACGCCTCGTCCCCGCCGAGCATGGCGTGACCGGCGGACTTGACCCTGGCGACAGCGGTGTCCAGCATGGTCGTGCCCGCAGCAAGGGTGCGCCGAAAGGCCTCCTCTTCGGCATACGCGATCTGCGAGATCCGGGAGAACCCGGTTTCCAGCTGGGGGTAGGACGCCTTCATCCGCTCCATGCTCACGGGCAGGAGGTGCTGCAGGCACGGCTCGTCGAAGCCGAGCAGATGCATCGATCGCACCGCACGGCGCAGCATCCTTCGAAGGACGTAGCCGCGACCCTCGTTGCCAGGAGTGACGCCGTCGCCGATCAGCATCAACGAGGACCTGACGTGGTCCGCGACGATGCGCAGACGAACGTCATCAGGGTCGCTGTGGGCAGCATCGTGAGCGGACTTCGCGCCATACGTCTTGCCGGTCAGTAGCGCCGCCTTGACCAGGACGGGGTAGACCTCGTCGATCTCGTAGAGGTTGTCCACGCCCTGCAGCACCGCCGCGAGGCGCTCAAGACCCATGCCGGTGTCGACGCTCTTGGCCGGCAGGTCACCGACGATCGAGAAGTCGTCCTTGCCGCTGCCCTCGCCGCGGATGTTCTGCATGAAGACGAGGTTCCAGATCTCCATGTAGCGGTCCTCGTCGACGGCCGGTCCGCCTTCCTGCCCATACTCCGCTCCGCGGTCATAGAAGATCTCGGAGCAGGGACCGCACGGCCCTGGCACACCCATCGACCAGAAGTTGTCGGCCATGCCCCGACGAATGATCCGCTCTGCCGGGATCTCGGAGTGGGAGAGCCAGAGGTCCGCAGCCTCGTCGTCGTCCTGGTAGACCGTCGCCCACAGCCGATCCTTGTCCAGGCCGTAGCCGCCCTCGGCCTGGCTGTTCGTCAGGAGCTCCCAGGCAAAGGTGATCGCCTCGGCCTTGAAGTAGTCACCGAAGGAGAAGTTGCCGTTCATCTGGAAGAAGGTCCCATGACGGCTGGTCTTGCCGACCTCTTCGATATCGCCGGTGCGGACGCACTTCTGCACGCTGGTGGCCCGTTTCCACGGCGGGGTCTCCTGGCCCAGGAAGTAGGGCTTGAACGGCACCATGCCGGCGTTGACGAACAGCAGGTTCGGGTCGTCGTACACCAGAGAGGAGCTGGGCACGATCGCATGGCCCTTGCTCTCGAAGAATGCGAGCCAACGTCGCCTGATCTCCGCGGTTTCCATAGGTACAGTTCCTAACGGTCTGAGCCGGCCCGACACGGCAAGTCAAAGCCAACGGTATGCCGGGGGCGTCTGGGCCCTAGCGGGCTTGTGGTGAGGTCGGGTCCTCGATCAGGGCACGGGCCTGCTCCGCGCTCATCTCGCGCCCGTCGGGAAGCGCCCCTGTGTCGATGCCGAGGGCGTAGCGAAGCTCGGTCTCTCGTTCGGCCATCCCCTCGCGAACCGCCTCGGCCATCTCGCGCAGACCCTCGCCCAGGTCGGACAGGCCGGCGGAGAGACCCTGCGTCATACCCGACGGGGTGTATGACTGCGCCGCCTTGGTGACCTTGCGGACGACCAGGACACCGATGGTGGCTCCGAGGGCAACCCAGAACAGACGGCGCATGGCTCAGCCCTTCCGTCGTCGTCCGCGCGCGCCGCGTCCTTTGGGGCCAGTCAGCGCTGAGCGCACGCCATACGTGAAGGCGGCCACCTTGACGACAGGGGACCCCAGGGTTGCCGCGAACAGGGAGGTGAGCGCATTCATATTGGTGCTCATCGAGGAGACGTTTGCCGTGATGGTGTCCAGGCGCACGATCTGGTCGTTGGTTGACGCGACGGTCTCGGTCACCTGCGAGAGCAGCGGGACGGTCTGCTCGGAGATGCCACGCACGCCGATCCGGGTCTCGTCCAGGACCTTGCCGGCCTTGCCGACCAAGCCGCCCAGGCGCGCGACCAGGTAGGCGAACGCCAGAGCAGCGATCACGCCGGCGATGTCACCGATGGACACTGTCACATTCACACGCTCACCTCACCAAAGTCTGTTGAACACAGCCAGAGCCAGAACCCTATCGCGGTGGGTATCATCCGCTGACCTCCGCCGAGCCGAACGCCCAAAGCTGGACGCGCGGCCGGGCAGAGGCCTCAGGTGCCCCTGATCAGCTCCTTGATCCGAGCCCATCTCGAGGACAGTCCGTGTTCGAAGCCCCGGTCGGTGGGCCGGTAGTAGTCGGTGCCCGCCAGCAGGTCGTCAGGAAGGTACTGCTGGGCGACCACCCCGGCAGGGTCGTCGTGCGCGTATCTGTATCCCTGCCCATGACCGATTCGAGAGGCTCCGGCATACCCGCTCCCCCGAAGGTGCACCGGCACCGGCCCGCCCTTACCCGCCCGGATGTCCGCGATCGCCTCGTTGATCGCCAGGTAGCTCGAGTTCGACTTGGGCGCGACTGCGTTGTGCACCACGGCCTGCGCCAGGATGATTCGCGCCTCGGGCATCCCGATCTGCGCCACCGCATGCATCGCCGCGACGGCGGTCTGCAAGGCGGTGGGGTCGGCCATCCCGACGTCCTCGCTGGCCGCGATGACGATCCGCCGGGCGATGAAGCGCGGGTCCTCCCCGGCCTCGAGCATCCTGGCCAGGTAGTGCAGCGACGCGTCGACGTCACTGCCCCGCATGGACTTGATCAGGGCGCTCGCGACGTCGTAGT
>JBDTYK010000271.1:0-3456 GCA_040005715.1 Actinomycetota bacterium | reverse complement strand
ATGGACAAGGCGCAGCGCAAGCTGGCGATGAAGGCGATCCGAGCGGCCGACTGGGCTGGTGAGGGCGCGCCAACAGTGAAGATCAGCCCGCACGCAACCTTCGGCCTGGGCCGCTAACCGGTGCGGCTCGTCTTTGGCGGCACCCCGGATGTCGCCGTTCCCAGTCTTGACGCGCTGTTTCGCTCATCGCACGACATCGTTGCCGTGCTGACCCGTCCCGATGCCCCCGCGGGCAGGGGCCGCGGCATGGTGGCTTCGCCAGTCAAGGAACGGGCGCTCGAGCTGGGGCTCGAGGTCCTGGCCCCAGAACGCGTCGGAGATCCCCTCTTTCAGGATCGGCTTCGCGAGCTGGCCCCCGAGGCCTGCCCGATCGTGGCCTTTGGTGCCCTGATCCCGGCGTCCGCGCTGACCATCCCCACCCTCGGCTGGGTCAACCTGCACTTTTCCCTGCTTCCTGCCTGGCGAGGGGCCGCACCGGTCCAGCACGCGATCATGGCTGGTGACGAAGTCACCGGCGCGACGACTTTTCGGCTCGAACCGGGGCTGGACACCGGCCCGACTTTCGGTGTGATGACCGAGGCGATCAAGCCCGACGACACCTCAGGCGACCTGCTCGCCCGGCTCGCTCAGTCGGGAGCGGCCTTGCTCGTGGCCACCCTTGACGCTCTTGAGTCAGGCCAGCTCAACGCGGTTCCGCAGCCGGCCGATGGGGTCTCGCTTGCCCCGAAGATCACCGTCCAGGATGCCCGGATCCGTTGGAGCACACCGGCATTGGCGATTGACCGTCACATTCGGGGCTGCACACCCGCGCCCGGCGCCTGGACGAGCTTCCGCGGTGAGCGGCTCAAGATCTACCCGGTTGCCGTGGTGCCGCCGTCGACTGGCGGAGCCGATGACGGGGTGCTCGAACCGACTGGTCAGCGCGTCGAGCCCGGTGAGCTCGTAGTCACACGGCGGGCCGTCGATGTCGGAACCGGTTCGGGTGTCGTCCGGCTCGGCAGGGTTCAGCCGCACGCCAAGAAGCCGATGAGCGCCCCTGACTGGGCCCGCGGCGTCCGCATCGAGCCGGGAGAGAGGCTTGCCGATGCCTGAGCAGAGGCCCGACGACACGCGGCGCCCACCCAACGGCTCGGACGAGACGCGGCGCAATGCGGCCGGTCGGCAGCGACCGGAGCGCAAGCACGGCAACCTCGAGCGCTCCGTAACCCGGCCTGCGGAGAGGTCACGCTCGACCGACCCGGCCCGTCTTGCGGCATACACGGTCCTGCGGGCCGTCGCCGGCGGAGCGTACGCGAACCTCGAGCTACCGAGAGAGCTGAGGGACAAAGGGATCGGCGGTCGTGACGCAGCCTTTGCCACCGAGCTCACCTATGGCGCAACCCGGCTTCGGGGCCTCTACGACCCGATCATCGAGGCCGCAGCCGGGCGTCCGGTGGCGCAGATCGATGCCAATGTGCTCGACACCTTGCGACTGGGTGCCCACCAGCTGCTCGGGATGCGGGTCGCTTCCCATGCCGCCGTGGACCAGACCGTCGGGCTCGCCCGGCTGGTCAACGGAGCCAGCGCCGGCGGGTTCGTCAACGCTGTCATGCGCCGGATCAGTGAGAAGGATCTTGACACCTGGATTGCGCAGGTGGTTCCCACGGATGATCCGACTGCCGCCATGGCCACTCTTCACAGTCACCCCCAGTGGATCGTCCGGGCTCTGCGGGCGGCCCTGGTCGGCCATGGCGCCTCGAGCGTCGAGTCGCTGGATGCCAACCTGGAGGCCCTGCTGGTCAGCGACAACGAGGCGGCCAAGGTCTCGCTGGTGGCACGCCCCGGCCTCTGCGAGGTCGAGGAGCTCACCCGCGCAGGAGCGACTCCCTCCCTGCTGTCGAGGGTGGGGGCGGTGCTTGGCTCAGGCGACCCGGGCTCGATCTCCGCGGTGCGATCGGGACGGGCTGCGGTCCAGGACGAGGGCTCGCAGCTGGTTGCTCTGGCCGTGGCAGCTGCACACGTGAGCACGGGTGCAGAGCACGAGAAATGGCTGGACCTGTGCGCAGGCCCCGGCGGAAAGGCCGCCCTGCTGGCGACCATCGGCGCGCAGCGTGGCGCAACCCTTTTCGCCAACGAGATCAGTGAGCACCGCACCGACCTCGTGCGTCAGACCCTTGATGCGGCCATCGACTCCGGGCTTGAGGTCATGATCGGCACCGGTGACGGTCGCGAGGTCGGCGAGGAGGAGCCCAATACGTACGACCGGGTGCTGGTGGACGCGCCGTGTACCGGTCTGGGCGCACTGCGCCGGCGGCCCGAGGCCCGGTGGCGTCGGACGACCGCTGACCTCGCCGAGCTCGGGGTCCTTCAGCGGGCGCTGCTCGTGTCGGCGATCGAAGCGACAAAGCCAGGCGGGATCATCGGTTACGCCACGTGCAGCCCACACCTGTCCGAGACAAGGTTCGTGGTCTCCGACGTGGTCAAGAAGCGTCGCGACGTCAAGATCGTCGATGCCCGCGACCTGTTCCTGGACGCCGCTGGACGCCCCGTCCAGAGCCTGGGGGAGGGGCCGTTCGTGCAGCTGTGGCCGCACATACACGGAACCGACGCGATGTTCTTCGCGCTGTTGCGCAAGGACGCCGAGGCCAACCCCTAAGGTTTGGCCGTGCAGATATCTCCGAGCATCCTGGCCTCCGACTTCGCCAACCTTGAACGCGAGCTCAACCGGATCGCCAACGCCGACTGGGCCCATGTCGATGTGATGGACGCCCACTTCGTCCCCAACCTGACTCTTGGGCTGCCCGTCGTCGAGGCGCTCGCGCGGGTAAGTCCCATCCCGCTGGATGCCCACCTGATGATCGACGACCCCGACCGATGGGCCCCGATGTACGCCGAGGCAGGCGCTTCGAGCGTCACCTTCCATATCGAGGCTGCGCTCGATCCAGAGTCGCTGGCCCGCAACCTTCGTGCGCTAGGTGCTCGCGCCGGTATGGCGCTCAAGCCGGGAACACCGTTCGCGCCGTATGCCGACCTGCTGCCCGGGCTGGACATGGTCCTGGTCATGACCGTGGAGCCGGGATTCGGCGGACAGTCGTTCATGGCCGACCAGATGTCCAAGGTGCGCGAGGTTCGCCAGGCGGTAATGCGCTCTGGTGGCGAGATCTGGGTCCAGGTCGACGGCGGAGTCACGGCCGCGACCATCGAAGCCTGCGCGGAGGCCGGCGCGGACGTCTTCGTCGCAGGCTCGGCCGTCTACGGGGCCAAGGACGCTGCGGCAGCCGTCGACCAGCTGCGTGCCCTGGCCGTACGACACTCCCACGCGCGAGGGAAGGGCTCTGACGCCTGAGTCGCGCAGAGCATGCATGAAAGCTCTCGCCGTGGAGGCCACCTGCCGAGGACTCGTACGCGGTGACATAATGGCCGCACGTGCTCCGTGATCGGTGTAATTCCGAACCGGCGGTTAAAGTCCGCGACCCG
>JBDTYK010000270.1:0-3515 GCA_040005715.1 Actinomycetota bacterium | reverse complement strand
GTTTCGGGTTTGGCTGGGCGGTCTTCCAGGCATTTGCCATGCGTGAGATGGCAGGTGGCAACTATCTGCGCTCTCTGCGGCAGACCTTCTTGCCTGAGCTCCTTTCCATGAATCTGCTGATGACAGGCATGGTGGTGACCCGGCGCCTCCTCATGTCACTGATCGAGGGGAGCGCCGACCCGCTGAGCGTCGGTTTCTGGTTCGTGCTGTCGATGGCCCTCATTGTCGGGTTCGTTTTCGCCTATCCGATGAACTGGTGGCTGGTCGCCAATGGCCTCAAGCACGGCATGATCACTGTCCGGCCCGTCAACCAGCCCGCCCAGCACTCGAAAATGGTGCCGGACGAAGGACCATCTCACGGGCAACCACGCGGCCATCACGACCATCATCCCGCCGCAACAATTGGCCCCTCGAACGCGGCGAAAGCCGCCATGACGACTCTGTCGATCGCGTGTCTGACCCTGGGTGTCGCGCTAGCAGGCTGGCTCAAAAGTTGAGCGGCCCAAAGGGCCTCTCCTCATGTGCTAGAGGCCGGGTGCCCCGTAGAGGGGGAACCAGCGGGACATGTCCGGTTCCATCCGCAGGTCGGCGCCGAGGACGGCACCGACCTGCAGCTCTCGGGCGTTGTCCCTTCGTTTGCCTTCCAGGGGCGCGAAGGGATACCAGGTGCCCCGCTTGTACAGATACACCAGACCGAGCGGATTGTCGCCGGCGGTGAAGCAGACCATCGTGCAGAGCAGAGAGGATCCGAAGCCGGCCTCGAGCAGCCCGGAGTTCACCGCGTGCAAGTCGGTGACGAGTGACTCCGGGTCCGGGGGGTCGGTGCGGCGTACCAGCCAGGTGAACCCGAAGTCGTCCGCCTGCTCGGTGTAGTGGCCGCCGTCCAATGCCAGCAGCTGCTCCACCTGGGTGCGCATAGCGGCGAAGGGCGCGCCCTCGGCCGGCTTGTAACAGACGGACCCCGTGCCGGTGGGTCGCAGGCCGGATGCCGCCTGCAGGGTTACCGCTGCCGCGGGCAGCGCGAACAGCTGGTCCAGGTTGGGTGGCACCGGTTTGCTGCGGCCCAATAACGTCTCGAGAAAGCCCATGCCTGTTATGCCCCCTGGCCCAGCTGGACCGAGAGCTCAGCCAGCTGGTCCAGCCGCTGGGTCAGGCTGGGGTGGGTGGAGAACACCGAGGACAGGCTGAACCCTGGCGCCAGGGCCGGGGCGAAGAAGAAGGCGTTGAACGGTTCGGCGTGACGCAGGTCCTGGGTGGGTATCTGAGCCATGTCGCTTGAGATCTTGGTCAGTGCAGCGGCCAGCACGGCCGGCCGCCCGGTCAGCAAGGCCGCAGACCGGTCGGCGGCGAGCTCCCGGTAGCGAGACAGGGCGCGGGTCAGCACGAAGGAGATGCCGTACACCACCGCGGAGACTGCGACCACTGCCATGAACACCATGGCGGTGTTGTCCTCGCCGTCGCCGTCGCCGTCGCCACGGTCTCCGAACCCACCGTAGAGCCCGGCGTAGAGGCCGAACCGGGTGATCAACCCGGCCAGCACCCCAAGAAAGGACGCCACGGTCATCACCGCCACGTCGCGGTGTGCGACGTGGGACAGCTCGTGCGCCAAGACCCCCTCCAGCTCATCGGTGTCCAACCGTCGCAGCAGCCCTGTGGTTGCGCACACGACTGCGCTGGAGGGGCTTCGGCCCGTCGCGAAAGCGTTCGGAACGTCGCTATGGGCAATGGCAACCGCCGGTTTGGGAACATCGGCCAGCGCGCATAGTCGGTCAACCACCCCATGCAGCTCGGGAGCCTCGGCGGCGGTGACGACGTGCCCGTTCATTGCGTAGAACGCGATCCGGTCGGAGAACCAGTACTGGGCGAACAACAGCCCGCCGGCAACGAGGATGGCCAGCACCGCGCTCTTGATGAGCACGATGAGGACCGCGGTGAACACGACGTACAGCAGCCCGAGCAGGAACGTGGTCGCCAGCATCCGGACGCTCAGTGCCCGGTCCGGCGCGAAACGGCTCTTCAGCGAGCTCACCCCGGGATCAATCCGTCGGCGCCGAGCATCTGGCGCACCTCAGCGATCGTGCTGTCAGGCGCAGGCAGGATCGCTTGAGAGGGCACCACCACGTGATCGGGCACCGGTGTGCCGACGGCCCGGACCCGGCCAAGCAGATACGCCAGGACCTTGTCGAATGCCGGTTCGTCGTTGTCGGCAACAGCGGACTCCAGGGCCGCGTCGAGCTGGTTGAGCTCGGCCACACCCCGGTCGCAGACCTCCAGCTGGCCCTCGCCCAAGATTCGCACGATCATCGCTGGTTCTCCGCACTCTGGAAGGGGTCGGGCGTCGGCTCGGGCTGGACTGGTCGTGTGGCGTCGGAGTCCTGTTGGCCTGCCGAGATCGCAGCCGGTTCGCGACCGGCTGGCAGGGCAGCCTTGAGCCGAGCCATCTCGAGCTCGACGTCGGAGTGTGAGGAGATCCGGTCCAGCTCGGACTGGATGGGGTCCGGCGCGGTTCCTGAGGCGTCATCCAGGGCGCCGGAGGCAATCAGCTCATCGATCGCCCCAGCACGGGCCTGTAGCTGGGCGGTCTTGTCCTCGGCGCGTTGCATCGCCAAACCGACATCGGCCATCTCCTCACTGATCCCGGAGAAGGCCTCTCCCATCTTGGTCTGTGCTTCGGCCGCCGTGTAGGTGGCCTTGATCGTCTCCTTGCGAGTGCGGAAAGCCTCCACCTTCGACTGCAACCGCTGCGCGGAAAGGGTGAGCCTGGTTTCCTGGGCTTGCAGCGAAGCGTGCTGGCGCCCCAGGTCGCGCAGCTGGTCCAGGGCCGCGGACCGTCGCGTCAGCGCCTCGCGTGCAAGATCCTCGCGGCCGGCTGAGACCGCCTGAGACGCCTGCTGCTGCAACTTGTCCGCCGAAGACGCCAGCTGCTCGGCCTGCAGCTCCAACCGCTTACGGCTTGTTGCGACATCGGCCACGCCCCGGCGGACCTGCTGAAGCAGCTCGAGCTGCTTCTGGTAGGAGTAGTCCAGCGTCTCCCGCGGGTCCTCCGCGCGATCAAGAACCCTGGAGGCCTTCGCCTTGAACAACATCGCCAATCGGCCACTGATAGTCATGACACTCTCCCTCGCAACAGAAATATTCGTCCGACCCCACCGGCCCCGGCGCGAGCCGGTCCACCTGGGGATCGCTGGCGGATCGACCGTGCACTCAACGCAGCACCTCTATGGCCGTCCCACGTCATCACCGGCGCAACTGATCTCGGCGGGTACTGCACCGGCACTGACCCACCCGAGCCCCGGCTCTGCCGTTGCCCCTCGGCAGCTGCAGGTTCCATTGCCGTCACAGCGGCACTCGTCGCCAGGGGGGAAGTCCACAAGCACGTCATAGCTCATCGCTTGCCGCCGGTCGTTGAGTATCGGCCCCAGTCCACACCGGATCATCGAGACCGCTTCAGCCTTGAGCATGGCCGCGAAGGCGCCAGCGCTGTCGTGTTCCACCAGCGCGGTGTAGGAGCCGTC
>JBDTYK010000269.1:0-3519 GCA_040005715.1 Actinomycetota bacterium | reverse complement strand
CAGCTGCAGTGGATGATGAACTCCTACACCCTCGCCTTCGCCACCCTCATGCTCCCGGCGGCCACGCTGGGAGACCGCTTGGGTCGGCGCCGGGTCTTCCTGACCGGGATCGCCGTCTTCACCCTCGCCTCGATCGCCTCGGCCCTGTCCACCACCACCAGCGCGCTCATCACCACCCGCGCACTGCAGGGGATGGGCGCCGCCGCGATCATGCCGCTGTCCCTGACCCTGCTCGCCGCCGCCGTGCCGGAAAGACGGCGGGCGATGGCCATCGGGGTGTGGGGCGGCGTCTCCGGCCTTGGCGTCGCGCTCGGCCCGGTCATTGGTGGCGCCGTCGTCGACGGGTTCTCCTGGCAAGGGATCTTCTGGCTCAATGTGCCAGTCGCAATGGTCGCCATTCCGCTGATCATGCGTGCACTGCCGGAGTCCCATGGCCGTCGCGACCCGCTCGATCTCGCCGGCCTCGCCCTGGCCGGGACCGGCATACTGGCCGCGGTCTGGGGAATCGTCCGCGCGAGCGACCTGGGTTGGACGTCCATCCCCGTGTCCGGCGCACTGCTCGCTGGCGTGACGCTGATCGCCGCTTTTGTCTGGCACGAGGGTCGTACGGCGCACCCGATGGTTCCGCTGCGGCTGTTCCGCTCGCGCAGCTTCTCGGTTGCGAACGTGGCGTCGCTCGCATTCACGCTCGGAATGTTCGGGGCCGTGTTCCTGCTGGCCCAGTACCTGCAGATCGTCGACGGGTACACCCCACTGCAGGCCGGGATCCGCACGCTGCCCTGGACCGCTGCACCGATGATCGTCGCGCCGATCGCGGGACTACTCGCACCACGCCTCGGTGTACGGGTGCTGCTCGGAACCGGACTGACACTCCAGGCCCTGGGGCTCGGCTGGCTCGCCCTCACCGTCGGCGCCTCCACCCCTTACACCAGCCTTGTTCCCGGATTCATCCTCGCCGGGGTCGGCATGGGGCTCACGTTCGCACCCAGCGCGACGGCCGTGCTGGCCGACATGGCCCCGAACGACCACGCGACGGCAAGCTCGACCAACTCCACGATCCGGGAGATCGGGGTCGCCCTGGGGGTGGCCGTGCTGGTCGCGGTATTCCGGGCCAACGGCGGCACCCTCACCCCGACCGGCTACGACTCCGGCCTGCGCATTGCCATCCTGACGGGTGCGGCGGTCCTGGCCGTGGGGGCACTCAGCACGATGTGGCTCCCCCGCGCCCCCGCCCGCACCCCCTCACGTCCGTCACGTCCGTCACGTCCGTCACGTCCGCAGAGCTCACTTCCGTGAGCTGACTGCGCTCGACCGACTGCCCGGTGTCGACGGCCTCGGGTTGTTCGCGGTCATACCCACGAGTACATCCAAAGGGCGTTCAACACCGTCCACGTCACCGCGATGCCGAGCCCGAAAGCAAGGCGTACCCACCGGCGAGGGTGCCAGCGGATGAGCACAAAGGGCAGAGCGAGTACAACGCCGCCGATGGCAAGCAAAGGGATCACGGAGCCGCGCCCGATTTCCGAGACCCCAAACCCGCCCCCGGAACATCCGCTGATGCCGCACATGGAGAACCCCGCAGCCCACGAAAAGGGAAGGTTGACCACGAATGCCAGGGGGACCGCCCACCACAGAAGTGACCGGCGTGTGTTACCGCTCACGCTCGGCTGTACCTCCGACGGCGGCTGCGTGGCCCCCCGGACGAGCCGCCGCCTGGCCGGGCCCGTGTCAGTGAGGCGCACCATCCCCCATGCGACCAGCACGGCCGCTCCGACGATCAACAGCAGACCAGCACCGATCATGGACCGATCATGACCCATTTTGCGAAGATCAGTCGGATGAACGGACCGGGTGTCTCAGGCGTGAATGCCGATGGCGAGATGCACAGGCCGAACGGCGCTGGCCCCCTCGCCGACCGCTGCGGCCACGCGCTTCATCGATCCCCGTCGCACATCGCCGGCGGCGAACACAGCCGGGATGCTGGCGCCTGGACGGCGCCGTCATCGGAGTCGAGCCACTGGAGCGGCAGGCCCGGGCGGGCGGCGTACGTCCGAAGGGCGAGGGTCGCCGTAGAGGGCAGCGTGCCAGAAGTCGACTCAGTTCAGCTGTTCCTGCCAGTCCGAAGGGACCCGGCCGGCCGGTCCTGGGGTGGGCTGGTCGAGCGGGTGATCTCGCGGCGGCGCGAGGACGGGGCCGTCGCAGAGCTCTTCGGTCGAGTAGTTCCAGAACCAGTCCTCGCCAGGCTCGAAGCTCTGGGCGATCGGGTGCCCGCTGTGCGCCGCGTGCAGGGAGGCGTGCTGGGCCGGGGAGGAGTCGCAACAGCCGACATGTCCGCACTGGGCGCACCTGCGAAGGTGCAGCCACCAGCCTCCGTCGGACAGGCATTCTGCACAGCCGGTCCCGCTCGGGGGTTTCGCGGGATCGATGGCTATAGGCGTGGTCATCCGTCTGCTCCTTCTCCGCGTCCGCTCATCTGGTCCGGTGGCCTCTTGGTGCATTCTGCAGCGACTCGTCGGGTCAAGTCGAGGAAGTTCGACCGCGAGAAAGAGGGCCACCCACAGGAGGAGGTCGGTTGGCTGGCCTGCACGAGCCCCCAGCTCATCGACCACTACCGCAAGACCTGAGCCGACCTGTATGCCGGCAGGCCTGGTGCACTTGGGATCACCACGTATGCAAGATTGAGCTCGTCCGGCGCGAGATCGGGGCGGCAAACGGGTTTGAGCAGGTGGCATGTGGGCACAAGAACAGCCCGCGCGAACTGTGTAAACCAGCGGAGGAGACATCATGAGCGGTCACCTGGCGGTCGGCGCCGTGGAGGTCCAGGCGACGCCGGACCTGGTCTGGCAGGTACTTGTTGACCCGGACAGCGTGCGCGAGTACATGTTCGGCTCGGAGGTCGTGACCAGCTGGCTCCCGGGGAGCCCGATCCTGTTCCGGGGCGAGTGGGAGGGCAAGCCCTACGAGGACAAAGGCGTGATCGTGAAGGTCGACGAGCCGGCGCTTCTCCAGTACACGCACTACAGCCCGTTGAGCGGGACACCCGACGTCCCCGAGAGCTACCACACCCTGACCTTCACGCTCGAGGAGATCCCGGCCGGAACCCGGCTGACGCTCACCCAGGACAACAACGACACGGTGGAGTCCGCAGAGCACTCCGCCGGGATGTGGCGTCAGCTCCTCGAGAGCGTGCGGACCATCGCCGAGCGATAGAGCCCCCGGCTCCATCGCCGAGCGATAGAGCCCCCGGCTCCGGACGTCGGCACGCGCCGTCGTACGGAGATCTCGTGCACAAGAGCCCGATCCCGCCGAGCTGGCCGTTCGTCAGCCTCTCCCAGGGACTTGACCACCGCGTACAACGAACTGAAGTTCAGCCCGGTCAAAACCGGATATGTCGGTATTTATGACCGGCCGAATGCCCGATTTGCCCCCAGCCGAACGCCCGACCCCCGAACTGCGAACAGGGCAAACCAGTCCACCCGAACGCCCGAAGCGCCAGCTATCCAGGATCGGTCACGCTTT
>JBDTYK010000268.1:0-3534 GCA_040005715.1 Actinomycetota bacterium | reverse complement strand
GTGGCGTGGGTCTACCCCGACCCGCTGCATGACGCGCGCCCCGTCAAGAACATGGTCTGCTTCTGGCGGCCCGCTGCGGTGCATGTCGACGGAGCTGCCGCAAACACCTCGATGCCCGGCGATTGAACCCACGACCAAGGCTGCCGGTTCTGCAACGATCGTCAACCGCCGCGGGACACGAAGTTGACGACCTGGGCACTGGCGCCGAAGTCAGGGTTTGGCGGCCACGACTCGCAGCGACTCGGCCGCTGCCGCTGCGAGCGGGGTTAGGTCGAGCCCACCTCCGTCGACGTAGGCGATCAGGTCGACACGCATCGACAAGGGCCAGGTCAGCCGCAGGTGTTTGGCGATCTCCGTGACCGCCTGGTCGGCCGGATGATGAGCCACGTTGGCAGCGATCTGGTTCACCATGCGCACCAGGGTCGCGGGGTCGCTCACAGCTGCACCAGGCCCAGCTCCTGGGGTGCCTGCTCGCCGACCGGTGTCTGCGACGTCGGCGCGATCTGGACCGCCGTGACCTTGTACTCGGGGCAGTTGGTCGCCCAGTCGGAGTAGTCCGTCGTGACGATGTTGGCGCCGCTGCCGGGGTAGTGGAAGGTCGTGTAGACCACTCCCTGCGGCATCCGGTCGGCGATCCTGGCCCGGAGGACTGTCTGGCCCACCCGGCTGGTGATCGCCACCGCGGCCCCGTCGCCGATGCCGCGTTCCTCGGCGTCATGCGGGTGGATCTCCAGGATGTCCTCGCCGTACCACTGCACGTTTTCGGTGCGGCGGGTCTGGGCTCCCACGTTGTACTGGCTCAGGATGCGTCCAGTGGTCAGGATCAGCGGGAACGTGCGGCTGGTGCGCTCATCGGTCGGCACGAAGGGCGTATCCACGAAGTGCCCCTTGCCGCGGACGAACCCGTTGACGTGCATGGTCGGCGTGCCGTCGGGTGCGGAGGCGTTGCACGGCCACTGCAGGCTGCCGACCTCGTCCAGCCTGGCGAACGAGACCCCGGCAAAGGTGGGGGTCGTGGCGGCGATCTCGTCCATGATCTGGCTGCCGTGGTCATAGTGCATCGGGTAGCCCATCGCGGTCGCCAGCTCGCAGGCAACCTGCCACTCCTGCTTGCCGCACTTCGGCGCCATCACCGGGCGAACCCGGTTGATCCGGCGCTCGGCGTTGGTGAACGTCCCGTCCTTCTCCAGGAACGACGTCCCGGGCAGGAACACGTGGGCGAATGCAGCGGTCTCGTTGAGGAAAAGGTCCTGGACGATCAACAGGTCGAGAGCGGCCAGGGCTGCCTTGACGTGCTTGACGTTCGGGTCGGACTGCGCGATGTCCTCGCCCTGGATGAACATGCCGCGGTAGCTGCCGGCGATGGCCGAGTCCAGCATGTTGGGGATCCGCAGCCCCGGCTCAGGGTCGAGGGTGCGAGACCACACCTGCTCAAAGACCTCGCGAACGGTGTCGTCACCGACGTGGCGGTAACCAGGCAGCTCGTGGGGAAACGAGCCCATGTCGCACGAGCCCTGCACGTTGTTCTGCCCGCGCAACGGGTTGATGCCCACTCCCTCGCGGCCGATGTTCCCGGTGGCCATCGCGAGGTTCGCCATGCCCATGACCATGGTCGATCCCTGGCTGTGCTCGGTCACCCCGAGCCCGTAGTAGATCGCGGCGTTCGGCGCCATGGCGTACAGCCGGACGGCAGCGCGCACCTCTTCGGAGGGAACACCCGTGATCTGCTCCATCGCCTCGGGGCTGTTCTCCGGGCGGGCGATGAACTCCTCCCACTGGGCGAACGATTCGTCCTCGCACCGCTGTTCGACGAAGGCACGGTCGACCAGTCCCTCGGTGACCACCACGTGCCCGAAGGCGTTGACCATCGCGACGTTCGTGCCCGGCTGAAGCTGTAGGTGATGTGCCGCCTCGATGTGCGGGCTACGCACGAGGTCGATGCGACGCGGGTCGACGACCACCAGGGCGGCACCCTTGCGCAGCCGCTGCTTCATCCGGGAGGCGAACACGGGGTGCCCATCGGTGGGGTTGGCCCCGATCAGCAGAATCACGTCAGCCTGCTCGACCGACTTGAAGTCTTGCGTCCCGGCCGACGTGCCGAACGTCTGGCTCAGCCCGTAACCGGTCGGGGCGTGGCAAACCCGGGCGCAGGTGTCGACGTTGTTGTTGCCGAAGGCGGCCCGGATCATCTTCTGGACGGCGAAGACCTCTTCGTTGGTGCAGCGCGACGACGTGATCCCGCCGATCGCCTTCACCCCGTGCTCTGACTGGATCGCCATCAGCCGCGAGGCGGCGTGGCCGATCGCCTCGTCCCACGAGACGACGCGCCACTGGTCGTGGATCGACTCGCGCACCATCGGGGACAGCTGGCGATCACGGTGGGAGGCGTACCCCCAGGCGAACCGGCCCTTGACACACGAGTGCCCCTCGTTGGCCCCGCCGTCCTTGGCAGGCACCATCCGGACGACCTCGTCACCTCGAAGCTCGGCCTTGAACGAGCAGCCGACGCCGCAGTAGGCGCAGGTCGTGAGCACCGTGCGCTGTGGCGGGCCGAGGGCGATGACCGTCTTCTCCTGCAACGCCGTGGTGGGGCAGGCCTGGACGCAGGCACCGCACGATACGCACTCGGAGGCCATGAACGACTCGCCCGCGGACGCCGAGACCGTGGAGCCGAAGCCACGACCCGCGATGGTGAGGGCAAACGTGCCCTGCACCTCGTCGCAGGCGCGCACGCAACGCGAGCAGGCGATACAGGCTGCGGGGTCGAAGGTGAAGTAGGGGTTGCTCTCGTCCTTGACCGCGTCGAGGTGGTTCCGGCCCTCGAAGCCGTAGCGCACATGGGTCAGCCCGACCGTCGCCGCGATGCCGGCAAGCTCGCACTCGCCATCCTCGCCATCCTCGCCATGGGCGTCGCTGGTCAGACAGTCCTGGGGGTGGTCGGACAGGTAGAGCTCGGTCACCCCACGGCGTAGCCGCTCCAGCCGAGGGGAGTGGGTGCTGACCACCATGTCCGGGCCGCACGGGGTGGTGCAGGAGGCGGGGGTGCCTTTGCGGCCTTCGATCTCGACCAGGCACAGCCGGCAGGAGCCGAACGGCTCGAGCGAGTCGGTCGCGCACAGCTTTGGGATGTCGACGCCGGCCAGGGCTGCGGCGCGCATCACCGACGTCCCGGCGGGCACGCTCACCGGTATGCCGTCGATCTCGACCCTGACCTCCGGCTCGCCAGGGCGAGCGGGTGTGCCGTAGTCGGGTTCCTTGAGCAGGGTCATGGCCGGGCGCCTTCGGGTCGGTCCAGGGCTTCGGGGAAGTGTTGGAGCACGCTGCGCACGGGCATCGGGGTGAGTCCGCCCATGGCGCACAGTGATCCGTCGGTCATCAGCTCACACAGGTCCTGCAACAGGACGACGTTGGCTGCGGTCTCATGGCCGGCGACGATCTTGTCGATCACCTCGACCCCACGGACGGCGCCGACGCGGCACGGGGTGCACTTGCCGCACGACTCAGCCGCGCAGAACTCCATGGCGAAGCGGGCCT
>JBDTYK010000267.1:0-3536 GCA_040005715.1 Actinomycetota bacterium | reverse complement strand
ATGCCGGAATACACCGTTGGCCTGCTCGAGGGTGCCTACGGGGACCTGAAGGGCGCCCGCGTGGTGGTCCTGGGTGCGGCATACCGCGGGGGTGTCAAGGAGACCGCCTTCTCGGGGGTCTTCCCCACCGTCGCCTCCCTGGAGCTGCGTGGCGCCGAGGTCTCGGTGCACGACCCGCTCTACTCCGACGCCGAGCTCACCGAGCTGAAGCTGAACCCGTACGAGCAGGGCGACCCCGTCGACGCGGCCATCCTGCAGACCGACCACGCGATCTACAAGGAGCTGCGGGCCGCAGACCTGCCCGGTATCCGCGTGCTGGTCGATGGCCGTCGGGTCACCTCGCCGGACAACTGGCCCGGCGTGACCCACCGAACCGTGGGTGTCGCGGCCAGGTAGTCGACGCCAGTTTGTCGCAGCAGACGCCGAGCAGCCACCCAAGGAGAGTCCAGTGACCAGCCCGAAGCGTTTGCTCATGCTTGTCGGCAACGACATCCGCAACGACACTCGCGTCCTCAAGAGTGCCCTGGCCCTGGCCGACGGGGGACTTGAGGTCACGGTGCTCGGCTACGCCTCCGGCGGCGTCCGGGAAGAGGCCATGCTCGGCAACGTCCGCATCATCAGGGTTCCGGTGACCTGGCGAATGCGCGACCAGGTGGCGCGCCACACCCAAAAGGTCCGAAGGTCCCGGGTGCACGTCGCCCTCGAGCCATCCGACCGCAAGCTGCACGACATCAGGGCGACCCTGCGCCGCCGGGAGGCCGAGGAGCTCGGCGGGCTCTCACGAGCGCGGCGGGCCAAGATGGCTGGAGTCGGGCGGCACGTCAACCGGATCCGGGCGGGGCTCGCCCGGCGCCTGGTGAGGGTGGAGAAGCTCGGATGGCGTGCCTTCGACCACACCCGGAACGACACCGGGCTGGGAGCCGAGTGGCGCCGCCTGCTGCCCGAGATGGACGACTACGAGCTGGCGTTCGCCCCGGCCATCGACCGGCTCGAGTGGGACATGCTGCATGCGCACGACGTCCACATGGTCGGCATCGCCAGCCGCGCCGTGGCCCGGGCGCGGGCCCGGGGCCAGGAGGCCGCCTGGGTCTATGACTCCCACGAGTTCGTCGCCGGGCTGTCCCTCTACGGATCGCGGACCCGGCGCAAGGTGGCCGCCTACCTCTCCCTCGAGAGTGAGTACATCGGTTCGGCCGCCGGCGTTCTGACCGTCACCCAGCCGTTGGCCGAGGAGCTGCAGCGGCGCTACCGCCTGCCCGCCTGCCCGACAGTAGTCATGAACAGCCCCGTCCTGGGCGCCGGTTCGAGCAAGGTCGACGTCGGTCTGCGGCAGGTCATCGGGCTTGCCGACGACGTCCCCCTGATGGTCTACAGCGGCGGCGTCACGGAGGCTCGCGGCGTGCAGACGGCCGTGGCGGCCCTGCCCGACCTGCCCGACGTGCACCTGGCCGTGGTGTGCGTGCCCCACAAGGGCGTTATGCAGGCTGGAAGGCTCCAGGCCCAGGCCGTCGCGCTCGGGGTGGGCGACCGGCTTCACCTGCTGGACCCGGTGCGCCCCGATGAGGTCTCGGCCTTCGTGGCCAGCGCGGATATCGGCCTGTTGCCGCTGCGGCACTTCGGCAGCCACGAGATGGCGCTGGCCAACAAGCTGTTCGAGTACCTGTATGCCGGCATCCCCGTCCTGGTCAGCGACTGCAAAGCACAGGCTGACTTCGTCAGGGCCCACGGCGT
This sequence comes from Actinomycetota bacterium, assembly GCA_040005715.1. Lineage (GTDB taxonomy): Bacteria > Actinomycetota > Actinomycetes > Actinomycetales > Dermatophilaceae > UBA4719. Next base: position 1,805 of record JBDTYK010000267.1, on the reverse strand, counting down.
CGGGGCGGTGCACCTCGCAGACGACGCAGCCTCCTTCGCCCAGGAGCTGCGCGGGCTCCTGGCTCGCCGCGACGAGGTGGTGTCCGTGATCGCGCACTCACCCGACCTGCTCGAGCCTTATGCCTGGGAGCGCCAGGAGACGGCTCTGCGCACCTTCTACCGCGGGCTCCTGGGCTCGCCCGACTCCGTCACCGAGCCGGCGCGGGCCTCGACGCTTGACGGCCTGACCGAGGTTCCACGCTCGCGGACCGACCGGCCTTCAGTGGTCGGTATCGGCCCGGCCAACATGGCAGGACAGGCCTGGGCATGGGCCAAGGCACTCGAACGCCACACGCCAGGGCTGGTCACCGAGGTCGTCGTCGTCGACCGTGGTTCACCCCTGGTCTTCGAGGCCGACGAGATCGTCCCGGCTGCCACCTACGCGAAAGACCCCCGATGGGCGCAGGCGTTCGAGTCCCGGGCGCTGGACGCCTGGACGCACGCCCTGCTCGAGGCCGGTCGCCCCCTGTTCGGTCTACGGCACGGCCGGGACTTCAGCGGTGACGTACCGGTGTTGCGGGCGGTCGGAATACAGGTTGGGCTGCTGCTTCACGGCTCGGAGATCCGCAACCCCCGTCGGCACGCCGAGACGACACCGTGGTCGCCGTTCCGGGACCCCGAAGATGAGCTCACCGCCCGCCTGCAGCGCGGCTGGGACCAGCTCGCACCACTGGTGAACGCATTTGACGGTCCCAAGCTCGTCTCGACACTCGACCTGTTGCCGGACGTGCCGGACGGGATCTGGCTGCCGGTCGTGGTCGACGTCGACCTGTGGGGGACCGACAAGCCGCTGATGGAGCGCGAGGTCCCGATCGTCCTGCACGCCCCCAGCCGGGCGAGCCTGAAGGGCTCCTCGTATGTCGAGGACGCCATGCGCGTGCTGTCGCTGGAAGGCGTGATCGACTACCGGCGGATCGAGGGCATTGCACCCTCGGACATGCCTGAGCACCTGGCCAATGCGGACATCGTCCTGGACCAGTTCAGCCTCGGAAGCTATGGCGTGCTTGCCGCCCAGGCGATGGCTGCCGGCCGGGTGGTCGTCGGGCACGTGACCCCAGAGGTCCGCAGCCTGTGCCCGGGAGACCTGCCCATCGTGGAGGCAACGCCGGACCAGCTGGTCGAGGTGGTCCGGGACCTGCTGAAGGATCGCGAAGCCGCGGCGGCGTATGGCCTGGCCGGCCGGCGATATGTCGAGGACGTCCACAGCGGCGAGCGTTCGGCGCGCGCACTCGTTGCTGCCCTCGGGCTGCGAGGCACTGACCCCGCCTAGCCCCGGCCCGCCGACACGCCGACGAAAAGGTGGACTCGACGGCCAACCGTTGTCACTGTGGGGGTTTCACCACTTTGCAGGGGTTCCTTCATTCCAACGAGAGCATCGTCATGCGCCTGAGCTCAGTCCTGTCACAGATCGCCGTTCTCGGCCTGTTCTCCGGTGCCGTGGTGATCGGTATGCCGAGTGCCCCTGTGTCGCTGAGCACCACCCCCCGCCCGGTCGCGCCTCGCGAGACGACGGCGAACCTCCTGGCGCCGGGCCAGGTGCCCGAAGCCAGAGCGCTCGCCGACTCAGACCGCAAGGGCGCGGTTGCACAGATCCGCGAGGCTGCCGCGGGGCGGGCCCGCGAGGCAACCCGTACGGCGGCCGACGCGGCTGGGGCGGTGAAGGCCCGGAGCTCGCGAGCCACCGACACGTCCAAGGCAGCGGGAGCGTCCAACGCGGCGGCGGCGCCTACCGTGTCGGCGCCCACCGTGTCGGCGCCCACCGTGTC
>JBDTYK010000266.1:0-3575 GCA_040005715.1 Actinomycetota bacterium | reverse complement strand
TCTCGGCCACCTTGGCCTCGACGACGAGAGACCCGGCGAACAGGTCGTCGTACTCCAGGAGGTCGGACTCGTAGGCGAGCACCTGCTGCATGCGCAGCGACCACTGCTGGTCCCACGGCCTTGGCAGGCCCAGAGCCTCGTTCCATGCGGGAAGCTGCACTGCCCTTGCCCTGGCGTCCTTTGACAGCGTGACTGCCAGCATCTCCAACACGATTCGCTGGATGTTGTTCTCCGGCTGAGCCTCGGTGAGACCCAGAGAGTTGACCTGGACGCCGTAACGGAAGCGTCGCTGGGAGGGATCGGTCACGCCATACCTCTCCTGCGTGATCTCGTCCCAGAGCGCCACGAACGCCCGCATCTTGCACATCTCCTCGACGAACCGCACACCGGCGTTGACGAAGAAGGAGATCCGCTTGACCACCTCCCCGAAGCGCTCCGGCGGCACCTGCCCTGAGTCGCGGACGGCGTCAAGGACGGCGATTGCCGTGCACATGGCGTAGGCGACCTCCTGGACCGGCGTCGCGCCTGCCTCCTGGAGGTGATAGCTGCAGATGTTGGTGGGGTTCCAGTTGGGGATCTCAGCCACCGTGTAGGCCACCATGTCGGTGATCAGCCGCAGGGAGGGCTGGGGGGCAAAGACGTAGGTCCCACGCGAGAGGTACTCCTTGATGATGTCGTTCTGCGTGGTCCCGGTGAGCGCCTTGACCACAGCCGCCGGATCCTCCCCCGCGAGGACTGCCTGCTCCTCGGCAACGACCTCGTACATCGCCAGCAGCCACATTGCCGTGGCGTTGATGGTCATCGAGGTGTTCATCCGGGCCAGCGGAATGTCTGCAAAGAGGGCCCGCATGTCCCCGATGTGCGAGATCGGCACGCCGACCTTGCCCACCTCACCGCCGGCCAGCACGTGGTCGGGGTCATATCCGGTCTGTGTCGGCAGGTCGAAGGCGACAGACAGGCCGGTCTGTCCCTTGGCCAGGTTGCGCCGGAAGAGCTCGTTGCTCGCCGCCGCACTGGAGTGGCCGGCATAGGTGCGCATGACCCATGCGGGGTCTCGGCGCGAGCGGTTGGAATCTGCCTGTGACATACCGATGAAGGTACCGGGCCTGGCGGGACCTCAGCGGTAAGGCGCCTCGTCGGGTTCTCGGGTCACGTCGGCCCCAAGGCGGCACAGCGCCTCGGCGAAGCCCGCATAGCCGCGGTCCACGTGGTGCGCCCGGCTGACCGTCGTGATGCCCTCGGCAACCAGACCTGCAATGACCAGCGCCGCGCCGGCCCGGATGTCGCTGGCCTCGACCGGAGCACCAGAGAGGCGTTTGACGCCGTGGACCATGACGTGATGCCCGTCCACCCTGGCGTCGGCTCCCAGACGAGCAAGCTCCTGAACCGTGCGGAAGCGGGCTTCGAAGAGGTTCTCGGTGATCATGGCGCTGCCCTGGGCGACCGAGTTGTAGGTGAGCGCGAACGGCTGAAGATCTGTGGGAAAGCCTGGATAGGGCAACGTGGCCACGTCGAAGGCAGAGCGGCGACCGGTCCCGGTCACGCGAAATCCACGATCGGTCGTCTTGATATCGGTTCCTGAGTCGGCCAACCGGTCGAGCGTCGCTCCCAGGTGCCCGGGTACACCACCAACCACCTCGACGTCGCCATCTGTCGTGGCCGCGGCGAACGCCCAGGTACCCGCCGCTATCCGGTCAGCCACCACCTCGTGGGACACCGGGTTAAGGGCGCTGACGCCTTCGACCGTGATGACGGAGGTCCCTGCACCTTCGATCCGGGCGCCCATCTCGGCAAGGAAACGTGAGATGTCGACGATCTCGGGTTCACGGGCGGCGTTCGTGACGCGGGTCACTCCCCTGGCCAGCACCGCAGCCATGAGGATGTTCTCAGTGGCGCCGACGCTGGGGAAATCCAGGTGGATGTCGCCGCCATGAAGGCCGTTCGGCGCCTCGGCGATGAGGTAGCCGTGGGTCACATGGACATCGGCGCCCAGCGTCTCCAATCCCGAGGCGTGCAGGTCCAGCCCCCGGGACCCGATCGCGTCTCCTCCGGGCACCGCCACGTCCGCCTGGCCGCAGCGGGCAACCAAGGGGCCCAGGACACAGATCGAGGCTCTTAGCGCCCGCACAAGGTCATAGTCGGCGCGGTGGCCGATCTGGTCGGGGACCTCGATCGACACAACCCCGGCGTCAGCGTCGTACTCGACCATGCACCCGAGCCGGCGGAGCAGCTCGGCCATGGTCATCACGTCCAGGATCGCCGGCACATTGGTCAGCCGGGTGGTGCCCACCGCCAACAAGGCGCCCGCCATCAGCTTCAGGGCGCTGTTCTTGGCGCCGACGACCGACACCTCACCACGAAGACTGGTGCCACCGACCACACGAAACCGCTCCATCACCGGGTGAGCCTATCGGGGGCACATCTGAGAGCATCGTGTCATGGTCAACCTGACACGGATCTATACGCGCACCGGCGACGACGGCACCACGGCCCTTGGGGACTTCAGTCGCACGACCAAGACCGACCCCCGCCTGGTGGCTTACGCCGACACCGACGAGACCAACTCCTGCGTGGGGGTGGCTCTTACCTGCGGCGCTCTGCGCGAGGATGTCGGCGCAGTCCTCTTGCGGGTCCAGAACGATCTCTTCGACGTCGGCGCCGACCTGTGCACTCCGCTTGCTGCCAGCTATGAGTATCCGCCGCTGCGGGTCAAGGAAATCTGGGTGGACGAGCTCGAGGCAGACTGCGACCGCTTCAACGACGAGCTGGAGAAGCTGCGCTCGTTCATCCTCCCGGGCGGCACGCCGGGGTCGGCCTACCTCCACGTGGCCCGAACGGTGGCCCGTCGGGCAGAACGCTCGGCCTGGACAGCTCTGGAGGCGTATGGCGACCAGCCGGCGCCCGAAGGAAGCGGAAAGGGAACTGGCGGGGTCAACCCGCTCACGGCCAAGTATCTGAACCGGCTCTCTGATCTGCTGTTCATCATGGCGCGGGTGGCCAACCTGGAGATCGGCGGGGACGTGCTCTGGGCGCCCGGCGGCGGTCGGGTGCAGAAGCCCGACAATGCACCGGAGCCCGAACAGCCTTAGGCGACGGCAGCCCGTTGGCTGGCTTGTTTCACCAATGCAGCCAAAAGTTGAGGTAGCAGTGAAACGTTCCGGCTAGCGAAGGTGAGCACCTCAGGCGCGCTCAACCTGGGAGCGCCTAGGCGACGTTGACGCCCCGCCCGGGTGGCGCGGCTTCCAGCCATGACCGCAGGGCGGCATACGGAGCCCGCGCAAGAGCGATCTCGAAACGACCCTGGCCATATCGGCACTCGACCCTGACAGCGACGGGAATGAGGATCTCGGGTCGCTCGCCGGGTTCGAGGGGCCGGCTGGCCCCGATGTTCAGCAGCCCGCGGTCCCACTGCCTGGCGGGGCGCAGGGAGAGCCCGAGGATGGTGAACCACTCGAGCCCGGTCGTACCGTAGCGAGCCAACCCGAACCGCCATCGGCGATCGCCGGTCTCGCGCAACGCGCAGACCATCAGAGGCTGACCGCGCGCGATCAAGCGCCGTCGGGTGAAGACAACAC
>JBDTYK010000265.1:0-3586 GCA_040005715.1 Actinomycetota bacterium | reverse complement strand
GTAGTCGCCGGCGACGTAGAACATGATCTCGTCGCTGTCCACGTTCGAGTGGTAGTAGGGAACCGGGATCGACAGCGGGTGATAGTCGACCTTGCGCGGCACGAAGTTGCAGATCACGAAGTTGGTGCCCTCGAAAACCTGGTGTGCGGGCGGAGGCTGATGGACGCGACCGGTGATCGGCTCGAAGTCCCTGACGTTGAAGACATACGGATACAGACATCCGTCCCAGCCGACGACGTCCAGCGGGTTGTGCGGGTAGGTGTAGATCGTGCCGGCTATCCCTCCCGGTCCGTTGCCCCGGTGCTTGATGTAGACGTCAGTGGCCTCGCCGGCCGAGGCGCCAGGGCCCTCGGCAACCAACGGCCCCTGCGGCAGCCTCAGGTCCCGTTCGCAGTACGGGGCGTGCTCGAGCAGCTGGCCGTATCTGCTCAGGTAGCGCTTGGGCGGGGCGATGTGCGAGTTCGCCTCGATGCAGTAAGCCCGCAGTGGCTCCTCACCGCTGGGTATCCAACGGTGGGTCGTCGCCCGCGGAACGACAAGGTAGTCGCCACTGGCGACCTCCAACGAACCGAACACCGTCTCGACTCGAGCCTGGCCGCTCTCGACAAAGACGCACTCGTCGCCAATCCCATTGCGGTAGAAGGGACTTGGCGTGTCAGCGACGACATAGGAGATCCGAACATCACCGTTGCCGAGAACAAGGAGCCGTCCGGTCACAGGGTCGACCCCTTGCCAGGCCTCCTCGGCGAAGAGGTCATGCAGCCTGAGGTGGCGCGGCAGCAACGGGTGGTTGGGCGTGGTGGCGAGCGAGTCGCCTAGCTCCCATGATCTGGCTCCGCTGATCGCCGACGGAAGGTTCCGGTGGTAGAGCAGGGAGGAGTCGGAACTAAAGCCCTCCTCCCCCATCAGCTCCTCGTAGTACAGGCCGCCATCCGGGGTGCGGTGCTGCGTGTGCCGCTTGTGTGGCACGTTGCCCATCCGCTGGTATTGCGCCATGGTCGTCCTCGCATCAAGGGTGTCCGTTGGTTGAGTCCTGATCCATCTTCTCCCCTGGCCCCTCTCTGCCGCCTCCCATCGGGAGAACCGAAGCCCGCGCCCCAGCCCTTGATAGCCTTTCTGACATGCCAACGCCCGAGCAATCCATCGGTCAGAGGGCGGAGCGGCCAGCTGATCGAGCACTCTTCCAGGGGCTTTTCGACGATGCCGCGGTATTCCCGCCCGAGCTCGCACCACTTGACCGCGCACTGACCGATCATGTTGCCCGGCGTTGGAGCTCGTGGTCGGATCTGGTTGGACCGCTGCTCCTGCCGCCCTCCGTGATCGACGAGCTCCTCGGCCTTTGGCGCGCACAACAGCTGGACGTGGCACTGGTGGGGCGGCTGGGCACCGACCTGACCCTGCTCGACGACGCATTGTCCCGGATGGATGCGGACGCGAGCGTGACTCCCACCGGTGTCGAGATCGGATGGTCGCCCGACTGGCACCGGGCACTGCGCTGGGGCGTCTCGCTCTCCATCGAGGTGCCCGGGGGGCCCCAGCAGGAACGTGCCTTGTCCGACATCCAGGAAAGCGCCGACGACCGCCACCGGCTGCGGGCCAAGTTCCGGACCGGATCGACGCCTGAGAACCCGGTCCCGACGCCGACCGAGCTGGCAGCATTCATCCGGGCGGCAATCGACCACGACCTGGCGTTCAAGCTGACGGGCGGGCTCCATCACGCGGTCACCGACACCAGCGACGAGGGCGAGAACCAGTTCGGGTTCCTCAACGTCATCGCGGCCACCCGGTGGGCGCTGGCCCACGGCGCAGAGGTACCCGAGATGGCTTCCCTTCTTTCCCAACGTGATCCGGCGCCCCTCGTGGACATCGTCACCGGGATGAGCCAGGCCGACGTGAGCGTCGTACGCGCGTTCTTCACGTCGTACGGCTGTTGTCAGGTGAAGGACCCCGTCACCGATCTTGCCGCACTCGGCCTGATCAAGGAGCTGACCATTTGACGCGGACATGGCTCGATATCCCCGCTGACCACCCTTTCGGGCTGGCGACACTCCCTTACGGCATCTTCTCGACCACTGACCCGGACCTGCGGCGAGTGGGCGTCCGGGTCGGAGACCTCGTCCTGGACGCCGGGGCGGCCGCCGAGTTCGTCGGCATGGAGTCGGGAGTCTGCTGGGCCCAGCCGAACCTCAACCACTTCCTGTCACTGGGCCGGCCGGCCTGGAGGGCAGCCCGGGGCTGGCTCACCGAGGTCCTGACCAACCCTGCTCACCAGGAGTCGACCGAGCCGTTCCTGCTCCCACTGGCCGAGGTCACGCTTCACCTGCCCATCGAGGTGGCTGACTACGTCGACTTCTATGCCAGCGAGAACCACGCCAGCAACGTCGGCAAGATCTTCCGACCCGGCAGCGATCCACTGACACCCAACTGGAAGCACCTCCCCATCGGATACCACGGTCGGTCCGGGACGGTGGTCGTGAGCGGCACCGACATCAGCCGACCAAAGGGCCAGCGCAGGGATTCCGGCGACGCCGCCCCGGTCTACGGACCAAGCGTCAAGCTCGACATCGAGGCCGAGCTTGCATTCATCGTCGGAGGCGCCACCGCGCTCGGGCGCCGGGTCGGCGTCGACGAGGCAGCCGACCACCTGTTCGGTGTCGCCTTGTTCAACGACTGGAGTGCCCGCGATATCCAGGCCTGGGAGTACGTCCCACTGGGCCCATTCCTGGGCAAGTCCTTCGGTTCGAGTCTTGGAGCCTGGGTGGTTCCAATGGAGGCGCTGGCCACAGCCATGATCCCGTTGGGCCAACAGAGTCCGGAACCCCTGCCCTACCTCCGGGGTTCTCCCGAAAGCCTTTTCGGCCTGGACATCAACCTCGAGGTCCGGATCAACGGCACCCTGGTGTCCAGCCCCACCTACCGCGACATGTACTGGTCACCCACCCAGATGCTGGCCCATATGACGGTCAACGGCGCCAGCCTTCGCGACGGTGACCTGTTTGCCTCCGGAACCATGAGCGGCGCGGAGAAGACCACGCGCGGCAGCCTGCTCGAGCTCACCTGGAACGGTCAGGAGCCGATGACCCTGGACGACGGTTCGACGCGGACCTTCCTGCAGGATGGCGACACGGTCACGTTCACCGGCTGGGCTCGGGGAGCCGACGGTGCACGAATCGGTCTGGGCGACGTCACCGGCACGATCACGCCCGCGCTCGACTGAGATCGTCAACCTTCATCGTTTCTTTATGGTTTCTGGCCACAACCTCACCCTGACGGGTCGAGGCTGGAGCCAGCCCGGGACGACCGGGAATGTCGAGGAGGAGTTTGACGATGATGGGTTGGAATGACGGGGGAATGGCTCCGCTCGGTTTTCTGGTCATGGGTGCGTTCTGGATCCTTCTGCTCGCCCTGATCGTGTGGCTGGTCGTCCGGCTGGTGCCGGGAAGCGACCACGCGACGGCGCACTCGGGCGGTGAGTCGCCACTGGAGATCCTGGATCGCCGGCTGGCGAGGGGCGAGCTGGATCTGGAGACGTGGCAGGCCCAGCGAGCCGCCCTGATCGCCGCGCAACGGGACCGGACCTGACCCA
>JBDTYK010000264.1:0-3587 GCA_040005715.1 Actinomycetota bacterium | reverse complement strand
GCGTCGACGCCTTCTTCGTCATCTCGGGCTACCTGATCACCTCCCACCTGCTTCGGGAGGTGGACCGCACGGGGACCGTCAGGCTTTGGGCGTTCTACGCGCGCAGGGCTAGGCGGCTGCTACCAGCCAGCATTCTGGTCCTGCTGTTTGCGGCCGTCGGGACGGTTCTTCTGCTGCCCACCGACCTGTGGGGATCCACCGCCCACGAGATAACCGCAAGCGGCTTCTACGTCCAGAACCTGTGGCTCGCGTCCAAGGCCGTGACCTACTCGGGGTCCAACGACCTCGCCTCGCCGGTCCAGCACTACTGGTCGCTGTCGGCCGAGGAGCAGTTCTACCTCGTCTGGCCGAGCCTGATCATCTTCGCCTGCGTCGCCGCCCGCCGGTGGCTGCGCGGGCGCACCACCAGGAACATCGGCATGACCCTGCTCCTGGTCACGGCCGGCTCGTTCGCCGTCTCGGTGTGGGTCACCCAGACAGATCGTGCGGTTGCCTACTTCATCACCCCGACGCGGGCGTGGGAGTTTGGCGCCGGGGCCCTGCTCGTGCTGCTGATGCGCAGGTGGGTGCCGCACCTTGCCCTGGCCCTCGTGCTTCGGTGGCTGGGCATGATCGCGTTGGTGGCCTCCGCCTGGTTCTTCTCGAACGCAACCGCGTTCCCCGGGTATGCCGCCGCGCTGCCCGTGATCGCCACAGCTGCGGTCATCATCGCCGGTGATACCGGACGGGCCGATCCCAGTGGTCTGCTGTTTCGACGCCGCCCCGTCCAGTGGGTTGGTGATGCGTCGTACTCCATCTACCTGTGGCACTGGCCCATGGTGGTCTTCGCCCCCTACCTGCTGGGTCACAACCTGGGGACCCCGGAGCTGCTGGCTCTGGTGGTGCTCTGCCTGGTGGTCTCCGGGCTGAGCAGGCGATTCGTCGAGGACGCCATGGGTTTGTGGCCGCGGCTGACCCTGACCCCCCGGGCGACGCTCTCGGCGGCGCTGGTCGGCATGCTGGTCGTTGCCCTGGTCTCCGGGACTCAGGTCTATGCCGCGAACGCCAAGGACCAGCAGGTCGCCGCCATGCTGGCCGACGTGTCGGGAAGTCCCTGCTTTGGCGCTCCCGCGATGGTGAACCGCGCCAAGTGCCCCAAAGCGCTCACGGCGTCCCCAGTGGTGGCCATCACCAAGGCGGATGCTCCATGGGCCGTGGACCCGGGCTGCCGCACCACGGGCACGGACCCCTTAGTCCTGACCTGCTACTGGGGTAAGGGCAAACCGACCCGGGTCGTGGCCCTGGTCGGTGACTCCCACGCACAGCACTGGCGCGGTGCGCTGCACCGGATCGCCAGGGCCAAGGGCTGGCAGCTCACCGAGATTCTCGCCCTTGGGTGCCCGGCGACCTATGCCAGGAGCGTCGTCTTCGAGCGTCGGGCCAGGGACGGCGATATCTGCCCCAGCTGGACGACCAAGGCCACGGCCAGGCTGAGAGCGCTGGCGCCCGACGACGTCATCACCACGGCTTTCGCCCAGAAGAACGTCTTCGAGCCCGCGGGCTCCGGCCCCGACGGCTTCGAGCGCGTCTGGAGTGACTGGCTGCGTTTCACCCGGGTGACCGTCCTGCGAGACATCCCGACGACGAGGGACCGCAACGGCCCCCAGTGTCTGGCGGTCAACGCGGGCCGGCCGCTGGCGTGCTCGAACCCGCGGGCGAAGGTCCTGGTCGACGACGACATGATGCGGGCAGCGCGAACCATGCAATACCAGGTCAACCTGGTCGACCTCAGTGACTATTTCTGCGACAAGCAGCGCTGCTACGCGGTGGTCGGCGGCGCAAGCGTCTACTTCGACTACGACCACATGAGCACCCAGTTCAGCGCCAGCCTCGCGTCGGCGCTGCTTCGGCGGCTGCCGCAGAGCTGAACCGGCGCGTCCCACAGCGCCGAACGAGCGAATTACAGATCTGTAGTTCACCCAAAGCGGTTGCAGGGTGATGCGACGAGCGGGGAAACTGTTACTAAAGGTGTTGTTGGGATTGAAGTGACGTATGAGGAGAGCCTGCCATGTCCGTTCGAACCCGCCTGGTCACGCTGAGCGGGACGGTGCTGGCGGTCCCGCTGATGGCGGTCGGGGCGGCATCGGTCGCGCACGCTGACACCGCGCCCCTTCCTCCCGCGCCCGCCCCAGTACCGGTCCCGGCCACGCCCAACAAGTCCCTTCCTGTTGCCCTGGATGTCAGCACGCCGTATGAGGCACAGGTGTCCTGCGACCCGCGCGACAAGCCGGGGGTGATCGCGTTCGCAACCCTGATGAAGAACAACTACAAGACCGGTCTGACCGGCATCAGCAGGACCTGTAGCGGCGACACCAGCGAGCACTACGACGGCAGGGCGCTGGACTGGATGCTCAGCGTCAAGGACCCGAACCAGAAGGCCATCGCCGACTCGGTGGTGGCGTGGCTCAGCGCGAGCAACGGCGCGATGGCTCGGCGGTTCGGGATCAGCTACATCATCTGGAACACCAAGATGTGGCGCGAGTATGCGCCGGAGCGGGGCTGGGCTCCCTACACCGGCTCGGTTCCGCACACGGACCACATCCACTTCAGCTTCTCCTGGGACGGCGCCATGGCACGGACGTCCTGGTGGACGGGCCACGCGACCACAGTGGTCGACCTCGGGCCGTGCCGGGTGTATGCCGGTCAGTTCGCCCCGCTGTACACCGTGCCGCGCACCGCCGCCTGCCCCACTTACCTTCCGGTTGCACCGGCTTCGCCCTACCCCGTGTACGTGGTCGGTCAGAAGAACCCGCAGATCGCCGTGGCCCAAAAAGCCCTGGGGGTAGTGGCCGACGGGTCGTTCGGGTCGGCTACCCAGGCTGCCCTGGTCGGCTGGCAGATCCGGTCCGGGGTTCCGATCACCGGTGTCCTGGACAAGGCCACCTGGGCCAAGCTGGTTCCGACTCCGCCGGCGCCCTCTCTGAGCGCCCCGCCAGTCTCGACACTGTCGGGGCCACCAGCCACCACGCCAGTTGCGCTCAAGCTGCCGGTCTCGGCGGCCAAACCGCCTACCGCGCCTTCGCGCTCAGCGATCCGTACCCCCGTGGCGCCGGTGGTCCACACCCCGGTGGCGCCCGTCGCGTCGACGTCGTACACGGCATACAAGAAGGTGATCCTGCGGCAGGGCTCCAGGGGAGCAGCCGTGGTCGCCCTCCAGCACGCACTGCACCTCACGCCCGACGGTGCGTTCGGACCCAAGACCAGGTCGGCTCTGATGACTTTCCAGACCCTGCAACACCTTTCGCGCAGCGGCGTCGCCGACCGCCTGGTGTGGGACCGCCTGGAGAAGCGCGACTACCCGCTGCTGGGCTATCGCGGGCTCACCCTGAAACAGGGCTCCAAGGGCGTTGCCGTCGTCGCCCTGCAACATGCGCTGCGCGTGACGCCGGACGGAGCCTTCGGGCCCCGGACCATGGCGGCGGTCAGAGCGGTTCAGTCGCGCGCCAAGCTGTCGCCCAGCGGTGTGGTCAGTGGCGTCACCTGGGTCGCGATCGAGAAGCAGATGCGGCGCTAGCTGCGGCTCAGAGTCAGGTGATACTCAGGCCAGC
>JBDTYK010000263.1:0-3598 GCA_040005715.1 Actinomycetota bacterium | reverse complement strand
ACGGCATCCCCGTGATCGGTGTTGGTCCCGGCCAGGAGGCCCAGGCCCACGCGCCCAACGAGGTCAACTGGAAGGACGACCTCGTCAAGTGCGCAGCGATCCTGAGCGTCATCCCGACGATCTACTGCGAGAACGAGCAAGACTGACCATCAGAGCGGCACGGCCCGGGCACCCCTTGAGTGGCCGGGCCGTGCTCTTTCCCAGAGAGGACCACCAACCAATGTCACGCATCCTCGTCTCTTTGGGCGGCAACGCCCTGGGCACCGACTTCGACGAGCTGGTCGAGTCGGTCGGCGTTGTGGCCAAGCCCATCGTGGGCCTCCTCGCTGCGGGACACGAGATCGTCATCTGCCACGGCAACGGCCCTCAGGTCGGCATGATCAAGAGCTCGATCGACCACGGCAGGGTGAGCTACCAACAGTCCCTGGTGCCGCTGTCCGAGGCTGTCGCGATGAGCCAGGCCTACGTCGGGTACCACCTGCAGAACGCCATCGAGAACCAACTGAACGCGCATGGCCTTCACAAGACGGTTTGCACTGTCATCTCGAGGGCACTGGTCGACGCGGACGACCCCATGTTCCAGCGGCCCACGAAGCCGATCGGTGCCTTCTTCACGGCCGAGGAGGCTGAGGTGCTGCGAACGTCGGGCAAGACCATGATCGAGGACTCCGGCCGTGGCTACCGCGAGGTCGTTGCGTCCCCGATGCCCATGGACATCCTGGAGAAGGATGCGATCCTGGACCTCGTGTCCGCGGGCCACGTGGTCATCGCCGGAGGCGGAGGCGGCATCCCGACCGTCCGAAAGGACAACTGGTACAAGGCGATCGACGCCGTCATCGACAAGGACTACGCGTCGGTGATGCTGGCAGCCGACACTGGGTGCGACGCCATGGCCATCCTCACCGGCGTCGAGAGGGTCTCCATCAACTTCAACACCCCTGACCAGCAGGACCTTGACGAGCTCACCGTCGCTCACGCCAAGAAGTACATCTCGGAGGGCCAGTTCCCGGAGGGCTCGATGCTGCCCAAGATACGAGCGGCCTTGGGGTTCACCACGTCGGGACCCGGTCGCAGAACCCTGATCACCTCGCTGGACAAGCTGGTCGAGGGCCTGAACGGCAAGACCGGCACGTGGATCGTGCCGTAGCCCATGACGCTGCCAGAAAGCCCTCTGGGTGCAGAGCTGCGGGTGACAGGAGTCCGCCTGTCCGCAGCGGACGCGTTCCGCCTGAACGAGATGGGTATCCGGCTGGGGACGCGTGGCCATGTCACGCAGCGGGCAGCCTTCGGCGGACGGGTTCTCGCCGTGTCGGGGTCACGGTATGCCCTCGATGGCGGGACGGCGGCTCTCATCGATGTTGAGCCGGCGACGCCGGGCGCATGAGCGGTTGGCGAGCCGCGAGGCGTCAGGTGCCGGTGATGTGCTCCGGCCGAATCGGGACCCTCGGCAACGGTTTCCCGACCGCCTGACGGATCGCGCTGGCGATGGCAGGCCCCGAGGAGATCGTCGGTGGCTCGCCGACCCCCCGAAGGCCGTATGGCGCGTGCGGATCGGGATACTCCAGAACGGCGATCTGCATCGGCGGCATGTCAAGAATGGTGGGCAGCAGATAGTCGGTGAACGAAGGGTTGAGGATCACGCCGTTCCTGACGATGATCTCCTCCATGATCGCCAGTCCGAGCCCCTGGGCGCTGCCGCCCTGGATCTGACCGATGACTGCCTGCGGGTTGATCGCCTTGCCCACGTCCTGCGCGCAGTCCAGCGCCACGACCTTGACCAGCCCGAGCTCGACGTCCACGTCGACGACGGCACGGTGCGCCGAGAAGGCGTACTGCACATGGGCGAAGCCCTGACCTGTCTCAGGGTCGACGGCTTGGGTCGGGCGATGCCGCCACTGCAGGGTCTCCTCGACCACTCGATCGCCAAGGAGCTCGGCCAGCGATGCCACGATGCCCTCGTCGACGCTGACCACCTTGCCGCCCTCGAGCCTTAGGCCAGCGATCGTGTGGCCCACCTGTCGCTGGGCCATTCCGAGCACGACCTCGCGGACCTTCTCGCAGGCTGCCTTGACCGCGCCACCGGTCATGTAGGTCTGGCGGGATGCCGACGTGGAGCCGCTCGACCCGACCTGGGTGTCTTTGCTGTGTACAAGGACGTTGTCCACGGCCAGCTCAGTGCGAGCGATCTGCTGCTCGACGGTCACCAGCCCCTGGCCCACCTCGGCAGCGGCTGTGTGCACGGTCACGGTGGGTTCACCGTCGACGATCTCGAGCCGGACCCGCGCCGTTGAGTAGTCGTCGAAGCCCTCCGAGAACCCGACGTTCTTGTAGGCCACGGCGTACCCCACCCCCCGCACCACACCCTCTCCGTGGGTGACGTTGGAGACGCCTCCCGGCAGGTTGCGCAGATCGGCATCGACGTCGGAACGCTGCGGAGGCATCGGCATGGACTGGACCCGGCGGAGCAGCTCCTCGACCGGCGCGGGGCTGTCGACGACTTGGCCGGTCGCCGCCTGGGCTCCCTCGCTCATTGCGTTGCGGCAGCGCAGCTCGACCGGGTCCATCCCGAGCTCGACGGCGAGCTTGTCCATCTGCGCCTCGTAGGCGAACGCCGTCTGCACGGCGCCGAAGCCGCGCATAGCACCGCACGGCGGGTTGTTGGTGTAGGAGCCGAAGCAGTCGACATGCACGTTCGGCACGACATACGGGCCGATACCCATCGTCCCGGCGTTGCCCACCACGGCAGCCGTGCTGGAGGCGTAGGCGCCCCCGTCGAGGTAGATAGTGGCCTTGACGTGGACCAGCGTGCCGTCCCTGGTGGCGCCATGCTCGTACCGCATGCGGGCCGGATGCCGGTGAACGTGCCCGAAAAACGACTCCTCCCGGTTGTAGACCATCTTCACGGGTTTGCCGGTGTGCAGCGCCAGGAGGCAGGCATGCACGTGCATCGACAGGTCCTCGCGTCCCCCGAAGGCTCCGCCGACGCCGGCCAGGCTCAGCCGGACCTTTTCGGGTGGCAGCCCCAGAGCCCTGCAGATCTGCTGCTGGTCGACGTGCAGCCACTGGGTGGCGACATACAGCTCCACGCCGCCGTCCTCGGTGGGGACAGCCAGCCCGGACTCCGGGCCGAGGAATGCCTGGTCCTGCATGCCGACCTCGTACTCGCCGACCACGACGACGTCGGCGACGGGGTGCGGGTCGCCCTTGCGGATCTTCAGGTGCCTGACCAGGTTGCCCCCGGGGTGCAGGTGGGCTCGCTCACGGCTCAGCTCGCCGACCTGCGTCGTGGTGGCGTCGACCAGGTCCCACCCCGGGTGTCCGAGGGCCTTGATCGGGTCGGTCACCGGCTTGCAGACCTCGTAGTCGACGCGGATCTTCTTGGCGGCCTGCCGTGCGATCTCCGGGTGGTCGGCGGCTATCAGCGCGATGGCCTCGCCCTGGTAGCGAACCACCTCGACGGCCAGCACCGGCTGGTCAGTGACCTCCAGGCCGTACAGCTTCTCTCCCGGCACGTCCTCGTGGGTGAGAACGGCATGAACCCCAGGAGTCGCCAGCGCGGGCCCGATGTCGATGGAACGGATCCGGGCATACGGATGTG
>JBDTYK010000262.1:0-3607 GCA_040005715.1 Actinomycetota bacterium | reverse complement strand
CGGTGACGGCGAACAACGTGTCGAAGGACGTGGGGCGACCGCCGACAGCGAGCAGCCGCGTCAGAAGGCGTGAGGGCTCCGACAAGGAGTGCCACCTGGCCAACAGCGCCTCACGCAAGACGCTGGGAAGCTCGTTCGAGAGACGCCGTGCGCCCGGGAGCAGGCCGCGCACCAGCAGCTCGGTGAAGTAGGCGTTCCCACCCGATCTCTCCAGAACATCGGCGGCGAGCTCCTCAGCGGGAGATCGGCCGAGCAGCTGGGTGATCTGTTGCGTCGTCTCCTCCGCGTCCAGGCGCGCGAGCATCAGCTCAGAGACTCCGGGAAGCCGGCGCATGTCGGCCAGCCAGCCACGCAAGGGATGCCCGACCGGCCGGTCCTCCTCGCGGATCGTGGCCAACAAAGCCAGGTTCTGTCCCCGGAATCCGGCGACCAGGTAGGCCAGCAGGTCCAGCGATGAGACGTCTGCCCACTGAAGATCGTCGACGACCAGAACCGTGGGCCGCTTCGCAGCGATCCGCTGAAGGACCGTGTCCACCACTGGCAGCAGCTGTCGTGGTGGAAAGTCGGCGGTTCGAGTTCCCATGGAGGGCAACAGATTCGACAGAGCTCCGGCATCTTCGAGCACGTTGGACCGAACCGTTGGGTCAGCCTGCATGGCCCATCTGTCGAAGGCCTGGATCACAGGTGCGAACGGCACCGAGGCCGCACCGAAGTGCACGCAGGTGCCCCATAACACGTCATGACCTACAGTCCGGAACTGCTCGGTCACCTCGCGCACCAGCCGGGTCTTGCCGACGCCTGCCTCGCCCTGGACCAGGACGAGGGCCGGAAGCCCCTTGGCGGCCGCCGACAGCACCTCCACCAGGCGCGCCTGCTCATTGACGCGTCCAGCGAGCAGGTCTCGCCCCGCAAGCAGGTTCCCAGGGGCGTCTGCACGGTTGCCCATCCCGGAATTGTCCTGCCCGCCGCCGCCGGTGTCATCCGGAATAAGGGCGTTGACACCCACAACTAAGGGGGTACATCCCAAAGATGAGGGCTCGCGCCCAATGCGGACCGCAACCACCTTCGGCGACATTCGAGTTATCCACTTCCAACGCTCTCCTGGAGGAGATCGAAATGGCACGCATAGCAACACGAATCGCCTCAGGACTGGCAGCGGCAGGAATCGCCGCGATCATGTCCACTGCACCTGCCCAGGCACAGCCGCTGCCCGACCCCCAGATCGGCTGCGTCGGCTCGGGTTGCGCCAACACGCATCCGAACACACCGACGCCCGAGTCGACGCCTTGGATGCAGATCGCACTGGGAACAGCGGCCGGCGTCGCACTGGCTGGCGCCGGTGCCGCGACGGTCAGCTCTCGCAGGCGCCACGAGCAGCAGGCGCCGACGCGTCAAACCACCGTCGCGGGCTGAGGCACACGGGACCACTAACAAGTCAGGTACCGCGGTTCGGGCAAAGGCTGGAGGACGTTGCCCGCGCCGCGGTATCTGACGTTGTCGGCGGCGCGCGCCGAGGTCAGCGTGTGCGCACAATGAGGTTAACGAGGCAGCTGCAGGGAGATCGCCATCGCCTCAAGGGCCAGCAGAGGTTGGACGTTGGCATCGATGCGCTCACGCGCTGTGCCGATCGCATCCATGGACTGCAGAAGCCGCTCGGGCGAAAGGACGCGGGCCAGCTGCTGGACCTGCTCGGCCATGTCCTGGTTGACCAGACCGATGGGGGCGCCGGTGTGCAGGACCATCGCATCGCGGTAGATGGACAGCAGGTCGATCAGGGAACGGTCGATGACATCCCGACCGAACCGGGTCGCCCGCGTCTTCTGCTCCCTCTCCAGGGCGGCAACCTGCGAGCGTACGTGCGGTGGCTGGGTCCGGGCGCCGGGGTCGGCGCCCAGGGTCTCCATCAGCCGGGCCTTCTCGACCCCGTCACGCTCGGTCGAGGACGCCTCAGCCTCCTCCTTGGCGATGGTGCCGATGTCGGCAGCCGCGCCGACCGCGTCGCCGACGGTACGGATCTTCATGGCGAAAGCGATGACGTCACGACGCCTGATCCGGGCACCCTCGTCGAGGGCCAGCCGGCGCGCAATCCCCACGTGGCACTGGGCCGCCCGAGCTGCGAACGTGGCCATCGCGGGGTCGATCCCGTCGCGACGCACAAGCAGCGCCGCGACGGCAGCGACAGAAGGAGTACAGAGCCGCAGATGCCGCGAGCGGGAGCGAATCGTAATGATCACGTCCTCCTGTGAGGGTGCGCAGAGGATCCACACGGTCCGCTCAGTCGGCTCCTCGATCGCCTTCAGCAGCGCATCGGCGGCCTTTTCACCCAGCCTGTCGGCGTCCTCGAGGACGATCACCCGCCAACGCCCGACTGAGGGACGGCGCGCCGCCAGCTGGACGAGCTTACGGGTCTCCTTCACCAGGACGCTCAGTCCCTCGGTGTCGATGACGTCGACGTCGGCGTGCGTGCCCTCCAGCGCCGTACGGCACTCGTGGCAGGTGCCGCAGCCGCCGATGGGGCACAGCAGCGCAGCCGCAAACGCTTTGGCAGCAACGGATCTGCCCGACCCGGGCGGCCCAGTGAACAACCAGGCATGGGTCATGGCACTTGGATCCGCGACCGCGCGACGCAACGTCTGGACGGCGAGCTCCTGACCGATGACATCGTCCCAGACGCTCACCGGGCCACCCCTGGCGATGTGGACTGGTCGAGCAACGGGGCGACCCTGGCCCGGACCAGCTGGTGGATCTGGTCGGGTGAGCGCGCGCCATCGACGACGAGGTATCGGTCAGGATCAGCCTCTGCAAGGGTCAGAAAGAGCTTCCGGACTGCAATGTGGAACTCGTCGGCCTCGGACTCGAGACGGTCGTGAACCCCCGCTCGCCGGGCCCGACCGACCTCGGCCGGCAGGTCAACCAGAACGGTGAGGGTAGGCACCAGCGCGCCGGTCGCCCACATGTTGAGCTGGCGCACCTCGTCGACCCCAAGGTCACGCCCTGCACCCTGGTAGGCGATCGAGGAGTCCATATAGCGATCGGTGATGACCACCTCACCGCGATCCAGCGCCGGCCGGATCTTGGTCTCGACGTGGTGCGCCCGGTCAGCGGCGAACAGCAGGGCCTCGGCGCGCGGAGCCACGTGGTCACCGTGAAGCACCAGCTCACGAACGGTGCGGCCGAACTGGGTGCCACCCGGTTCGCGGGTCACGACCACGGTGCGACCAAGTCCCTCGAGCCAAGCCTTCAACAGCCGGCCCTGGGTTGACTTGCCCGCGCCGTCGCCACCCTCAAGGGCGATGAACAGACCGCGCAAGGACTGCGAAGACTCCGGCTGGTTCACGCTGCCGAGCCTATGGCAGACCACCCACACGGCCCCCAGTGACGTGGCAGCCGGTGTCTTGGTAGCTCAGCTGTATGCCGTGCCACCGCACCTGAGGTGCGTGGGCACGGCATACCTCCGTCTGGTCTTACCCGCTGGCGCGCGCGGCGCGGTCGGCATTCGCGTGGATCGCGTCCCGGACGTACTGCGCCAGCCCTGGCCTGATGTCGTCGTAGTTCTTGGTGAACCGCGGGTCCGCGATGTACATGTCGCCCAGATTGCGGTGGAACT
>JBDTYK010000261.1:0-3616 GCA_040005715.1 Actinomycetota bacterium | reverse complement strand
ACGTGACCACGACGTCCGGACGCTCCTCGTCCAGGAAGGTGGACACCTCCTCGACGAGCTTTTCATGCCCCACCGCTGCTACCTGTCCGTCGTCGTGGCCGAGCCAGACGTCCCGGGCCGGGATCCGACCAACCGCACGCCATGCCGCCGCGGCCTCACCACGTCGGTGCCGTCCGAGGGAAGACGGGGCAACCGTCACGCCAGCAGCGATGCCGCCGGTGCTCCCGTCCGTGGCATGGAGCACGCTCAGCCGGAACCTCTCGTCCGGCGCATGCAGCGCAACGGTTCCGTACGTGGAGTAGCTTTCGTCATCGGGATGGGCGAAGCACAACCCGAGGGAGCCTGACGCTGCATGGCTCGGCATGGCCATCCCCCTTTCGCCAGTGGCCCGGAGTCCAGCAGGTGATGCCCTTGGAAGCATCCTCTCTGAGGGGGCACAAGTGCAACGTGTCTGGGCGCCGTGAGTGGTCGCGATGAAGCAGACGGGGGAACTGCTCGGCACCTCCTGTTTGGATTGAGTGCTTCGGCTCTCCGGCTGGCCCGAGCTCTGCTCCTGCGCGAGCAGATCTGCAGCCCGGCCTCAACTGCGCCGCCACCGAGCTGGCGCTCGACCACGCCGCGCACCGGCGGCCAGTAGTGCCAGGTGTCCGGGGTCAGGACGCTGACAGAGAGATCAGCTTTCGCATCCGTACCAGGGGCACTGGGGGTGCCGCCGGCAGCGTCCTCGACATGCTTGATCGGTACGAATCCGGCAGCCACGTAAAGCGGCTGACCCGACAGTGTCGCTTCTAGGGCGACGTCGCGACCAGCGTTCCACAGAGCCCACCGCTCCCAGAAAGAGTCGTGAGCGCGAAACGACCTGACGTATCTCGTCGCTCACCGCGTGACGTCCTGACCGACCGGCATCACCGTCGGTCGCCAAGCGCACTTCACCACGCCGGTGCGTGAGATTGGTCCTCAATGACGGCGGTCGGTGGCTTGGACGGTGCTTCAGACAGCGCCATAAGTGGCGCTCACCTGATGGCGGTTTCGTTACCTCACGGGACGCGATCAGACGAGCGCGCGCTCGTCTGATCGAGTCGCGGCGAGCGCGCCGCTGACGTCGAAGGCAACTGCCCCACCGCCGGGGAGGACGCCAGCCTCCTGCAAGTCGCGGACACCATACGCGAGCACACCTGCGGCCACGACGATGAGCATGGCACCGGTCCAGGGGAAGAACGTCGCGAGGTTGAGCCGCAAGCCCCCCGGTAAACGGCCCAGCCGATGGCAACGGCAGTGGCGATCCCGAGCAGTGCGCCGCCGAGTTGGGCAGTTGTCCCTTCCGAGGCCGAGGTGGACGCCCACAGAAACATCGCCGTCTCGATACCCTCGCGCAGAACGGCCACGAGAGCCACCACCCCGAGCGCGCCGCCACCGGACAGAAGCGCACGTTCCAGACGTCCGTGCAGTTCGCCGCGTAAATCGCGCGCGGTCCGTCGCATCCAGAAGACCATCCAGGTCACGAGCACCACAGCGATGATCGACATCACGCCTGCGAAGGCCTGCCCTGCCGCGTCGGACAACGAGTGCGACCGAAGGGTCAGCGCTCCAGCGAAGGCGAGCGAGATCAGAATCGCAACGGCTGTCCCGGCCCAAATCGCGGTCAGCCGTTGACGGTGGCCAGCCTTGACGACGTAGGCGACCAGGATTCCGACCACGAGCGACAATGCGAGCGAGAAGGCAAGCGAGAAGGCAAGTGCAGCCGCCGGTCGTGATCTTGTACAAGCACGCGTTGCTCGGCGAGGGGATCGCGGAGCACGGGTTCTCCAGCTGGCGCTGCCCGGCGGGGCTCTCACGGCTGCAATCGATCCGCGGCAACGGATTATCACGTGCATAACCGCGATAAGCGGACGGCCGCTCATCACCTATGACACGAAACTTTCCCTCGGGCTTGAGCCCAGGGGAACGTCACACCTCAGTCAGGGCGGGCAGGCCTGACCATGTGCAGATCCGATGGGACCTGGGGCCATCGGAACAGTCTTACGAGCCGTACTCAGGCGAGGGAGAGGAAGAGCTTTTCCATCACCTTGACATCGGGTGAGCCCGTGTCGCCAGGATCGGTCAGGCACTGCTTGAGGCCGGTTGCGATGATGGCGAAACCGGCGCGGTCCATGGCGCGGTTCACAGCCGCAAGCTGGATGACGATGTCCTGGCAGTCGCGGCCCTCCTCGATCATCCGAAGGATGCCACCGATCTGACCTTGGGCCCGGCGCAAGCGGTTGACAACGGCAACCATCTCCTCGGGGTTCAGCTGGACCATGGTGACTCCTTGACGTTGTTTGCGGTCATTTTCGGTTGATGTTCTGGTTCAGCTTAAGATTCGCCTCAGTCGCCGCGGGGCGGCTCAGCTGACGGCTGGGGCGTGCAAGAGTGCGTCCAGCGCCGCAGCAAGCCGTTGACCGGCTTCGTCCGCGACTGCGGCCAAAGCGTCGTTCCCGGTAAGCGCCACCATGGTCTGGGGGTCAATTGCTTCAACGACCGTCCAGTCGACGTCCATGCTCCGGACCACGATGTTGCACGGCAGCAGTAGCCCAATCGATGGCTCCAGCTGCAGTGCGGCGTAGGCGAGGGGTGGCCGGCAGGCGCCGAAGATGACCTGCGGCGGGATGTCAACATCAAGCTTGGTCTTAAGCGTGGCCGCCATGTCGATCTCGGTGAGGATGCCGAACCCCTGGTCGGCCAGGGACGCCCGCGTGGCTGCAACTGTGTCGACGAAGCGGCGGCGGACCTTGACAGTCAGTACGTAGGACATCCGGTTCTCGTTTCCGTTGGTGAGGAGCTTGGCAACCTCGCCTGACTCAACCATACCGCCTGGGGTATGAACAACGACGCGGATGAGGCCTGACTAGATGAAGAGGAGCTGTGCGCCCTCGGTGAGCTCGATGAAGTCGGTTGCGCTGATGATGCCCTCGACGTCGTCGTAGAGGTCTTCCTTTGAGAGCTTGTTCATGTCGGCGGACATGCGGCACGCCCAGAGGTGTCCGCCGGAAGCCACAATCTGCTCCAGGAACTCGGGAACCTCGGGCACGTCCAGGTCCGCGATGGTCTTCTTCATCTTCGAGGTCGCCATGGCCGTCATCCCCGGGATCCCGCCCAGGCCCTGAGGCATGTGGGTGGCGGTGTTGCCGAGCATGGTGAACTGCAGGTTCCCCATGGTCTTCTTGGTGATCATGTCGAAGCCCCAGAAGGTGAAGAACATGTGCACCTCGACACCCTCGCCGAGCGCTGCATTGGCCAGGATCAACCCCGGATAGGCCATGTCCAGGCTTCCCTTGGAGCAGATGATGGCCATCTTGCGGCCGGTGTCGGCGGCTGAGTCGAAGCTGGGGACGATGGCCGGCGCGGTGTCTGTCTGTGTCATGGCAATGTCTTCTTTCGTGGTCTGAGTGTGGTTAGACGCAGCCGACCGGCTTGGGCAAGCCGGCGACGTAGGCCATCTTCTTGGCGGGCTTCTGCGGGAACAACACGAACAGCTCCTTGATCGGGATGCCTCCGACGGTGGAAACCCGGCGCAGAGTTGCCGTCTCGCCCACCTCGTCGAAGTCCTTGCGCAGGAACCGGATTGCGTTCCAGTGCT
>JBDTYK010000260.1:0-3629 GCA_040005715.1 Actinomycetota bacterium | reverse complement strand
TCGCGCCACGCAAGGACTTCATCATCGACTCCGCAGCCTCGATGGACCACGAGCGAATCGACGCCTGAACGCGCACACTGGTCACATGTGCTTCAGCAGCGACCAGCACCCGCCTCTACCCCCGATGTTCAGCGAGGTCGGCGCTCATGGCCACACCGAGCTGGCCGCCGCCGATGGCAATGCCTTCCGCGCGTATGACGCCACGCCGGTCACCCGCCGAGGTGCGAGCTTGGTGCTGCTCCCGGACATTCGGGGGTTGCACCCGTACTACACCGACCTGGCTCTGGCCTTTGCCACAGCGGGGGTCGACACGGTTGCCCTGGACCCGTATGGGCGAACCGCAGGCGTAGGCGGGCGCGACGACCAGTTCGACTACCTGCCGCACGCCAAGGCTCTGACCTCGCAGCAGGTGCTGGATGACAGCAGGGCGGCGGCGGCTCGTCTTCGGCAGCGCAGCGACGATCCGGTGTTCACCCTCGGGTTCTGCAAGTTCGGTGGCCAGTCCTGGGGGCTGGCCGCATCCGATCTCGGTGCCAGCGGGTGCATGGGTTTCTATGGCAACCCAGCCGCCGCACGAGAGGTTCTGGAGGAGATCACGGCGCCGCTTCTCATTCTGGCCGCCGGGGCGGACAAGGCGACCTCACCCGTTGAGAATGCCGCGTTTGACCGGGCTCTGACCGAAGCCGGAAAGGACCACGACTACGTGCTCTACCGCGGAGCCCCGCACTCCTTCTTCGACCGGAGCTTTCGTGACTGGGCCTGCGCCTGCGATGACGCGTGGGGGCGCATGCTCGGCTTCATCGACCGGGTCAGCTCACTGACCACCTCCAGGTAGGCACCGGCGTCTTGCCGCAGGACTCGGGTCGATCGCCGCCATCGGGCTCACGCATCGCCACGACGTCCCAGTGACGACCGTCGATGTGTCGGACCCGGCATTGCCAGGCGTCCTCGCGACCAGGATGCGGCAGGGCGGTCGTTGACAAGGACATCAGTGAGGGCTCATGAAGCTGCTGACGCACCACGGATTCGGCCGCCTGGGCCGCGGGCTCGAGGTGGCTTCGCCCGCGGTCGTATGACGCGCCAAGCAGCTGGCCGGGCACCTCGCCTCGCGTGGCGGCATCTACGGCGGCAACGGCAGACGAGACGGAGAGGCGGGCAAAGGTCTGTCCGTAAGGCAAAAGAACGCCGGTGGGTGCAAATCTGTGGCCCCCGGTGTGCGAGCACTCCCATACCTGTTCCGGACGTTGCGCGGAGCACTCCAGGGCGACCGGGCGGCCGCGCAGCGCGCAGCAGACGTCCCTTCTGGAGTTGGTGCACACCAGCAGGACCGGGGCTGGAGACACCTCGAGCTCAGGAGCCATGCTCCGCACAGCGGCAAGATCACCCCTGATCAGGGCGTCCCAAGGCAGCTGCAGCAACGTGAACGGGTCATCCACGCTCTCCTGGAGCAACCAGGGACGATCGGCCAGTCCGCCAGCGAGATAAACGTGCTGAGGGCCGCCCTCACGCGCGTCCGGATGTGCCCCGGGCCTGCGGATCAGGACCAGGCGCCCTCCAGCCTCCTGGCACCGACGTTCAAGGGCCAACCCCAGCTCGGGTTCGAGGCCGGACTGGGTTGCAGCCCGTGGGCCCCATGGGCCGCTCTGTTCAAGGGCGACCCAGAATGCCGCGGCGGGGGCCGTGCCCAGGGCCGAAGCCCCTGCCTCGTCCCAGATCACCGAACAGGCATCGGTCTTGCTGTGTCCGTACTCGTCGGTCGCGACCCTCACTCCCGTCCCGCGGGGAACTCGGGGAGCATCTCGGGGCCATCGGGCTCGGCGGCAGGTGTCGGCACGGGTAGCGGCGGGGTGACTGTGGGCGAGACCACTGAGCTCGTGGGCCAGGGCAGCGCCCCGGCGATGGCGGCGATCGCCGTGGCCACCGGCAGGCCAGACCCGTCACGCTTCCCGGTCGGTTCGGGCAGGTCAAGGGCAACGCCGTTCGCAGCAGCGGCGCGCGCCGGGCTGCCGCCGGCCCAGCCCAGGACCAAGGTGTCCTCGCCGCGCAGGAAACGATGACAACGAACCCCGCCGGTGGCCCGACCCTTGGCCGGGTACTCGGCATACGGGGTCACTTTCAGGGATCCGGGCTCGGTGCCCGGCAGGGCACCGGACGAGCCACTGGAAGTGACGACCAGATTAGTCCGGCCAGGGTTCAGCGCGCCGAAGAAGACGACGTGTGCGCCAGACGACAGCTTGATCCCAGCCATGCCGCCCGCGCTACGACCCTGCGGGCGCACCGACAAAGCTTGGAAGTGCAGGAGCTGAGCATCCGAGGTGATGAAGACCAGGTCCTCATCCCCGGTGCTCAGCTCGACCGCCCCCACGACCTCGTCGCCGTCCTTGAGGCCGATGATCTCCCAGTCATCCTTGTTCCCCGGGTAGTCGGTCGTGACCCGCTTGACGACTCCTTGGGCGGTCCCGACGGCGAGGCCGGGGGAGTCCGGTGACAGCGACATCAGCGTCAGTGGCTGCTCGCCCAGAGGAAGGTCCACGAAGGCGCCCAGTGGCGCGCCGCCGGACAACGAGGGCGCGTCATTGGTGGGGGGAAGGGTCGGAAGCTCCAGAGCTGCGAGCCTGAACATCCGCCCCAGCGAAGTGACCAGCCCAACTTGGCCCCGCACGGTTGTCTGCACTGCGGCGACGACCGCGTCGTGCTGGTGGCGACTGCCTCCGCTCGGTGGCACCTCCGCACTGGTGGTACGAGCCAACAGACCGGTGGATGACAGCAGTACCCAGCAGGGGTCGTCGGTCACCTCCAGGGGCGTCGAGAAGGTGACGGGGGTGCCTGCTGACTCCAGAAGCACCGTGCGTCGCGGGGTTCCGTGCGCCTTGGCCACCTCTGCAAGCTCGTTCGACACCGTCTTGAGCAGGAGCCTCTCATCGCCCAGGATCGCGCGTAGGGCCGCGATCTGTCGTTCCAGCTCGGCCTTCTCGGCCTCGAGCTCAACCCGGGAGAACTTCGTCAGGCGGCGCAGCTGGAGGTCGAGGATATACGTGGCCTGGGCGTCAGAGAGGTCGAAGACCTCGATCAGCCGAGCCTTTGCGACGCCGGCGTCCTCCGAGGTGCGGATCAGCTGGATGACCTCGTCGATATCCAGGATCGCGATGAGCAGCCCCTCAACGAGGTGGAGCCTGTCCTCGCGCTTTCGCAGTCGGAAGGCGCTACGACGGCGAACCACGTCGACGCGGAAGTCGACGTAGACCCGCAGAAGGTCCACCAGACCGAGGGTGCGCGGTTGTCCGTCGACCAGAGCCACGTTGTTGATACCGAAGTTGTCCTCCATCGGCGTCAGCTTGAAGAGCTGTTCGAGGACTGCCTGCGGATGGAACCCGCCCTTGATCTCAATCACCAGCTGGAGCCCGTGTTTGCGATCGGTCAGGTCCTTGACATCGCTGATCCCCTGAAGCTTCTTGGACAGGACCAGGTCCTTGATCTTCTCGATGACCTTCTCGGGCCCGACGAGGTAGGGCAGCTCGGTGACCACAATGCCCTGCTTGCGCGCTGTGACGTTCTCTATGCGCGTCGTTGCCCTGGTGCGGAACGACCCCCGCCCCGTGAGGTAGGCATCCCGGATCCCCTCCAGACCA
>JBDTYK010000259.1:0-3643 GCA_040005715.1 Actinomycetota bacterium | reverse complement strand
TTGTGCCGCTGCCGTATTCGAAGTAGACGCCATCGCGGGCATCGGTGATGGTGTTTCCCGTGACCACGGGCAGGACCGCGTTGAACAGGGAGATACCGTCGCCCCGCCCGTCCCGGGCCGCGCCCTTGTCGGACTTCATCACCATTCCGGCCATGTCCATGCCGGCACCCGTTCGGGGCGACTCGCCGGACACGGCCACTTCCTTGCGTCCCTCGATGAAGTTGCCCACGACCTGCGCGCCCTTGACATCCTCAACCCAGATGCCGGTGTACGTGTCCCGGATGTGCAGGTTCTTCACCACAACGTCGTCGGCCTGGACGCGGACGCCCGCCGGGTTGTCGACCGGTCCCGGTCCGCTGCCCTCAATCATCAGGTCGCGGACAATGGTCCCGGGGGCGCGAATCGTGAGGACCGTGCCGGTGCCGTCGCCCTGAAGGGTCGGGTGCCCGATCCCCACCAGTGTGACCGGGTGGTCGATGACGAGCTCGCCCCGGTAAACACCTGGTTGCACATTCATCGTCCCTCCCGAGGGGGTGTGAGCGAGCTTGTCCCTAAGCGCCCGCATCGAGGGATGGGCGGCGTCGTCCGCCATGCCCGACATCCCCGCCATCTCACCGCTCGAGCCCGGCATGACCTTTTCGGTTCCGTCTGTGGCGGCCGCTGTCGCACACCCGGCGGGGCTGGATGTTGTTGTCTGCGAACGGGCCCTGCCAGCCAGCGCGGCCGGCCCGACGGCAAGCAGTCCAGCGCCGGCCAGTGCGGCCACCGACATGGCGACAACGCGTAGGCGGTTCATCGCGTAAGACGACGAGCCACAAAGGGCGTGAACGTCACCACCCCGGCCGCGACGGCAATCATGAGCAGGGCCCAGCCGGGGTAGGCCCAGAGGGTGAAGTTCATCAGGGATGTTGGGCCGACGACACGCGGGGTGAAGGGGGGTACGTGCAGAGGCGACGTGGGGTCGAGGCTGTGGCCGGTCTGCCAAAGACGGAGCTGAACGTCAGCCAGTGCCCCCACAGGAATGAGCCACAGACCTGCGCAGGCAACCCGGCGCAGCCAGCGTCGGCGAGTCGCGACCGCCACAATGGCTGTCGCGACCCCGACGAGGATGACCGGAAGCCAGAGCTTCATCTCGGGCATGCCCACGAAGTTGAGTGTGGGCATACCGATGTAATGGGAGATCTCGTGGATCTCGCCCAGGTCGCCGGTGACCTTGTCGCCGTAGGCGGAGATGTCAAGACCCTGTGGGTACTGAGGGGCCGAGAAGTGAGCCCGCCAGATCGGAAACCGTGTCGCAGTCAGCAACAGGGCCACTGCCGCCAGGCCGGTGCCGAGCCTCACCAGGAGAGGCCGGATGGCCCGTCCCGGGGCTGAGGTGGAGCTCACCTGCGCCGTTGTGGCCGCGACCGTCCGTTCCGTTGACGGCCTCATGAGACGGTCAGCTTTCCCTGCATACCGCTCTGGAGGTGACCAGGAATGGTGCAGTAGAACTTGTAGGTGCCCGGTATCAGGGTGACTGTGGCCTCGGCCGTCTTTCCCGGCTTGGAGCTGATCTGAACGTGCAGGGCGTCGATCGTGAAGTCGTGCTCCACCACTCCCTTGTTTGTGAAGCGGATGGTCGCCTTCCCCGCGGACGCCGTCAGCGTCGGCGGGGTAAAGGCATACTCGGCTCCGGTAACGTTGAGTACCACACCCGCTGCAGATGTGGATGCTGGGCTCGGCACCTTCGTGGCCTCACTTGCGCCTCCACATCCGCCCAAGAAGAACACAGCAGCGGCGACCACTATCAGGACGCCGGCACGCCGAAGGACGCCACTCAGACTGAACGAGGGCAACGTCAGGCCCCCTTAGGTGCCACGAGGAGCCAGCCGTACATCTCCATGTGGAGAGCCGAACAGAACTCGGCACAGTAGTAAGGGAAGGAACCCACCCGGTCGGCTGTGAACTCAGCATTGGCCGTCTCGCCAGGTTCGAGGGTCACCGTGACGTTGTAGCTGGGCACCGAGAAGGAGTGGGCTGCGTTCTGCGTTGCCTCGATATTGGTCAGATGCAGTCGCACCGTGTCGCCCACCGTGACCGTGATCTGGTCCGGCGTGAAGTGACTACGCGCCATGGACGCGTAGACATCGACGATCTTGCCCGTGCGGACAATCTTCTCCTGTCCGGCAGCGACGGCGAACTCCGACTTCACCATCGTTGTGGGATCGGTTCCGGCGGCGTAGGTGTCGAGGGGCGTCAGCTTGTCGGTGCTGCAGATCTGGGCATAGTGAGGCTCGCCGATGCCCAGCGGCATACTGCTCAGGGTCTTCAGGGGGGTGGAACTGGCGTCGATCAGCTCCAGGTTGACCGGGTGCTTGGGCCCCAGCTTCGACACCTGGTCAAGCGACCACTTGTTGAGGGCGACGATGTACTTGCCCTGAGGCTTGACCGTGTCGCCGTGAGGCATGGCGAGGTGGCCGATGTTGTAGTGCACGGGAATCTTCTCCACGAAGGTGAAGGGCTTTTCCTTGACTCCCGACTTGGGACCGAGGGTCCATTTGGTGATGGCGGTGTCGATGAAGAGGCTGGTGTAGGCGTTGCCCTTGTCGTCGAACTGCGTGTGCAACGGCCCGGCTCCGACCTCGACCTGACCGGCCAGTACGGCATCCATGGCGATGATGGGCACGCCGTAGCGGTCCTTGCCCTGGTACGCCTTGTGGGCGATGGCGTCCTTGATCTTGTCGATGTCGAACACGGTGGCGTGGGGATCGAGCTTGCCGGAGACAACGATGTAGTGGCCGTCGGGGGAGACGGCGACGCCGTGCGGGTTACGTGGCTCGGGGACGAAGTGCAGGATGCCCTCGCTTGCGGCCACGTCGAGTGGCACGACACGCATGCCTTTACGGATGATGAACTTGCCGGCGGCGACGACCTTCTCTGCTTTCTTCCAGTCGATGACGTGCAGGTAGTCGAAGTTGTTCTTGGTGGACCCGACCTCGACCGCGGGCTTCTTGTCCAGGTCGCCACCCACCGCTAGCTCGGTGTTGAAGGAGTTGATGAAGCCGAAGCCGTCACTGGCCAGCTTGCCCATGTCGGCGAGGTCCTGGTTGTAGGGGGGGAGCTCAATCTGGAAGCTCTTCTCGGGCATCAGGCGACCCGTTTTCGGGTTGACGTGGTACCAGGTGGAGTAGCCGCGGTACAGGTCTGCGTACTTTGCCAGCGGGGCATAGCCATCGTCGGTGGTGGGCAGAGGGTGCAGCGAGGAGACATGGACGTACTCAGTGTTCGGGGTGAGGAATGCCCCACCGTGACACGTCTCCATGTTGGGAATGTCGATGATCTGCTTCGTCTTGTAGTCGGCGAGGTCGATCATCGCGATCCTGCCGTTCGCGCGGTCGTTGATGTATAGCCATCGACCGTCATACTGACCGGCGGTCTCGGAGAGGGCGGGATGGTGGGTATCGCCCCAGCCCAACGGCTCGTCTTTCGCCGGATTCGACCCATCGCGCAACAAGCCTTCACCCAGGTCGGAACCGAAGCCGTAGCCCGAGTACGAGTCACGCGTGAAGACGGCGATGACTTTGAGCAGTCGCATCGAGGGGACGCCTATGACCAGCACGTGGCCCGCATGCCCCGACGACGCGAACATGAAGTAGGGGTCGTA
>JBDTYK010000258.1:0-3652 GCA_040005715.1 Actinomycetota bacterium | reverse complement strand
GGCCGCGACGGTGGCCGCCCTCGTCGGGGGACTTGGCGAGCGCCGTCACTAGGCAAAGGCGTTCTTGACGGTGACGGGGTTCGAGATCCGGACCGGGCCACCGATCCGACCCGGTCACATGCGTCGGCAAGCCGATGGTCAGTGGTCACTGGTCATCGGCAACTGGCCTACTCGCGCATCAGCATCCCTTGCGCCTCGCGCTCCATGTCGATGTACGGCTCGCCGCTGACGTCGATCGCGACCCGCTTGATGGTGCCGCCGGTGAAGCGGAACGGACGCTCGCCGGGGTAGTCCTGCGTCACCTGGTCGCCGACGTCACGACCGATCGCCAGCCCCTCGCCAGCGATCATGTAGCCGCCGGGCTGGGTCTTGATGCGGCCTTCACCGACCTTCGTCTCGCCGTAGTAGAGCGAGAGGATGCCGGTCGCCACCGGAGGCGGGTCGTCGCCGTCCTTCTCGAAGGAGGCCGACAGGATCAGGTCCGTCCCCGTTGGCACATCCTCTGTGGCGACAACCATCTGCTCGAACATGCCGACAAAGCTGTTCACATAGTGCAGCCGGTTGTCCTTGACATAGAGTGCGTGACCGCCAAAGCGCGAACCCTGCGAGAACAGCACTCCCTGAGCGCCGGGCTCCGGAATGTCGACGAGCGCGCCGATCACAAAGGAGCGACCGCGGACGATGACTGCCTGGGCCTCGGGAACCTCGGCGTGGTTGGGGAAGTAGACGTAGCGGTCGCGAGGCGCCGAGAGCTGGGGCCTCGGCGCCGTGATGATCTCCAGGGCCGAACGGTCGTCGAGTGGGAAGCCCTCGTTGGCGCCCGCCTCGCGGTACCAGAGGTTCACCAGCTCGCGGACCTTGTCGGGCTGTTCGGAGGCGAGGTCGTGCAGCTCCGAGCGGTCAACCTCCACGTGATACAGCTCCCAGTCGTCGTCGTTGTAGTGAGCCCAGCCGGCGATCGTCGGATGGGTGGTGACTGCCTTCCAGCCGTCGTGCCAGATCCCGCGGGAACCGAGCATCGAAAAGAACTGCGTCTGCCGTTGTCCTGGCGCAGCCTTGTCGTCAAAGCTGTAACGCATGCTCACACCGTCGAAGTGGCTCTGGGTGTGTCCCTTGATCGCGTCGGGCGCATCCACCCCCAGGGCGTCCAGCACGGTTGGTACCAGGTCGATCGCGTGGTGGTACTGCTCCCTGATCTCGCCCTTCGACTTCATACCGGCCGGCCACGAGATGATGCACGGATCGGATGTCCCGCCATTGAACTCGTAGCGCTTCCACATCTTGAAGGGCGTGTTGAACGCCATCGCCCAGCCGTTGGGGTAGTGGTTGTAGGTCTTCGGGCCACCGAGGTCGTCCAGCATTGCGAGGTTGGTCGCGATGTTGTCCGGGATGCCGTTCATGAAGAGCATCTCGTTGACTGAACCGTCCGGCCCGCCCTCGCCGCTGGCACCGTTGTCAGAGACGACGAGGATGAGAGTGTTCTCCCGCTCGCCGATCTCCTCGAGGTAGGCGAGCAGCCGCCCGATCTGATCGTCGATGTGGGACAGGAACCCCGCGTAGACCTCTGCCATTCGAGCGAAGAGACGCTTCTCGTCATCGGAGAGGGTGCCCCATGGCCGGGTGACGTCCAGGGGCGGGAACGGCTGGCCTTGTGGACCAGTGCGCGTCTCGGAAGTACCGATGGGGTTGATCGGGGGTAGCTCCGTGTTCGCCGGGACTATGCCCATCTGCTTCTGGCGCGCCAGCGTCTCCTCGCGCATCACCTCGTAGCCCATGTCGAACTTGCCCTTGTACCTGTCGATCCACTCCTTGGGCGCGTGGTGTGGAGCGTGACAGGCACCCGGGGCGAAATACAGGAAGAACGGCTTCTGGGGAGCCACCGCCTTGGCGTCCATCATGAACTCGATCGCCTTGTCGGTGATGTCCTCGGAGAAGTGGTATCCCTCCTCAGGCGTCTTCGGCTGGTCCACCGGGTGGTTGTCGTAGGTGAGCTCCGGGTACCACTGGCTCGTCTCGGCACCCAGGAAGCCATACCAGCGCTCGAAACCCCGCCCGGTAGGCCAGTTGCGGCGGGTCGAGGCCAAGTTCATCTCGACAGTGGGGCACAGGTGCCACTTGCCCACCATGTAGGTGTTCCAGCCGCGCTCGCCGAGGATCTCGGACAGCATGCCGTTCTCGGGCGGGATCGTGCCGCTGGCGTTCGCGAACCCGCTGGACGCCTCGGTGATGCAGGCCATGCTGTTGCGGGTGTGGTTGCGCCCGGTCAGCAGGCAAGAGCGTGTCGGCGAGCACAGCGCCGTGGTGTGCCACTGGGTGTAGCGAACGCCATCGCCCGAGATCTTGTCGATGTTCGGCGTGCTGATCGGCCCGCCGTAGCAGGACATGGCCGAGTACCCGACGTCGTCAAGCACGATGTAGACGACGTTGGGAGCCCCCTCGGGTGCCTGTGGCGGCGCGAAAGGCGACCAATCCTCCACCGAGTCCCGGATATCGACATTGACCTTGCCCTTGAATGGCACGCTCACAGTTCCTCCATCTGATGCATATCGACTAGTCACCGGCGGCGGAGGCCCCTTCGCGCCCCGAACGTCGTGGTCCTCAGACAAGCCCGCTGATAGGGAGCACGCCTCATCCGCAGCGGGGGAGATCGCTCGCCTGCCACGTCCGTCGGCGCTCTCAGCCCCCAGACCATGACCTCCCGGACGTCCCCGCCGACCCAAACGCCGCCAGCCAGCACGTACAACCGAGCGCAGACCGCCTACATATGCCTTCGCCGGGTCCGGCCGGATGGCGCAAGCAACGCTGGAAGAAGCTCTGAGGACTTCCACCCGAGGGTTTGCGCGGCCGGTTGTTGAGCTCGTGTAGCGGAATGTTTAGGCCATGGCGAGGGATGGCCGGGGCTTGCCGGCATCGTTCTCGTCCGTGCCACGGTCGCGGCCCCTCGTGTGCGCGGAGTGTCCGAGCCGGTCGCAGGCCCGCGGTTGGACATGAGGGTTTGATGACAGAACCGCTGGCCGATCTAGAGGCAATCTGTTCGTCTTTAGCCCTGATTACCGGGCCATACAGGTTGAAAAGGGCGCTAATCGCCCATGACGAAAGCCTTGGACAAGTGCGGAGACGTCGCCTTTGTGGTTCTTTGGCGTGCCCTCTGGCCAAGGTCACTGCCAGAAACGGGTAAAGTATTGGTAAAGGTAGAAAAATCTTAATCAGCGTATGCACGTCTAGTTTTGTCCACGAACGCCCATTCAGAGCGTGGAATCCATCTCATTTCAGGGGTTCTCACGTGTCGCACACTCGAGCACAATTGCGCAGTACAGCGCGAATCGCACTCAATGTTTCAGCCCTCGGTATGGCAATAGCCATCGGCGTCGGTAACCCGGCGTTTGCCACTGGCTCAACCACCTCGCCCCAGCCGGTAAGCAAGGCCGACGCCAACCACGGCGGTGCGAATGGACAGTGTCCCGGAGGGCCTTACTGCTCGACGCGCGATGGCTCACCATCTCTGAACGGCAACGGAAGCGGCGCAGCTGTTGGCAAGCCGTGCGCGGGCTGCGTTGGAAAGGCCGACAACAAGAACCCTCCCGGGCAGATGCCCGGTGGCTCTGACCACAACAAGGGCTACGAGTGCGATAGCAACCACGGCATCGGGCGT
>JBDTYK010000257.1:0-3662 GCA_040005715.1 Actinomycetota bacterium | reverse complement strand
GGGAAAACGAGATCGTCGCGCTGATCGGCCCCAACGGCGCCGGCAAGACGACCCTTTTGCGTGCCCTGACCGGAATGGCACAGATCAGCTCAGGCACACTGGAGTTCCGTGGCGAGGCCCTGCAGGGGCGTTCGATCGAACAGATCGTCAGCCTCGGCATCTCTCATGTCCCAGAGGGTCGGCGCCTCTTCTCGGGACTGACCGTGCGGGACAACCTGCGGCTGGGTGGCTGGCGCACTCGCAATACCAGCATCGACCGTGTGGTCGACCTGTTCCCCCGGATTGGCGAGCGGATCAACCAGATCGCGGGCACCATGTCCGGCGGCGAGCAGCAAATGTGCGCGATCGCCCGTGGGCTGATGAGCGAGCCCCACATCATGATGATCGACGAGCTCTCCCTCGGCCTGGCCCCAGTCGTGGTCGACGAGATCATCGCGCGTCTTCCGGACATCGCCTCGTCCGGCACCTCGATCCTGCTGGTCGAGCAGGACGTCGATGCCGCGCTGACGGTCGCCGAGCGAGGGTACGTCCTGGACACAGGCCACATAGTACTGTCAGGCAAGGCCTCGGACCTGCTGGCCGACCCGCGGATCCAGGAGAGCTACCTCGGCGTCGGCTGAGGTCCTCAACGCTGTTCCGGTTCGGGCGGGCCGACGATGCTGACCGCCGTCACAGTCCCGTGCACGTCACGGACTTCGGCGCCGGCGTTCACACCAGCCTCCACTGCCATCACGGTGAAGGTCTGCGGGCCGATCATCGGCGACACCAACCGGTAGACGAACTGCTTGCCGACCAGACTGTCGCCGCATCGGCGAACCAGCTCGCCCATCATGAGCGCCTGGAGTGGGCCGTGCACGATGAGGTCGCTGTAGCCCTCCTGACGGACCCAGTTGTGGTCGTAGTGGATGCGGTGAGCGTTGTAGGTCAGGGCAGAGAAGCGGAACAGCAACGCTTCGTCGGCAGTGAGGGTCAACGCGGGCTTGCGCGGCGCAGGCACCGGCTCGTCCTGGGGCGTGCCCGCCGAAACTGCGAGGCCGGATCCCGGGGTACGGTAGACGATGTCGTTCTCGTCGACGATGCAGACCCGGCCGCCCTGGGCGTACTCATGGCGGACGGTGACGAATGTGAGCGGCCCGCTGCTGCCCTGTTTCTCCTTGGTGTCTGCAACCCACGTGGTTCGGGTGGCGGGTTTGCCGAACATCAGAAGCGCGTGCGTATGGACCCGGCCACCGGCGAACATCCGCTTGCGGCCTGGTCCGGGCGGGGCCGGGATGCCGAAGGTTGGGTGTCCGTCAGGGCCGAGGTCGGCGTGGGGGCGCTTCTCCAACAGGTGGATCCAGTGCCACAGCGGGGGTAGCTCATCGGTGGGGATGTCGGTACCGAGCAGGTTCGCTAGGGCTTCCGACGGTTCCGGGGTGATCAGCTCTGTCCTGACGACTGTTTGGGCGTTCTGGCTCACGCTCTCTCCTTCGCTCGGGCAAGGATGTTCTGTGCCTCGAGGGTGACGGGCGCGTCACGCCGGGGGTGGACGCGAGCTCGACGGCGCGCACGACGCCAAGGGCAGTCTCGATCAGCGCCACGATCTCCACGTCCGGACCTAGTCGCCGACGCAGTGCGGCTAGCGCGGCCGGGTCGTCGGCCATCGGAACGACCACGGCTCGTAGGCCAGGCAAGCCAGCCAAAGCAGCCACATCCTTTTGATAGTGAACACTTTTGGTGCTGTTCACACGCACCGCTGCCCGACCGGGTGTGCCGAGCCAATGCGCCACGGTGTCGCGCGCCGTCGCCTTGTCCTCCTCGCGTACGGCGTCCTCGAGGTCGACGATGACAAGGTCCGCCGCGGTAGCCGCGGCTTTGGCGAAGCGCTTCGGCTGGTTGCCAGGCACGAACAACAGTGTTCGTGCTGTGTTGTGATGGTGCGGCGTCATGTCATGGTGCGCGGCTGGCCGGGCGGCTGGCGGTGAGAGCGACGCTGTCATCTCAGGGCGCCACCGATCCACGCTTGATGAGCTGGCGGGCGATGACGTTGCGCTGGATCTCGTTGGTGCCCTCGCCGACGATCATCAACGGCGCGTCGCGGAAGTAGCGTTCGACGTCAAACTCGGTGGAGTAGCCGTAGCCACCATGGATGCGCACAGCGTCCAACGCGATCTGCATGGCGGCCTCGGAGGCGAACAGCTTCGCCATACCGGCCTCCATGTCGGCGCGCTGCCCGGCGTCGAACTTGCGGGCGGCGTACAGGGTCAGCTGGCGGGCGGCGGTGAGCTTGGTGACCATCTCGGCCAGGTAGTTGCCGATCGACTGGTGCTTCCAGATCGGCACCCCGAAGCTCTCCCGCTCCTGGGCGTAGCGAAGGGAGTCCTCGAGGGCGGCGCGACCGACTCCGATGGCGCGAGCCGCCACCTGCAGCCTTCCGACCTCGAGTCCGCGCATCATCTGGGCGAAGCCGGTGCCCTCGGAGTCACCGAGCAGCGACGATCTGGGCACGTGCATCTGCTCGAAGGCGATCTCGCAGCTCTCAACACCCTTGTATCCGAGCTTGGGCAGGTCGCGCGAGAGCGTAAACCCTGCAGCGGACAGACCCTTTTCCACCAATAGGATCGAAACACCCTTGTGCTTCGGGCGGGCCGCAGGATCGGTCTTGCAGAGCAGCGCGATGAGGTCAGACTTGCGGGCGTTGGAGATCCACGTCTTGGAACCGTTGATGACGTACTCCTCACCATCGCGCGTGGCTGTGGTCCGCATCGCCTGCAGGTCGGAGCCGCCGCCGGGCTCGGTCAGTGCCATGGTGGCCCGCAGCTCGCCGGTGGCCATCCGGGGCAGGTACCCGTCCTTCTGCTCGGCCGTCCCGTAGTCCTGGATGAGCTTGGCGACCACGGTGTGACCGCCCATCGCGCCGGCCAGGCTCATCCAGCCGCGGGAGAGTTCCTCGGTGACGAGCACATAGCACGGGGTGCTCACCTTGGCCTCGCCCCACGGCTCCGGGATGGCCAGCCCGAAGATGCCAAGCTCCTTCATCGTCTCGATGAGCTTCTCAGGGTAGGTGTTGGTGTGATCCAGCTCCCGGACAACGGGTTTCACGTCCCGGTCCACGAATTGCCTTACGAGCATCACGATCTCGCGTTCCTCGCTGGACAGGCCTTCCATGGTGGGACTCCTTACTGTGCGATGACCGCCAAAACAGAGGCAGTTTGGATACCCCCACCAGGTATGCGAGAAGGGCCTCTGACCGACGTTTCCGCTGGTCAGAGGCCCTCTCACGCACGTGGTGGCAGGTGAAGGATTCGAACCTTCGAAGCTTTCGCGATGGATTTACAGTCCAACGGCGACAAGCCCGTGACCAGCGAAAACATACCTTGCATCGACAACTTACGTGCGCATTCCCCACAGATGCCCGACGACAAACGACCGCAGTCGGACACTTTCGGCGATTGAGCTCACCCTTCACTACCACCGCGACGGCCGGCACGGTCGTCGCTCTGGCTTGACAACGACGCGCGTCATTTGCGGCAGATGAGTGCGTTCGGCCAACGGGGCTTGGGGAAGGCGGCGGCTCAGCAATCGCGTCAATCGCGGCGATTAGACGCGCCTTGCATACCCCGGAGCTTGGCGACGGCGCCGGGATCTAGGGGCGCAGCCAGTTGCCGAGCTCGGCGTCGACG
>JBDTYK010000256.1:0-3677 GCA_040005715.1 Actinomycetota bacterium | reverse complement strand
TGGTCGGCCAGCCAGCGCTCCTGTCCGGCATCGGAGTAGTCCGAGACCATGAAGTCACGCCATGCAAACACCGCTTCGACATCGACCTCGGCACTGGCCGCCGCCTCCCGCGCCCCATGCACCGCCTCGCCCGGGCGCAGCAGCGTCTTGGACGGAATACAGGCCCAGTACGAACACTCCCCGCCCACCAGCTCACGTTCCACGATGGCCACCCGCAAGCCACCCTCGGCCAGGGCGCCCGCGCAGTGTTCGCCCGGCGAGCCCCCGCCCAGGACGATCACGTCGTACTCACTGTTCATAACGGCAGCTCCTCGCCGGCGCGCTCGGCCACCATGTAAAGCGCATACCAGTCCGGCCAGCCCGGGTCCTCCTCGCCCGTCCGCTGCTCGTGCTCGCCATGTGCTGCCGCTGCCCGCCTGAGCGCGTTCGCCAGATCACCGGAGGACTCATACGTCGTGGTCATCAGCTCCTCCTTCAGCGGCCCGGGAGTCGCGTCTTGATCTCCTGGAGCAACCGGCCGTTACCCTCCGGATCACTGAAGGCCGCGAACGAGCCGTAATCGGCATGTTTGGGAGCCGCGCCGCTCAGGCGACCCCCAGCTCCGGCGTGCTGGAAGACCCCGGTCACGTCGTGGAACGTCTCGCTGACATCGACCCCGCGTCCGATCAAGTCCGCACGCGAGTCGTCAATGTCATAGACCGAGAGCTGGAGGCCTTTCGCCGACCCGGGCGGGGCTGACGTGACCCCCTTGCCGAAGATGATCGAGCATGCAGAACCCGGAGGTGTCGGCGGGCTGCCAACCGCGCCTCGGCTGCTCGTACTGACACTGTTCATCTCAGTCTCCATCCGTCTGCGATGCCCATGACAAGGCGGATTTTCAGGATCCGAGCAGCCCGCAGCACCGACGGCTGGAGGGCCTTCCTGGTTGCCCCTCGGCTGGTAGTCGACCGAGGACGCCTCGTTGACTTGTGGCCTCAGTTTTTCCCGCCATTCGAGCGCCGTCAAGGGTCGCGAGCCTGCCTGGCCAAAGGCGCCATCCGTGAGCTCGCCGACGCCTATGCGGAGGTGCTGGCTTGGTACCGGGTCGGGCGATCAGCTCGAGCCAGCGAGGCTGCCCC
Source organism: Actinomycetota bacterium (assembly GCA_040005715.1). GTDB lineage: Bacteria > Actinomycetota > Actinomycetes > Actinomycetales > Dermatophilaceae > UBA4719. Next base: position 2,559 of record JBDTYK010000256.1, on the reverse strand, counting down.
TGCTACAGGTCCGAGCCAGCGAGGCTGCCCCTGCTACAGGTCAAGGACGATGTCGTCGTCGGGGGCAGCGCAGCAGACCAGGACCTGGCCATCTGCCGGGAGATCGATCGGCGCCGGCTCGTAGGACACGGCGCCGGCGAGTAGCCCGGTCTCGCACGTGTGGCAGATTCCCGTCCGGCACGACCACCGCGTGGGTACGTCGCAGGCCTCGGCGAGCTCGAGGACGCTGGCGAATTCCGCCCGCCACGGCACTGTGAGACGGCTGCGTGAGAACGTGACACTTGGGCCGCCACCTTCTTCCCCCGCGGGTGGATGGGGCAACTTTGCGGGTCCTGCTGCGATGCCGGGCGTGATACTCGGCGCGGCTCCGAACACCTCGCTGTGGATGTTGGCCGGTGCAAGGCCGGTCCTCGTCAGCGCTGCGCGCACGTCGTCCATGAACACCCCTGGTCCGCACGTATACGCGAGAGCGTCGATGGGCAACGAGAGGCTGCTGAGGAACTCGGCGTCCAGTCGCCCACGGTGGGTGTACTGCTTCCCAAGCGTGTCCGTGGGCAGCGGCGAGCTGTAACAGATCTGGATGCGTGCGTCCGGAAGCTGGGCGAGGAGCTCACCGGCTTCGGTCGCGAAAGCATGCTCGGTGCTGTTGCGAGCTGCGTGCAGCCACCAGACTGCGCGCGTGGCACGGTCGCGGACCATGGCGTGCAGCATCGAAAGGACCGGGGTGGCACCGATACCGGCTGAGACCAACAGGACTGGTGCGTCTTCGGCGGCCAAGGTGAATTGGCCCCGCGGGGCTGACATCTCCAGGACGGAGCCGGGACGCAACTTCGTGTGTACGAAGCTGCTGAAGGCACCACCAGGTTCACGCTTCACGCTAACCCGGTAGCCCGGTGCTCCAGGTGGACCCGACAGGGAGTAGCTGCGTGAAGCGGGGGGCTGCCCATCTGCCAGGTCGAGACGGAGTACGACGAACTGTCCCGGGAGAGCATCCGGCAGGTGGTGCCCGTCCGTCGCCTCCAGCCGCAGCGAGACCACCGACTCTGTCTCGGCAACCACCTCGGCGACGTGCACGGGCCGGAATCCCGGCCAGGCAGCAGGGGCTTCGCCGCTGGCCTCATTCAACCCGGCGTTTCCGGTGACGCCCTCTTCGGTGCCCGACAGGGTCTGGAAGGACCCCTTCCAGCCAGGACTGAGGGCTGGGATGCGCAGCGCCCGATCAACCTCTGCCCGGTCATGGCCGGGCAGATAGAGCAGCGCGTCGACATCTGAGACGCTCATCTGCTCTGGACCGGTCCGTACCTTGAGGATCGGCGTGCCCGCCTCGACCACCCCCTCACGGATCACCCTGAAGTAGAAACCAGGGCGATGATGCGACACGAGCAGCGCCGGAAGCCGGGGCTCGCCAAGTCGCAGGCCCACGCGGTAGCAGGTCACCCGCGGCGCGCTCACCTCGAACAGGGCCTCGCCGATCTGGTACTGGTCGCCGATGCACACCTCGTCGTCCGGAAGACCCTCGACGGTGAAGTTCTCACCGAACTCCCCCCAGTCGAAGTCGTCCCGGCCGAAGAACTGCCGCCAGTGCTCGTATGACGCCAGCTGATACACCAGGACGGCCCGGTGCGGTCCGCCGTGGCCGGCCAGGTCACCCTGGCCATCCCCGTCGATGTTCAGCTTGCGGACCATTCGCGGCCCTTCGACGGCACGCTTCCAAACGCCTGTGTGAACCGTCCTGGCGCGCCACTGGACATCCCGGGGGAGCCCGACATTGACAGAAACCAGCCGACCCACGGTGGTCCCGCTAGCCGTGAGTGGCTGGTCTGGAGTGATCGCAGTCAACGAGATGATCCTGTCAGCCATCGTGGGCGGCCGGTAGCCCTGACTTGCGCCATAGCCGGTGAGGGTGTCGGTGGCTGCGGCTACGGTCATCACGACCGTTGAGGAAGTCAGTTGAGGAGCACACCAGTGAGCGAGCCGGACCCAACGATGAAGCGCATCGGTCAGGGGATAGAGCTGAGCCAGGGTGGTGAGCGGGAGGACGCGCGCCAGCTGTTTGCTGAGGTGTGGAGTGACATCGACGGCGAGAACGGGGATCCGTTCCACCGGTGCGCACTGGCTCACTCGATGGCTGACGTGCAGGACGACGTGCAGGAGGAGCTGATCTGGGACCTGAGAGCACTGGCTGCGGCCGATCTGGTCACTGATGAGCGCGCGGCGCTGGCTGGCGTGCTGAGCCCGGTGGCCGCCTTCTATCCGTCGTTGCACCTGAACCTGGGCGAGTGCTACCGCAAGATCGGCGACCTGGACCAGGCCCGCGAGCACCTCAAGCGAGGCCAGGACGCTGTTGGGTCTCTTGGGGACGACGGCTACGGCCGGCTGATCAAGGGCGGACTGGAACGACTCGGGGAACGCCTCGCATCGGTGTGACCGTCAGGAGTGGCAACCGGTTCAGGTGTCGGACCTCAGTTCATTGTTTTCGGACTATATCGACCGAGATCTCCACCGCCGGAGTCGTTCCTCGATTCTCGAGCCAGTGTGAGGTGTTCGCGTCCTCGGGCC
>JBDTYK010000255.1:0-3692 GCA_040005715.1 Actinomycetota bacterium | reverse complement strand
AGGTCCTCCGGCAGATGCCAGGGCATGTCGCCGTCGAGCCCAATCACGAGATTGGTGCCCACAGCGGCCAGCAGCGTGATCGTCATACGGCGATCGGGGCCTTGATACCGGCGTGCGGGTCATAGCCCACCAGCTCGACATCCGACTCGACGAAGTCGTCAATTCCCTTGCGTTCAGGATTGATTCGCAGCATCGGGAGGGCGCGGGGCTCACGCGTCAGCTGGAGCCGGGCTTGGTCAAGGTGGTTGACGTACAGGTGTGCGTCACCGAGGGTGTGGACGAAGTCGCCGGGCTCGAGCTCGCACACCTGGGCGACCATCATGGTCAGCAACGCGTATGACGCGATGTTGAACGGCACGCCCAGGAAGATGTCGGCTGAGCGCTGGTAGAGCTGGCAGGAGAGCCGGCCGTCGGCGACGTAGAACTGGAACATCGTGTGGCACGGTGGCAGGGCCATGCTCTCGATGTCGGCCACGTTCCAGGCGCTGACGATGTGCCGGCGCGAGTCCGGATTGCTACGGATCGACTCGACCACCGCTGCGATCTGGTCGACCGATCGTCCGTCAGGAGTGGGCCAGGAACGCCACTGGTGCCCATATACGGGGCCTAGCTCACCGTGCTCATCTGCCCACTCGTCCCAGATCTTGATGCCGCGCTCCTGGAGCCAGCGCACGTTCGTGTCGCCTCGAAGGAACCAGATCAGCTCGCCGACAACCGACTTCATGTGCAGCTTCTTGGTCGTCACCGCAGGGAACCCCTGTGCGAGGTCAAAGCGCATCTGCTGGCCGAACACACTCAGCGTGCCGGTGCCCGTACGGTCTCCCTTGGCGGTTCCGTTCTCCAGGACGTGGCTGAGAAGCTCCAGATACTGACGCACGGAGAAAACGTAACACTCGGCGCAGTCCAACAGCGGTCATGTGCCAGGGCGCGGATGAGGCGACTTCTTGTTGGCAGGCCCCCGCGGGCTGGGGAGATATCGTGGCCTCATGTCTAGTGCGCCCCTGTTTGGCAGAGTCCTCACGGCCATGGTCAGCCCGATGAACCTCGACGGGTCCCTGGATCTGGATGGCGCCCAGAAGCTGGCTGTCCACCTGGTGGAGAACGGGCACGACGGACTGGTCGTGAACGGCACGACCGGTGAGTCGCCCACGACCACCGACGCCGAGAAGGTCGAGCTGGTTCGCGCGGTCGTCGAGGCGGTCGGACACCGCGCCCACGTCGTCGCCGGGGCCGGCAGCAACAACACAGCGCACTGCGTCGAGCTCGCCCAGGCAGCGGCAAAGGCCGGCGCCCAGGCTCTGCTGGTTGTGACGCCGTACTACAACAAGCCGCCCCAGGAAGGGGTGCTGGCCCATTTCACGACCGTGGCGGACGCAACCGACCTGCCCGTGATGGTCTACGACATCCCTGGACGGACGGGCACCCCGATCCACACCCAGACGTTGGTGCGGATGGCCGAACATCAACACATCGTGGCCGTCAAGGACGCCAAGGGCGACCTGTTCGCCGCCAGCGAGGTCATGGCCCAGACCGATCTGCAGTGGTACTGCGGAGACGACGCGCTCAACCTCGCCCACCTCACGCAGGGCGCAGCCGGGATCGTCAGCGTTGTCGGTCATCTGGCCGGCAGACAGTACGCCGCGATGGTCGCCGCGGTCGCCGCGGGCAACCTCCCGCGGGCCATCGAGATCCACCGGGCGCTGATCCCGGCGGTCAACGCCGTCATGCACATCACCCAGGGCGCGATCAGCGTCAAGGCCGCACTGCACGACCGGGGCGTCATCGCCTCGCCCACGGTGCGCCTGCCCCTGGTCAACGCGACGACTGACCAGCTGGCCCAGGTGCGAGCGGGTCTTGAGCAGTCGGGCCTGACTTGAGCCACCCTCATCCCGAGCTGACTTCGCCACCAGCACTTGCGCAGAACGCCGTACGCATCATCGCGCTAGGTGGTCTTGGCGAGGTTGGTCGCAACATGACCGTCATCGAGCACGCCGGGCGTTTGCTCGTCGTCGACTGCGGGGTGCTCTTTCCGGAGGACCACCACCCCGGGGTTGACCTGATCCTGCCGGACTTCGAGTACATCCGGGACCGCATGGACGACATCGACGCGATCGTGCTCACGCATGGTCATGAGGACCACATCGGGGCCGTCCCCTACCTGCTGCGGCTCAAGGCCGACATCCCGTTGATCGGTTCGACGCTGACGCTGGCGATGATCGAGGCCAAGCTCAAGGAACACAAGATCAAGCCCTACACGTTGACGGTGACCGAGGGTCAGCGCGAGAAGATCGGTGTCTTCGACTGCGAGTTCGCTGCCGTCAACCACTCGATCCCAGATGCGCTGGCGGTCTTCATCCGTACCCCGGGCGGCACCATCCTGCACACGGGTGACTTCAAGATGGACCAGCTGCCACTCGACGGCCGGATCACGGATCTGCGGGCCTTCGCCCGGTTCGGGCAGGAGGGCGTGGACCTGTTCATGACCGATTCCACCAACGCCGAGGTGCCGGGTTTCACGACCTCGGAGCGCGAGCTCACCCCCGCAATCGAGACCGTATTCCGCAACGCAAGGCGCCGGATCATCGTCGCCTGCTTCTCCTCCCACGTCCACCGCGTCCAGCAGATGCTCGATGCAGCGCAGGCCAACGGTCGCAAGGTAGCCATGGTCGGCCGGTCGATGCTGCGCAACATGGCCATTGCCGAGGAGCTCGGCTACCTCACAGTGCCACCGGGGGTCGTGGTCGACCTCAAGAAGCTGACCGATTATCCGGACGACAAGATCGTCCTCATCTGCACTGGTTCCCAGGGTGAGCCGATGGCCGCGCTCTCGCGGATGGCCAACAGGGACCACAAGATCGAGGTCGGTGTGGGTGACACCGTTCTGCTCGCCTCCTCGCTGATCCCGGGCAACGAGAACGCCGTCTACCGGATCATCAACGGCCTCATGCGCCTGGGCGCCGACGTCGTTCATAAGGGAAACGCCAAGGTCCATGTCTCCGGCCACGCCAGCGCTGGCGAGCTGCTCTACTGCTACAACATCGTCCGGCCGCGCAATGTCATGCCGGTGCATGGAGAGTGGCGTCACCTCGTGGCCAACGCCGAGCTGGCCGTCAAGACTGGTGTCCCGCGCGCCCGCGTCGTTCTTGCTGAGGACGGGGTGGTGGTCGATCTCGTCGATGGGGTCGCAAGCATCGTCGGGGCGGTGCCCTGCGGATACGTCTACGTCGACGGCTCGTCTGTTGGCGAGACCACCGAGGCCCTTCTCAAGGACCGTCGCATCCTTCGCGACGAGGGCTTCATCACGATCATCGTGGTGCGGGACGCGGCGACCGGGAAGATCGCCGCCGGACCCGAGATCCAGACTCGTGGTTTTGCCGAGGACCAGGAGGTCTTCAACGAGGTGCTGCCCAGGCTCGAGGAGGCATTGGCCGACGCCGCCAGCAACGGGGTGACCGACTCCTTCCAGCTGCAGCAGATCATCCGTCGTGCGGTTGGGTCGTGGGTCGGTGGCCGGCTGCGCCGTCGGCCGATGATCATCCCGATCGTCATCGACGCCTAGCCCGGCCCGGGTGCGTCAGTAACGGGCGCCGGCTACCTTGTCGGCCAACGGATCCAGAACCGCCAGCTCGTCAGCCGTGAGGGTGATGTCGACGGCGGCAACGTTCTGCTCGAGCCACTTGACCCGCTTGGTG
>JBDTYK010000254.1:0-3703 GCA_040005715.1 Actinomycetota bacterium | reverse complement strand
GCCCCTGCCCCAGCCACTGGCTGCGTGCGATGTGGGTGCCGAAGTCCCGGTCGCCGAGGCCGAACCACTGAGGCTTGGCCCCGTACTCGGCCAGCTCAGCCTGGACGGCGCGGGTCTCGTCCGCGCGGCCCCAGCCCTGTTCCTCGTGGACGCCGCCGCCCAGGGTGTACATGACGGTGTCGAGGTCGGGGCAGACCCGCAGCCCGAACAGGTTGATGTCGTCCCCGGTGTTACCGATCACCGTGATGGTGGAGTCGGCCAGGGTAGGGGTGCGGTCGAGGTGGGCGCGCAGCCCGCGCAGAAAGCGCGCGCCGCCCACTCCACCGGTCAGGGCGGTGATGCGCATGGCCGCAGTCTGTCAGGGCCTGGCCATGTCGGGGTATGTGGTCTCCCGCGCAGTGCTTGAACAGACTGCGTTTGTGGGACTGGATGAGACCAATGGGCGTTATGGGTCCTATGGGGGTGGGCCGTTCGGACGGATATCAGAGTTTCGCTTGACTTACCCCATCTGACACACGTGTAATTTCACTGTTGTCATTCGCACACTGGTGCGGTCAAGATGCAGGGTCGAGGAGGGGCAGTGCTTCAAGGACTACACCTGGTCACGAACTTCGAGGCAATTGACGCGCCCGAGGGCGAAGGCGAGCTTTCCTGGCAGGAGCGCGCACTGTGCGCTCAGACCGATCCGGAGGCGTTCTTCCCCGAGAAGGGCGGCTCAACGCGCGAGGCAAAGAAGGTCTGCGTCGGTTGCGACGTGCGCCGCGAGTGCCTTGAGTACGCGCTGGGCCACGACGAGCGGTTCGGCATCTGGGGCGGGCTTTCGGAGCGCGAGCGCCGCAAGCTCAAGAAGCTGGCGGTCTAGTGGTTTTGCACGACCCGGCTGGGCTGTGCCTGAGTCGATGACGATCGCTCCGCCGCAGGCCTCGAGCAGGCAACCTTCGGCGCCCACTCATCCGGGCGCTGCGGGTGCGGCTCTTCGACCCGTCATCGTCACCGCGATCCTGGTTGTCCATGATGGCGAGGCATGGCTGAAGGCATGTCTGGACGCCCTCGTGCTTCAGGCACGGCCTCCGGACCGGCTGGTCATCGTCAACACCGGGTCCGCCGACCGCAGCCGGCTGATCATTGCCGGGCACGAGCGGCTCCGCGAGGCCTACGGCGACTTTCTCGTGATCCTGGCGCCGCGTGAGCGCACCTTTGGTGAGGCTGTGGGTCGGGCGGTCGAGCAGCTGTGCGTTGCCCCGGGGTCCTCCCCGGGCCCCGGTGTGGGTGACTGGCTCTGGCTGCTGCACGACGACAGCGCCGCAGCGCCGGAGGCCCTGGCTCACCTGCTGGATGCTGCCCGTCGATCACCCTCAGTGGGCATCGCCGGCCCCAAGCTCACTACCTGGGACGACCCCTCCCGCCTGCTCGAGGTCGGGCAGATGATCACCCGCTCCGGTGGCCGCGCGGGCGGTCCGGCGCGGGGCGAGCCCGATCAGGGTCAGCACGACCACCGCAGCGACGTCCTTTCGGTCAACACCTCGGGGATGCTGATCCGCACCGACGTCTTCGAGCAGATCGGCGGGTTCGACCCGGCTTTCGGTCAGTTCCGCGATGACCTCGACCTCTCCTGGCGGGCCCACCTGGCCGGTCACCGCGTCGTTGTGGTGCCAAGGGCCCGGATGCGAGAGGCCGGGGCCTCGGCCCGGGGCCTGCGTCCTGGTGGCCGATCGGCTTCCGCCGCCCGCCGCCGCGACCGTCGCCATGGCCGTCAGGTGGCGCTGGCCAGATGCTCCCTGTATGCCGCGCCCTTCCTCGCGCTCTGGATCGCCGTTGCGAGCCTGAGCTCAGCTGCGGTCCTTCTCGTGGTCAAGCGACCGCGGCGAGCCTGGGAGGAGCTGAGCAGTCTTGGCGGTTTGCTGACCCCTTGGCGCCCGATGTCAGCCCGGTGGCGCTCGCGCGGGTCTCGCCGGGTCCGTCGGCGCGACCTGCGGAGCCTGTTCGCACCTCCCAGAGCCGGGTTCCGTCAGGCGTTCGAGTCGATCCAGGATGCCGTGGCCCTCTCACCGGATGGGACGACCCGGGATCTGGTCAGCAGCGCCCAGAGTCTGGAGACCGGGCCGGGCTCCGACGAGAACGAGTCACTTGAGCAGCCACTGCTCGGCGTGACGTCGCGGATCATGCGGCATCCGGGTCTTCTGGCAGTCCTGGTCGGCGCGCTCGTGGCGCTGGCGACCTGGCGTCCGCTGCTTGCGGGGCTGTTCTCCGGCGACGGCCTGGGTTTCGCCGGCGGCGAGCTCCTGCCCATCAGTGCCAACGCCTCCAGTCTCTTTCACGGGTGGCTTGACGGATGGCATGGAGCAGGACTGGGCAACTCCCTCGAGCAGGCTCCCTACCTCCCTGTCCTGGCCGCGGGGGCCTGGGTCGTCGAGCACCTGCCCCTGGTCGCTGTCCCTGCATCTCCGGTCGGCACCTTGATCGCCCTGATCCTGGTCGCAGCCATCCCGTTGTCCGCCTGGACTGCCTACCTGGGCGGCCGGGTCGTGACTCGAGCCCAGTGGCCGCGCGCGTGGGCGGCGTTGGCATGGGCGTCTCTGGGGACTCTGACCAGCGCACAGGCCGGTGGACGTCTCGGCGGGGTGGTCGCGCACATCCTACTGCCCCTTGTCGTTGCCGGATTCGTCTGTGCCGCAAGGCGATCCACCAGCGTTGCGCTCACCTTCGGGTCCGCACTGGCGCTTGCCCTCACCGGGGCCTTCAGCCCTTCCCTGGCTGCGATCGGTGCCGTCACGGCGTTCCTGCTTCTCGTCTTCGGCCGTGGCGCTGCCCGGCTCCGCGCCGTGGTACTCCTGTTGGTGCCGGCAGGTTTGATGGGGCCCTGGATCCTGCAGCTGGTCAATGACCCGCGGCTGTTGCTGACCGGGCCTGGTCTGACCGTCGGGGACGGTGTGGCTGCCCTGCCGTGGCGGCTCGCGCTGCTGCACCCGGGCGGCCCCGGTTCCTATCCCGTCCTGCTCTCGGCCCCGATCGTGGTGGCCGGCGTGGTTGCGCTGATCCGCCGCGGGAGCGCGTCGCGAGCAATGACGCTGCTGGCCTTCCTGTCGGTGACCGGTCTGGCTCTGGGACTGGCCTCACCTCACGTGGTCGTCGGCCACGTCCCCGAAGGCCTTGCCGGCGCCGGTAGCCCGATCACCGTGTGGGCCGGCACAGGGCTCGACCTTGCCGCCCTGGCTCTGATCGCGGCCGCGGTTCTTGGCCTGGATGGGCTGTCGGGCCGGCTCGCCCGCTCCGGCTTCGGCTGGCGCCAGATCTTGGTCACCCCGGTCGTGCTGGCCGCTGTCCTTGGAGTCGTGGCCAGCACCGCGGCGGCCGGATGGCTCACGGTCGGCGGCACGTTGACCAGGACCTTGCCGGGCATGCCTGCTGTTGCTGCGGATCAGGCCGAGGGCCCACTGGGCAGCAGGCTTCTCGAGATGACCACCGACGCCGGCACGATCGGCTACCGGCTGGTGGGCAACGAGCCCGGCATGGTGGTTCGCGACCTCACTGCTCCGGTCCCCCCACCGAGCCCGCTGCTGGCTACCGCTGTCAAGATCGCGGTCAGCGAGCGTGACTCGGCCTCGGCCAACGCGGCCAGGGACGCCCTCGCCGCACAGGGGGTCGGCTTCGTGGTGTTCCGTGGCGCGCCGACCGAGCCGCTGGTTCGACGCCTTGACGCCAC
>JBDTYK010000253.1:0-3711 GCA_040005715.1 Actinomycetota bacterium | reverse complement strand
GCCCAGCATCCGGGACGCCGTCTCATAATGCGGCGCGAGCTCGGCCTGCCAGTCGGCGATCCCGGCCCATTGCGGGTCCTGGAAGAACTCGGTCGGTGGCACATAGAGGGTGTTGGCGTAGTTGAGGCTACCGCCCCCCACGCCAGCACCTGCGAGGATCATCACGTTGGGCAAGCGATGGATCCGTTGTACGCCAAAGCATTTCAGGCGGGGCGCCCATAGGTATCGACGTAGGTCCCAGGACGTCCTCGCGAAGTCCTCGTCGGCGAACCGGCGCCCGGACTCGATGACGTGGACGCGATAGCCCTTCTCGGTCAGGCGTAGCGCTGCGACCGAGCCACCAAAGCCGGAACCGACAACGACCACGTCATAGTCATACGAGGTGCGCACAACCGTCACCGCACACCCAGCCGCTTCATGGTCCTGAGCGCCCCAGTGAGCATCGTGGCCCACTGCTGGTCGGAGAGCCCGAAGGGTGCGGCGAACCCCAGGACGTGCTGAGCGGTGATGTTCTGGCTCTCGGTGAACTTGGTGATGCCTTCGATCCCGTGTCGCCGGGCGAGCCCCGAGCTCTTCATGCCTCCCATCGGCGCTCCCACGCTGCCCCACGCAGCCGCGTAGCCGTCGTTGATGTTGACCGTGCCCGCCTTGATGGACCTGGCAATCCGCCGGCCGCGAGCCACGTCGCGCGTCCAAACCGAGGCGTTCAGGCCGTAGTCGCTGTCGTTGGCCCGCCGGATGGCTTCGTCGTCGCTGCCAACCCGGGCGACGGAGACGACGGGCCCAAAAGTCTCGTCGTCACGGCACGCCATCGCCGCGGTGACCTCGGCAAGAATGGTCGGTTCGTAGAAATAGGGTCCGATGTCCGGTCGCGCACGTCCGCCCGCCAGGACCAGGGCCCCCTTCGAGCGGGCGTCCTCGACGTGTCCGATGACCCGCTCGAGCTGGGCTGCCGAAGCGAGCGAGCCCATATCAACGTCGAAGGTCAGCTCCGGCGACAGACGCAGGGCCCTGACCGCAGCGACGAAGGAAGCCAGGAACTCGTCGGCGATCCTCTCGTGCAGGTACAGCCGCTCGATCGACACGCAGAGCTGGCCCGCAGATGAGAAGCAGCCTCTGACTGCCCCTGAGACCGCCTTGGACATATCGGCGTCCTCGGCCACGTACATGGCGTTCTTGCCACCGAGCTCGAGCGAGGCGCCAACCAGTCGACTGGCCGCCTTCTCGGCCACCGAACGCCCCGTCGCCGTCGACCCGGTGAAGCAGACGTAGTCCGCGAGCTCGAGCACCGCGCTACCGATGGTTGGGCCGTCGCCAAGCACGACTTGCATCACGCCCTCAGGTAGCCCCGCCTCGTCGAGCATGGCGACGGCAGCCAGCGCCGTGAGGGCACTCTGGTTGTCCGGCCGGAGTACCACCGCGTTGCCGGCCAGAAGCGCGGGGATCGCATCGGTGATCGACATCGACAACGGGTAGTTCCAGGGGGCCACGATGCCAACGACCCCTTTGGGGTGGCGCAGCTCAACAGCCTGGCTGAGCAATGGGAATGCTCCCTGACGGCGGCGAGGACGCAGGTAGCGATCAGCACGACGCGCGTAGTGAAGGCTGACGATCGCGGTGTCCGCCACCTCCTCGAAGCCGTGCACCCTGGCCTTACCCGACTCCAGCTGAATGAGGTCGAGCAGCTGGACCTGCTGCTGGAGCACCAGGTCGTGGAACCGCAGGAAGATCCGTGCGCGGCGGGCCACCGGCATTCGTGCCCATGAGCGTTGAGCGGCCCGGGCGGCTGCGTAGGCCACCTTGACGTCCGACGCGGTCGACTGCGGCAACGATGCGAGTGGCGCACCGGTCATGGGTGTGTGGGTCAGGAACCTCGCGGGTCGGGGCGCACACACCACGCGGGCGGTGAGACGGCGGGCGAGCCCTGGGTCGACTGCATACGTTGCCGTGCGGTCGGTTTCGGGATCGGCCAGCAGGTCCGGGGTCATGCCCCTCACATTAGAGCGCCCAAGTCCACGTTGCTATCCGCCGGTGACGGCTCCGGGCGTCAGAACGGGGGTGGAGGGTATTCGCCGGTGGCAGGCGCGGACGGTGCTGAGCTTGCGGTATTTGTGGTTTGGATTGCGGTCGCGAGCTGACTCGGGCTGGGTGCGGGACCGGAGTTGGCGTGTTGGCAAGCTTGCGGTGTCACGGGGGCCAGGGCTTTGGCCCAGGCGATCTGCTCGAAGATGCTCAGATGTCCGGGCAGGGGGATCTCGGGGTTGATGACCTTGGTGAGTCGGCGGCCCAGGTGTGCCTCCAGCGCTGAGCCCTGAACCGGGACGTTGTCGGGGTGGTCGTAGATGTAGGGGTAGGTGATCAGGCTGCGCCCGGTGGCCGTGGTCCAGCTGAGAGTTCCATCCGGTGACTGCTGGGAGTCCCAGAAGCCCGCGGTCTTGAGGTTGTGGTGGCCTCGGTGGAGGTCGGCCAAGTTGGTCTCGGCGGTGGGTCCGCCGCCGCCGTCGGGTTTCCACTCCCGGGTGTGGTCGTGGTCGCAGCGCTCGGCAGGGATCTCACAGCCAGGGGCGCGGCAGGTGCGGTCGCGGACGGCAAGCTGTTCGGCCATCGCCGCCGGGACCTTGTAGGTGTTTGCGGAGACTTCGATGGCCCGACCGGTGAGCGGGTCGGTGACCACCCGTTTCCAGATCGAGCCGGACGCCAGTGCCAGGGCCCGGGCCTGGCGCCAGGGCACGTCGCCCCAACCGGTGATGTGCCCGACGCCATGGTCGATGCCCAGCAGGGTGGGCAACGAGACGGTCAGCTGGACGCTCGCTGCGGGGGGCTCGCCCAGGCGGGCGAAGGTCGGGTCGCCAGGGATCCACCCCGCCAGGAGCAGGTCGGTGGCCACGTCGGCCCGCAGCTGGTCAAGGGTCCGGAGGTCCCCGCAGGTGCGTAGCCGGCGGGCGATCTTGTCGACCCGGCGGTGCGCGGCGGCCACCCGCGGCCCGTCGCCGCTGAACAGCATCAGCCCGGTCCCATCACGGCCGGGTTCAATCCAGAGCCGGCGGCCCTTGACGGCCTGCTCATGGCTGCGCTCAGCCTCACCTACCTGCCCGTGGGCCAACACCAGCTGCCGGTGCAGGCGGGCCCCGAACGTGGCCTCCGAGAGGGCCGCGACCCCAGGCAGGGGGGCACCGTCGGGGCCGGTCAGCGGTGCCAGCACCCGGGTGGCGATCGCGGCGGCCGTCAGCGCGTCCAGGTCTTTGGTGGCCTCAGCCAAGGTCATGGCCCGGGCCAGGGTGACCCGCCCCAGCCTCATCGCCTCACGTACCGGCCCGACCCGCTCGGGCTCACAGGCGCTCAGCCACACCCGGCGCTGGCACTGGGTGATCGCCAGGCCGGTGGCGACCTGGATCTCCCGGGCCGCGGCGGATCGACATGAGCGAAAGAAGATCCGCCAGGCCCGCGAGCTCAGACTCTCGGGAACGAGGTGGGTGAAGTCGGACTCCAGCTCGGTGACCATCACCGCGGTCGCCTCCTGGGCCACCGAGTCAGCCCACGCCTTCACCGCCTCGGCGGCCTCAACGACCAGCAGGCTCTGGTCACCGCTGACGCCCGACAACCCGCCGGGACCGGCCGCGCCCAACACCAGCAGCAGCTGCGTGGCCACCTCCGGAGCAACACCAGCAGCGGTCGAGACACCCAACACCACATCACCAGCAGAGCCAGCAG
>JBDTYK010000252.1:0-3719 GCA_040005715.1 Actinomycetota bacterium | reverse complement strand
GAGACGGCCGCCCTCGCGGAGAAGGGGATGCGGCACATCGAGCGAGACGTCATACACCTGGTGCCACCCGACGAGGCTGAGCTGGACCGCGCCTACCGAACCCTGCGTCGGCTGCACGCGGGCGCCTATGACTGGGAGCCGCCGGACGTTGCGGGTCTCGAGCAGCTCGGCGCGACTAGGATGCGCCAGTACGTGCGGGCCTGGATCAACGAATGGGACCTCATCCGCCTTGATCCCGGCTACGAACCGATCACAGATGTGGTCGATGTGCCAACGGACTACCGAGAAGTCGCCGAACTGAACGACGACACCTCCCGATGAAGGTCGGCGGCCACCCGTGATAGCGCATGCGCCTGCGGAGCCAGACCCCTTATTGGGCCATCCACCGCTGCGACCGTGACCAGATCCGTGACCAAGACGCCACGGGACAGAGACCTACCGGTCCGGGCCTTCTGCTGTGTAGGTCGCTGACCTGCAGGTATGCGCACGCGTTTGGCGTCGGATGGACGGCGCGGGGGATGTCAGGTTTCCGTCGACTCCGCGTTTGTGGCGGTCCTAGAGTCGTCGCCGGCGTGGTTTCTGACCAATTTCTGACCAATTTCTGACCATGGGGAGTTCCCGAGGGCCGTCTGGGGTCATTGCTGAGCGGATCAGGTCGTCCAGCGCTTGGGCCATGACCTCGTCTCTGCCGTGTGATCCGTGCGTGTAGATCTGCAGCGTCACCGAGGTGTTGGCATGACCGATGCGGTCGCTCAGCGTCTTGGGATCGACGCCTTCGTCCAGGGCCAGGGTCGCGTAGGTGTGGCGAACGTCGTGAAGGCGAATACGGGGGACTCCCGCGAGGTCGACGAGGCGACTGAAGCGTGTCGTGATGGTGTCCCGGTGTAGGGGCCGCCCAAACTCGTTCACCAGTCCAGGGGAATTACACGCCGGCCGGCTGCTGATTTGCCATCGGATTCCTGCGCTCGTCCAGCCACGACGACTCTGGCGCCCCCTACTCGAAGGTGCCCAGTGTCCAGGTCGAGCATCTGTCGGCGCACGCCTGCGAGCTCTGAGCGTCGCATTCCAGTGGTCGCGGCGAGAAGCCACATGCCAGCAAACCTGTCCTCGAGTCCACGACAGCGGAACCTTGGGTTTTGCCTCCAGAGCTTTCGGATCGAAGTTCCGCGCGATAACTCATAGCGATCTGGGCGCTCCGGAATATTGCTCGCACTCGAAGGTGTTTGAGATACGACAGACCTTATACAAACATTCGACTAACCTTTCCCGAAGGGAAGGCTATGAACATCGCCAAACGTGGGCATCAGGTCGCGGAGCCGGTCCCCGCTACGCCGTGCGGCTCCTTCCGCTCCCGCCGCTCCCGCCGCGGGCTCCCGCTGCCCGGACGGGGCTGAGAGATGGCACGTCACGCGATGGGACCTCGTCCCGCTGCCACGCCGGCCATGCGGATCGTCCCCGGCCCCGGTCTGGAGTCCGTCTGGGACTTCCCTCGCCCGCCCCGGGTCGAGCCGAGCTCTGAGCACGTGGTCATCCGGTTCGGGGGGCAGGTCGTCGCGGACAGCCGTGACGCTGTCAGAGTCCTCGAGACGAGCCATCCGCCCGTGTGCTACATCCCGCGCGCGGCCTTCGTCGAGGGGGTGCTCGTCCAGGCACCCGGCTCCTCGGTGTGCGAGTTCAAGGGGAGGGGGAGATACCTCGACCTGATTGTGGGCGACGCCGTCGCGCGACGTGCCGCCTGGTTCTACCCCGAACCGTGGCCCGGCTACGAGCAGCTCCGCGACAAGGTGGCCCTCTACCCCGGCGCGATGGACAGCTGCGAGGTCAACGGTGAGCACGTGACCCCCCAGGAGGGCGGCTTCTATGGGGGCTGGATCACCTCACGGGTGGTGGGCCCGTTCAAGGGGGGACCCGGGACCCTCGGCTGGTGATCGACGCGACGCCGACAAGGCGGGCGGGTTCAGTGACGCCTTACAGGTTCGACTCAGCCAAGTTCGACCCAGCCAGGTTCGACCCAGCCAGGTTCGACCCAGCCATTAGAGATCCACTTCCGCAAAGGGGAGAAGCCGTGGGGATCCAGACAGCTCTCGACGAGGTGTGGCAGGCAGCATCAATCCTCGATGGCATACGACGCGCCGACCGCCTGACCACCGCTGCGAGCCGGGATGGCAGCTCGAGGACGGTGCGCATCCTGGCTGCGGCGACGGACTCCGCCGACCAGCTCAGTGCCATCGCCGCGGTCCACGCCCTCGGCCACGTGGTCGGTCAATCTGCCGATGAGGTGCTCATCGCCCTGCTCAGGCACGACTCGCTGTTCCTCCGGGAGCACGCAGCCTGGGCGCTCGGCGCTCGCCCACCACAGCGGGACGGCACCCCCGATCTGGTCAGGATGGTCGCGGACGGCGGATTCCCCGGGATGCTCGCCCAACGCACCCTGGAGCGGTGGGGTCTGACCGCGCCTGAGCAGGTCACCCTCTTTCTCGAAACTGCCCTGAAGCGGGTCGCGGATCCGGACGCCAGGGCCCGCCTCGTCGAAACCGTCGGACGCGCGCCCGGACGGATCCCCGAGCAGCTCCTGCGTTGCGTTGCAGTCGATCCGCACGAGGGCGACGCCGCGCGCGCCGCGGCGATCGAGGCCCTGGGCGACCGCCGGCCGAGTGAGGCGATCATGTCCGTCGTGACGGACCTTGCGCGCGGAACTGGCGCGCTTGCCGACGTGGCCGGTCTGGCCCTCTTCGACCTGACCGCCCAGCCGTATCCGCACGCTCCGTGGAGCCGGGGGTCGGCGATCGCGCAGGTCTTTCTGCACGCCGACATCGACCGGGAGCTCTCGCAGGTCGGTGCCGGAGACAACGGCGGCATCGCGACCCTGCTGGTGCGCCTTGGCGACGCGCTCGTCTCGGAAAGCCAGACGGCCGGGGAGAGCGTCCGAGCCGACGGGCCGGCGCAGGTCAACCGCGTCGTGACGATGTCCCGCGGAAGCCATGCCGAAGCACTCTCATCCCTCGCGTCGGTCGGCTCTGACGAGGTTGGGCATGCCTTTGCGCCGGTTCCCTTCCTGGGCGACCCTGTCCCCGCTGTCGAGGCCTGGCCCCGACGGATCGCCGCCCAGCGCGGCATCCGCCGGGTCCTGCGCGCGGCCGGGCCGATCCATGCGATCCATCTTCGGATGGCCGACGTTGGTTCCCTGGCGGCCGCCACGGTCGCCCGCGAACGGGGCATACCGATCGTGTTCACCGTGGCACCGGACCCCCACGCGGTTATCGACACGCTCGACACCTCCGGCGCACTGACTCGCGAGAGCTTCGGTACCGTCGACACACGAGAGCATTTCTGGCTTCGCGCACGCCTCGTGCACCGCATCGCCGCAGATGCCGCGCACATCGTGTTGTTCCCCCGGCAGGAGTTGCAACGTGACATGAGCAGACTCCTGGATCTCGACATCGCAGCAGACCCCGACGGGCATTCCGTCCTTGCGGAAGGGATCGACCTCACCGTGATCGAGCGATCCTGCGCTGAGGCGCGAGCGTCCGCCGATGTCGAGGTGGAAACTACCGCACCCGTCACCGGCGCCTCCGTGGCCCACGTCAGCCCGAGCGCCACACTGGCATTCGACGAGCTCGACGCCCTGCTCCGCTCGCTTCCGAGGGCTCGGAGGGGTTTGCCTCTTGCCATCACCGTGGGCCGGCTGCACCAGGTGAAAGGCATGGCGACCCTCGTGG
>JBDTYK010000251.1:0-3771 GCA_040005715.1 Actinomycetota bacterium | reverse complement strand
GATTGTCGAGTGGCAAGGTCGCCGCGCTGCTCAAGGCCAGGGGGTGGTCGATCCGCGTCCTTTTGCTGGCAGCTGTCGGCGTGCTAGCGGCTGTGATCTACAACATCTGGTCCACTCTCAGCTCCATGGGGACCTTTGCCACGGATCGAAGTGGCATGTGGGAGCGCACAGCGTATCGTCTGATGCTTGGCGGAATCGGCCCCTACATGCTGCCGCTGGCGATGCTCCTGATCTGCGGCTGTTTCGTGATGATCCATCGACCCCCGCTGGGCGCGGCCGGTACCACTCTCTGGGAGACCCCTACGAGTCGATTTGCCGAATTCCAGGGGGAGCTTGTAGGCCTCGCAGTGCTAGCTGGGGTGGTGGCCCTGGGCTATGCCGGGGTGGCTTTCCTGGGACTCGCCTTCTCCCAGTCGCTGACCGATGTGGAGAACATGACGGGTGGAGACACGATCCGGGGTATTGGCGCGACAATCTTGGCCAGCAGCGCGGCCAGCTTGTGCTTACTGGGTGTGCTGTTGACGTACTGGTGGATCCTCGGTGTCCCCCAGCGGGTCACCCAGGAGGTTGAGATACCTGTTCTGGGAGGTACGCCGATCGTCGTCGCAATGAAGACATCTGCCGACGACAGTTCCCCAGCCATCAAATTTGAGGATAACTAGCGGCCACGCGCAGCAGGTCGATCACTGGCATATCCCGAAAAGGGCGGCTTCCGCTCATCGGCAACTTGGGAGCGAATCCCGACACTGCCGAACCGGCGGCGGTTCGCCAGTGTGGACGTACAAGAGAGAAGCCCGCCAGGGAGAGCTGCTCGTTTGCCTCCCCCGCAGCGCCAACCACGAATCGGACCGCATACGAACAGTCCAGCACTACCGGTCGCCCCCGTTCCGGGCGTGTGGGTAGTCGCCACAGACACACTTTTCGCCACATCTTTTGGCCACAGGCAACGACAACTGACGACAGTCGTCCGGTGGTGAGACTCGCGGGATCTCGTTGCGGCACAGTTGTTTCCACAACATGCGACAAATGCGCACAGATGGGTAGTCAGAATCAGCGGGTTGGGGGTTCAATTCCCTCACGGCGCGCCGTAAGTGCAGGTCACAGGCCTGCAGGATGGCGGTCCTCCTTTCGGGAGGGCCGCCACTCACCTTTTCTGCACCCCTGGGTCATGAGTCGGCGTTTGAGTTCAGGGACGCCAGCCAGAGCAGACAGAGCGACCCCAGGGCAGCGACCGCCTCGGCGATGGCGCTGATGGTCTTCTCGGGGTACCAGATGGGCTCGTACATGTCAGGCACGGGACCGAACCCGCCGATGTCGAAATGGCCATAGAGCAGTACCGCACCCAAGCCACCAGCCGCGATCAGGAAGGCCACCACCGCCCCATTGCGGTGGTGGGTCCGCAGCACCAACAGCATCGCAGTCAGGGCCAGGACCGACTCGAGTCGGAACAGCTCTCCTTGGCTGATGTGTGGGCTGGCGGCGCCCCGGATGCCGTCAAAACCCGGGGCAAGGTGCCAGTGAACGTAGGCGTCTATGGCGAGTCCGGAAGCAACCACAAAGGTCAGCAGCCTGTAGGTGGCTCTGGAAGCCGTGCGAGGCGGGGCGGTCCGGCCCTCAGTGGTTGATCCGGGGCCAAGAGTTCGCCCGCGGGACGCACCAGGCGTTTTGGGCACGGGGCGAGACATGGCGAGTCAGCCGACCGTGATCTTCATGTCCATGCCCTTGTCCTTATGGCTGTCCACGGAGCACCACAGCTCGTATGACCCCTTTTGTAGTGAGACCGTGACTGAGCCTGATTGTCCGCCCGGCAGTGTCGGTGTGGCCACCTTGTCGACCCCAGGACCCTCGATGGTCAGGTTGTGCGCAAACGAACCCTTGTTCTTGACCGTGAAGGTGTAGGTCCCCGCCGTGAAGCTCGTCGCGTCCAGGGTGATCGAGAACTCACTTTCGATCACACCGACGCTGGTGCCCACGGGCGCGGCTGATGAGGTTGTAGCGGCCGCGGCTGGCGACGTGGTGGCCGTGGTACTGCCGGTGGTGGTGCCGCCGCAGGCGCCAAGCAAGAGAGCAACCACCGCGGCGGTCACGACGCGCGCCGCTGCAGGGTGCGATGAATTGGTCACTGGAAACCTCCGAGGTGTGCCACTGCCATTGATACGAGCCGGGCGGCGATACGGTTCAATGTCGGCGACCTTCCGAGGTGATTCGCAGGCGCGGAGGACAGGAGCCAGGACGCTGACGCTGGCGCTGGCGCCGGCGGGACGAGGGCCGCCGGATCGTCTGACCGATCCGGCCCACCGCGACGATCGCTCTCTTCGTGCCACGTCGACCTGCGATGCGGTTATCCGCTTATCGCCCCAGAAGGTGTCCGCGTGGCGGTGCGTGCAGCCTCGCCCGAGACCCGGCCAGGTGAGGCGCACTTTTGCGCCAGACTGCGCTGTCTATCCGTAACGCCCATGTGCGACGAACGGCCAGCCTCAAACATGGTCATACCTTCGGGCTGCCGGTCCCTCCTGTGCATTCGCCGCCGGGTTCGGGTGCGCGGCTGCCCGACTTGTACGTTTCGATAAAGGATTTCAGACGGGGGTCGCTGGCGGAGGTGAGCTTCAGTTGGACTCCCCATGCGGACGCGACGATGGGAGACGGTCGCCCGGGGTATGGACTGACAAGTGCATATGACTGCCCCGACGTGTCGCCAACGATCGTGGCGATCTCGGTGACGGGCAGGTCGGGGCGATAGGTGATCCACATCGCGCCATGTTCAAGGGAGTGAACCGCGTTCTCGTCAGGCACTGGCGCGTTGTATACGCCGCAGTTCTGCCAGGTGGCCGCGTGATTGCCGCCTACGGGAGGGGTCTGGGGGTAGGCCACAACGCCGATCACATGCTCGCGCGGCAGACCGGGGTAGGTCTGCAGACCGGTCAGCACGACTTGGCCCTGCGCGGACGACCCGGAGCCTGAGCCGCTGTCACCGATGACCCCCCAGACCCCACCGCTTACCAGAGCGACCACAGCGACCGAGGCGCCCGCGATAAGACCCTTGCGCCGGCGTGCGCTCTGGCGTTGCTCCTTGCGGACCGCCTCAAGTCGAGAGGTCCGCGCGCTGTCGCGCTGTCCTTTTCTGCTCATTTCCTTGGTTCTGCTCATTTCCTCGCTCCACTTGGCTCTGTTCGCATCTCGTACCCCCGTGCGGGGGTGTCGCTTCTTGGTGACCGCGCCGCCGTGACTCTCAACGAGCCCGCGGGAGCCTCTATGACCGTGACCATCACCGGGGCAGGGACCATGGGCTTCACGGGATCACGATCGGTCGGGGCCGTGCCTTGCCGCCCGTTACCGGGGACCGTCTCAACTTCACTCATGCCTCCAAGGTGCGCCGGGCCAACGAAGGTCATCGCCGCAATTCCATGAAGGTTTGCTGAAGGTCCCAAACGGGACATGGTCGAGACCGCCCCCACGCCGGTTCCTTCCGGAGAGTCGCTCACACTGGGACCATGAGCCAAGGGTCAGATCGGTCAGTTCCCAGGCCGACACCGCCCAGCGGGCTACGCGTGCTGGTGGTGGACGACGAGCAGGCGCTAGCCGACCTCGTGGGTTCCTACCTGACCCGCGACGGCTTCGAGGTGTCAATAGCCCAGGACGGGCAGGCGGCCATTGACCTGGCCCACGAGGTTGATCCCGACGTGATGGTGCTGGATCTGGGGCTGCCGGTGATCGATGGCGTCGAGGTCTGCCGGGTGGTGCGGACCTTCTCGGACTGTTACATCGTGATGC
>JBDTYK010000250.1:0-3790 GCA_040005715.1 Actinomycetota bacterium | reverse complement strand
TCAGAAGTCGCGCTGACCGTTCCGGGTGAGGGACCAGGCGTCCTCGTCACCGTCGACCTCAGTCCCCTCGTCGACCTCAGTCCCCTCGTAGCCCTCGGGTGCCGGCGAGTCACGAGTCGGACCGCCCAGCGGCGGATTGGCAACCGGCCCGCGCAGAGGGTCATCCGCGTGAGCGTGATCAGCAACCGGCGTGGCCTCCCCGTCATAGATGGGGTCGTCGTCGGGGACGTCCTCGCCGCGCATCAGCGCCAGTGTGGTCGGCAGGTCGTCCGACTTGACCAGGACGTCTCGGGCCTTGGAGCCCTCCGAGGGACCCACGACACCACGAGACTCCAGCAGGTCCATCAACCGGCCGGCCTTGGCGAAGCCGACGCGCAGCTTGCGCTGGAGCATCGAGGTCGAGCCGAACTGGGTGGTGATGATCAGCTCGGTGGCCTGCAGGAGGAGGTCCAGGTCATTGCCGATGTCGTCCTCGACCACCTTCTTGGACGCCACCTGAAGGACGTCGTCGCGATAGGTGGGCTGGAGCTGGCCCTTGACGTGCTTGACGACCGCCTGGATCTCGCTCTCGGTGACCCAGGCACCCTGCACCCGCATGGGTTTGGATGAGCCCATCGGCAGGAAGAGCGCATCACCCTGCCCGATCAGCTTCTCGGCGCCGGCCTGGTCCATGACCACCCGGGAGTCGGTCAGTGACGAGGTCGCGAACGCCATCCGGGACGGGACGTTGGCCTTGATCAGACCAGTGACGACGTCAACCGAGGGACGCTGCGTGGCCAGCACAAGGTGGATCCCGGCAGCCCGGGCGAGCTGGGTGATGCGGACGATCGACTCCTCGACGTCCCGGGGCGCCACCATCATCAGGTCGGCCAGCTCGTCGACGATGATCAGCAGGTAGGGGTATGGGTGGATGAGCCGCTCAGAACCTGGCAACGGCTTGATCTTGCCGGCCTTGACCGCCTTGTTGAAGTCGTCGACGTGCTTGAACCCGAAGGTGGCCAGGTCGTCGTAGCGGGTCTCCATCTCCTTGACCACCCACTGCAGTGCCTCGGCGGCCTTCTTCGGGCTGGTGATGATCGGCGTGATGAGGTGCGGGATCCCCTCGTAGCCGGTCAGCTCGACCCGCTTGGGATCCACCAGGATCATGCGCACCTCATCGGGCGTAGAGCGCATCAGGATCGAGGTGATCATGGAGTTGACGAAGCTCGACTTGCCGGAGCCGGTGGCCCCTGCCACCAGCAGGTGCGGCATCTTGGCGAGGTTGGCGATGACGTAGCCGCCCTCGACGTCCTTGCCGACACCGACCACCATCGGGTGCTCGTTGCCCCGCGCAGCCTGGCTTCGCAGGACGTCGCCGAGGCTGACCTTCTCGCGGTCCGCGTTGGGGATCTCGATGCCGATCGCGGACTTGCCGGGAATCGGGCTCAGGATCCGGACGTCAGCCGAGGCAACGGCATAGGCGATGTTCTTGGAAAGTGCGGTGACCCGTTCGACCTTGGTGCCGGAGCCGAGCTCGATCTCGTAACGCGTGACCGTCGGACCTCGGCTGAAGCCGGTGACCTGGGCGTCGATCTCGAACTGGTCGAGCACGCCGGTCAGGACCTCGACCACATGGTCGTTGGCGGCACTACGAAGCTTGTGGGGGCGACCGGCTTCGAGCAGCGCGTTGTCCGGCAGCGTATAGGTGATGTCCCCGTCGAGCGCGAGCTGTTCGACCCGCTGAGGCATCGGCGTGGTCGGCGGTGGCTCGAGGGTCGCACGGACCGCTGGGACACCTCGTCCGCTGGGCGTCGCGCTGGAGTCGCCGGGCGGCAGGACCCCGGCTGTTGGGCGCTTCTCGCCGGGCCGGAAGGCCGCAGCCGCCGCCTTTGCGCCGGCCACGATGGCGGCCTGGCGAAACGCCTCATCACCGTCGTAGGGTCCGTCGCCCAGCGGTCCGGGCCGCAGACGTCCCTTGCCCTTGGCTTGGTCTGCGGCGGCATCTGAGTCACCAACAGCAGGCGGGGTCTGCGGCTTTCGGCGTAGCAAGCCGTCGCGCAGCTCGCCCACGCGGGCAGGGATCATGTGGACGGGTGTGGCCGTGATGACGAGGACGCCGAAGCACCCCAGCATCAGCAACAGGGGGACGGCCCCCCAGGTCTTGACGAGCGCAACTATCGGGCTCGAGGCCAGAAACCCGATCATGCCACCTGCGTCACGCATCTGGAGAGCACCGTCGGGGGGGCTGGGCAGCCCGGCCGAGATGTGGACCAGGCCGGCTGCGGCCAAGGTCATCGCCGTCGTACCGATGGTCAGGCGGTTGGTCGAGGCCTGGTCCCCGGGCGCACGCAAGAGTCGGATACCGAACAGCAGCAGAGCGATCGGGAGAGCATAGGCAACCCGGCCGAGGGTCCCCGCGACAACGGTGTGGATGACATCGCCAGCGATGCCCTTGAGCCCCCACCACTCGCTGGCGGCGACCACAACCGCGAGCCCCAGCAGGAAGAAGCCGAGGCCGTCACGACGGTGTTCGGGCTCCAGCTCGCTGGCACTGCGTCCGATCCGGCGGACGGTCCCACCGACAACGTGGGCCACTCCCATCCAGGTGCCGCGGACCGCCCTCAACGGCCAGGGCGGGCCACTCCTTCTGGCCCTGGACGATCGAGCTGCAGGTTTGCGTGGGGCCGCACGGCCGTTGCGTCCGGCGCCTGAGCGCGCAGGACTGCCGCGTCCGGTCGACTTCGGACGCGCGGCTGGGGAAGACGTACGAGTGGCCACGCTGGCAAGGCTACGGGAAAGGCACTCAGGTATCACGCGTCACACGCGCGCCAGGCGCACCGGATGCTGGCGCACGACGCCAGCCTGTTTTATCTTTTGAGTCCCCATGCGGCGGCAGAGCGGAGCTGAGGACATGATGCGGATCACCCTCGGAGGCGGCAACGGCCTTGAGGTATCGGCCCAAGGCCTGGGATGCATGGGCATGAGCGAGTTCTATGGCCGGGCCGACTGGGACGAGTCGATAGCCACGATCCGTCGCGCCATCGACCTCGGCGTCACGTTGATCGACACCGCAGATGTCTACGGCTCGGGTCACAACGAGGTCCTCGTTGGGCGAGCGATCCACGATCGCCGCGAAAATGTCCAGCTGGCAACGAAGTTCGGCATCGACCGCAGCTCAGGCGACGCCGCGCGCGGGATTCGCGGGGACGCGCCGTATGTTCATGCGGCCTGCGACGCGTCGCTGCTTCGTCTCGGAGTCGAGGTCATCGATCTCTACTACCTTCACCGTCCGCCGCAGAATGCGGAGATCGAGGAGACCGTCGCGGCGATGGCCGAGCTGGTGCAGGCCGGAAAGGTCCGCCACCTCGGGCTGTCCGAGGTCAACAGCGAGCTGCTTCGTCGCGCCCACGCCGTACACCCCATCACCGCGGTCCAGTCCGAGTACTCCCTGTGGACCCGCGAGCCCGAGACCACGGTTCTGGATGCACTCCGGGAGCTCGGTGTCGGGCTCGTGCCCTACTCACCGCTGGGCCGAGGCTTTCTGACGGGAACGCTGGAGCCCGGCTCACTGGGCGACAAGGACTTCCGTGGCCACAACCCCCGCTTTGTCGGTGCGGCCGGAGAGGCCAACCGGTCGATCGCGGATGCCCTTGAGCAGGTCGCCGAGGCAAAGGGCGTCACCTCGGCGCAGGTCGCACTCGCCTGGGTTCACGGCCAGGCGGCAAGGCTGGGCATCAGCATCGCGCCGATCCCGGGCACCAAGCGGGTCAAGTGGCTCGAGCAGAACGTTGCCGCCGTCGACATCACCCTC
>JBDTYK010000249.1:0-3810 GCA_040005715.1 Actinomycetota bacterium | reverse complement strand
CCCCAACCAACAGGGGACGTCTGGGGGTACTCATTTCTTGACGTCCTGAACGCCCCGAAGAGCGGCCCGCTGGGCCTGCCAGGAGGGCAGATCCAAGTCCCCGTTGGCCAGTCGGCGGTCGAGGATATCCAGTGCCGAGTCACCGTCGATTCGGGCCGTGCTGTTGTCGCTGCCGCTGCCGGGCAGCAACCGCACGACAAGCCACACGATCAGCCCGAGCAGGATGAGCCAGAACACGCCCATACCAAGCCATCCGAGCGAACCCATTCCGCCGCCGTTATTCCAGCCCATCATGATGAACTCCTTTGCTTGACTTGCCCGGTTGATCGGGCATAAGTCCACCTTTGCGCAGAGATGCAGCGGTCTGGGCGAGAAACCATGTAGAAACGATGAAGAAGCCGGGCTTCGTCACGCCGCAGTGTGTGGCCCGCCGTGTTGGGTGTCGCTGGTCGGCGCCCCGCCCATCATCGCGAGCATCTGGCGGCCCCCGGTGCGGAAGAACCGCAAAGTCAGCAGTGCGGCAAGGATCAGGAAAGCGATGTTGAGCCAGGTGGTGTAGTTCCAGGTGATGCCCTCGTCGGGCATCTGGGCGCTGTTGGGGTCGGGGGTCAGACCGGTGAGGCCGAAGATCAGCTCCACGGCATATCCGGCGGCAACCATGGCGAGGTAGAACACGCCGGTGATTACGGCGGTCATCTTCAGGCCGTAGTACTTGCGGTAGATGTTGAGGATCGGCAGGATCAGCAGGTCGGCGAAGATGAACGAGATCACCCCGCCGAAGCTGATTCCTCCGCTCCACAGCACCACAGCCAGGGGCACGTTGCCGATCGAGCACACGAAGCTGAGTATGGCGACGATCGGGCCGATCAGCGGGCCCCAGATCGCGGCGAGCACCGGATGCCCATCCAGGAACAGCCCCTGCCAGAACGTATCCGGTACCCATGCGCCGATTGCCCCGGCGATCAGCAGGCCCGCGACAAGGTCTTTCCAGATAGCGGCCCACTCCATCACGAACACGTGCGCCACCGACGTGAACCCGTCCGCGGAAGTGAGTCGGTGCCAGAAGCTGCCCTGGGTCTGGATGGACATATCCATCGCGGCGTGGCCTTCCATCGACCCGGCAACGCCCTTCTCAGCCTGCGCGGCTGCTTCACGCAAGAGCCGCTCGCGCAGCACGACCCGAAACATCAGGGCGACGAGCACGATGATGATCGGCCCGCCGATGAACTCGGCCACGGTGAACTGCCAGCCCAGGAGCAGGAACATGATCACGCCGAGCTCGATGACCAGGTTGGTCGAGGCGATCTCGAAGGCCATGGCCGCGGTGAAGTTCGCGCCCTTGCGAAACAACGACCTCGCCAGCGCCACAGCGGCATACGAGCATGACGAGGACGCCATCCCGAACCCGGTGGCAGCGACCAAGGCGCGAGGTCGTTTCTCGCCCATCAGCCGAATCACTGTGGCGCGTCGCACTACCGCCTGAACGACGGCCGAGAGAAAGAACCCCAGGATGAGGGCCCACAGGATCTCCCAGGTCATCGACCCGGCCAGTGCTAGTGCCTCTCCGACGGCGTTCAAATGCAAGCTCCCTCGCGATTGCGGTCAGCTCCCCAAAGTAAACCGCCTCCTGGGCTATTGGAGCAGCACGCCTGCCTCCTCCTGTCAGGCGGGCTGCCCGCGGTCGGGCGGTTTCTTCATCGTTTCTCTATGTTCTCTCACTCCAACCGACACTTGGCCGCGACAGGGTTGAAGACACCAAAGGTTCCTTGGCGGGAAAGAAACCGCCACATGGGTCCGGCGCATCTGCGCCCTTCACAACAACGAAAGGCATTGATCATGAAGCCAGTTCGCATTCTTTTCGCGACCGCTGTGGCGGCCGGCACCGTCTTGCTGTCCGCATCCGCCGCATCCGCCGCGACGCCCACGCCAGGGCCCACGTTTGGTCAGCACGTCTCCACCTGTGCAAGGACGATGGGTTTCTCAGGGACCCATAACCCCGCACACATGGGCGATGGCATGTCGGGGATGGATATGGCCATGACGACTTCGCCCGCTGCCTGACCCCACGCTCTTCAGACCGCTTGAGAAGCCCGCTCACAGCGGGCAACGACAAGGGAAGAGGTAGCGGAGATGACGGACTTCCTCGCCCGCAACTGGGTGTTGATTCTAGCTCTCGGTGGTATGGCGTTCATGCACTTTGGGATGCACCGTGGGCCTGGAAAGACCGGTCATGGCGGGGGGTGCTGCGGCGGTCAGGCCAAGGCAGGCCACGAGCCAGCAGCGCTCACCCGGGACGAGTCCGACGGAGCCCGTCGTCCGCCGGGATCGCACACGGAAGGAGCCGCGGGCTCCCAGCCGGGGAGTCCTCAGGACACTCCGTTGCACTCCGACTCCAACGTCGAGGTCGCGGACGCGCCCCAAGGACAGCGTCCTGGCGGAGGCTGCTGCTGACCCCGGGCACGAGTGCCAGTCAAAGCGTGTCGAGAGGCGTGACGATGAGAACAGCCTTGTTTGCGGTCGAAGGGATGGTCTGCGAGTCCTGCATGGCCGCGGTTCCTGAGAATGTCCATGCGATCACGGGTGTGACTGTCGCGGCTATGGACCTCGTCACCGGTGGTCTGTCGCCGCTCCTCGTAACCAGTGGGACAACGATGGGGGCCAACGCGATCCGCGACGCTGTCGAGCACGTGGGCTTCGGCGTCGCGAGCCCATGACCATGAGAGCTAGGCACCAGGACCGACCTGGCCAGTCGAGTCGCCGGACATCCCTTGATCTGCGGAGCCCTCCTCGGGGTCCGCGTTGACCAACGCCAACCGGCTCCGCGGCTTCAAGCCCGGCGCCATCCCCGACAACGTCCGCGTACCAGCCACCGACCCGGTGGTGGAGGTCGGACGCGACCAAGAAAAGGAGCACGACATGTCCGAGAATTCCCCCAAGGTGACCGACCCCGTTTGCGGGATGAGCGTGGACCCGAACACGGCCGCCGCCAGCCTCGAGCACGAGGCCCACACGTACTACTTCTGCGGAAAGGGATGCGCGAAGAGCTTCAGTGCCGACCCGGGCAAGTACGCCAACGCCACGGTGTCCTAGTGACCTCGCCGGGCGTGGAAGCTCCATGCCCGGCGGGCACGGGGCCAGCCGAGAGGACGCCTTGACGCGCGGGTTGTGCCCGGCGGATCGCCGGTTCAGACACTGTCACCCACGCGGACAAGGTTGCCCCCTCACGGAACGGGAGGTGACCGTCACCTTGTGCGGTCAACGACCAAGCGTCCGCCGCGCCCGGCCATGCCATCCACCAGCACCACAAACTCGGCAACTTGCCCGATCCCTGAGGAGGACCCAGTGACCAACTCTCGGCCAGCACCCCGGGCCAACGGCAGTGCCTTCATACGCAAGAGCGCACCGGCGACGCCGGGACGGCCATCTGTTGGTTCCTCGCTCAGGGCTCGCCCGCCCGAACGACCACGAGGTTCGCGTTCGCCCGAGGGGCAGGTGCCTGGGTCGGGCGAGGCCATGTTCTCAGCGGCTCGGCAACTGGTGCCGCTACCACCGCGGCCGCCACACACTTCGTCGGCGACCCCTTCGGCGACCTCGCCGACCACTGCTCAGCAAACGCGCCCGCCACGGCTGTCCCTTGCCTCCGGCTCCACGCCGGTGGAGGTGAGCTCGTTCAGCTGGCGACTCCTCGCCGAGATTGAGCCGAGGGCACTGGGCATCACTTACTGGTTCGAGGCCGCGCCGAACGGCGCCCCCTACCCCGTCCGGGTGCATCTGAGCGGACGTCTTCGAGGCCAACCGGCAGAAGGCAAG
>JBDTYK010000248.1:0-3815 GCA_040005715.1 Actinomycetota bacterium | reverse complement strand
GGTCGAGCGTTCGACCACGATGACCCTGCGGTATCCGATCTTATTGCCGGACTCTCCAGCCATGACGTGGTTGCTGATTCGTTGTTTGACGTGCCCCCAGTCGCGGCAAGCCGAACCTCGGCAGGGGACAGTTCAATATGAGCTATGGCCGTGGGGCGCTCAAGATCGAAGTGTTCATCCGGGGCCTCGGGGTGGTTCTCACGGTGGGGACTTTGGTGGCCGTAGCAGTCCGTTTCAAGGAATCTGCGATGTTCCCATCGCTGCCGATCGTTGGGGTTTTCTTCGTGGCCATTGTGATCGGGGAGATGTTCCGGGTCACGCTGCCTGGCAACCGGCACGCAGCGCCCATGGCGACTGCCGCTGCGCTCGCGTTCGCGATGACGGTGGACTCTCCGAACGCAAAGTCCGAAGGCTACGAGGGGGTGCTGGTCATCGCCGTCACTGCCGTCGCGATGGTGGTCGGGTCGATTCCGGGCGTGCTCCAGGGACGGCCGGTCCGCCTTCCCGAGCTCGCCAATCGCCTTATTGGTATCGCAGTGGCAGCACTTCTCTTCCGGTGGGTCCCGATCTCGCATGGCCGTGACGTGCTCGACCTGGAGGCGAGCTGGCCGCCATTTGTCCTCGCCATGGTCATGGTGCTTGTCTCTGCACTCGCCCTCACTGTCCAGGTGTTCTTGTTGGCTTCGGTGCGTGCTGGTCGCTCGCACGCACCGTTCGCCCGGACCCTCGAGGACGAGTTCCGAGCCGGTTTCGGCCTCACCGCGGCGCTCAGCGCCACAGGCACGCTGATCGCCCTCGCCGAGCGTCCCATGGGCATTGTGGCCATCCCGCTTTTCCTGTTCCCGCTGGTGCTGACCCAGTTCGCCGTGCGCCGCTATGGCGCGGTCCGCCGTACCTACAGGCAGACGATCCGGAGCCTCTCAAGGCTCACCGAGTTCGCGGGCTACAACGAACCCGGGCATGCCTCGCGGGTTGCCGCACTGTCCAAGGCGATGGGTCACGAGCTGGGTATGTCCGAACGCGACGTGCTCGATCTGGAGTATGCCGCGCTCCTGCACGACATCGGTCAGGTGTCTTTGACTGAGCCGATTCCCGGCGGTGCCACCGTGTTGGCCGCTCCGGCGGACCAGCGTCGGATTGCTCACGATGGCGCGGAGATCGTCCGCCAGACTGGCGTGCTCGACAACGTGGCGGTCATCCTGGAGGCACAGACCACGCCCTATCGCCAGGTCCGCGAGCTCGGGGAGGACTTGCCACTCTCCAGTCGGATCATCAAGGTTTGCAACGCTTATGACGACTTTACGGGGGAAGGCGCCAGCGCCGCACGACGTATGGCCGCGATCGAGCGGATCCACCTTGGCCTGGGATACGAGTACGACCC
Source organism: Actinomycetota bacterium (assembly GCA_040005715.1). GTDB lineage: Bacteria > Actinomycetota > Actinomycetes > Actinomycetales > Dermatophilaceae > UBA4719. Next base: position 2,434 of record JBDTYK010000248.1, on the reverse strand, counting down.
TCGAGTCGTCGACGCACTGGTCCACGTCCTGGCCCGCGAACGATAGTCACGTCAGCCGACCCGAACGCCGGGTGAGGGCGCAGGTAATTCCCCGCCCCCACCCAGAAGCAGTGTCCTAACTAGCCTTTGGCAACCTCAGTCCCCGGGATGGCCGATACGGACTCGTCGGCCTCGGCTGTTTCAGGGATGGGCTCATCGTGTGGCACGGTGCGCTCCATGCCGGCCAACTGGGAATAGAGCCGCCACCGCTCGTCCGCGTCCGACTGGGCGAGTGTGAGCAGGTGCTCGCTGCGCTCCTTGTCGCTTCGGGCCAGCATGGAGAACCGGCTTTCGGAGAGGACGAAGTCACGTATCGGCAGGGTCGGCTTCTTGGAGTCGAGCTTGAACGGGTGTGCTTCGGCGTCTTCGCTGGGACGGAAGCGGTAGAGCGGCCAGTATCCGCTGGCCACCGCCGTCTTCTGGTGGGTCATCGAGGTCGACATCTCGATCCCATGGGCGATGCAGGTGCCATAGGCGATGACGACCGAGACGCCGGGATGGGCTTGGGCCTCGAGCATGGCCCTGACTGTCTGCTGCTCGTTGGCCCCGATAGCGACCTGCGCGACGTAGACGTCACCGTAGACCTGGGCGATTGCGCCCAGATCCTTCTTTGCGGTCGACTTGCCGGACGCCGCGAACTTCGCGGACGCCCCGCGCGGGGTCGACTTCGACGCCTGGCCCCCTGTGTTGGAGTAGACCTCGGTGTCCAGGATCAGGATGTTGACGTTCCGGCCTGAGCCGAACAGGTGGTCGAGGCCGCCGTATCCGATGTCGTAGGCCCAGCCGTCACCGCCGACGATCCATACCGTCTTCTCGACCAGCTCGTCCGCGAGACTGCGCAGGTGCCGGACGGCTGAAGCCTTGTCGGTGGTCTGGTCCTTGCTGAGTGACTGGTCAAGGGTTGTCTTGAGCAGCTCGACCCGGGCTCGCTGGGCCGCGATTCCGGCTTCGTCGCTCTGATCCGCGTTCAGCAGACCCTCGGACAGGTCGGTGTCGATCAGCGCTGCCAGCTCGCGGACGTAGCGGCGGGCGTCTGCGTTCTGCTGTTCCCAACCCAGCCGCAACCCGAGACCGAACTCGGCGTTGTCCTCGAACAACGAGTTAGCCCAGGCCGGCCCGCGGCCGTCGGCATTGACGGTATACGGAGTTGTCGGCAGGTTGCCGCCATAGATCGACGAGCATCCGGTTGCGTTGGCGATGATCATCCGGTCGCCGAACAGCTGGGTCAGCGTTTTCAGGTAGGGGGTCTCACCGCAACCCGAGCAGGCTCCCGAGAACTCGAACAACGGCTGGAGCTGGGAAACACCCTTGACCGTGTCGTGACGGACCTTCGTGCGGTCAATCTCCGGGATGGTCAGGAAATGCTCGTAGCTGGTTCTCAGGGCATCGCGGTTCTCCAGTGCGCCCACCAGATCCAGCGATCGGTGGCTGGGGTCGGTCTTGGAGACCGCAGGGCAGACGTCGACGCAGATCCCGCAACCGGTGCAGTCATCGGCAGCGACGGCGATGCTGAGCTGGTAGTCGGGCAGGTCTCTCGACTTGAAGGTCTTGGACTGGAACCCTTCTGGTGCCCCCTCGAGCTGTTCGTTGGGGAAGATCTTGATCCGTATGGCGGTGTGCGGGCAGGTGACGGCGCACTTGCCACAGTCGGTACAGAGGTCCGGGTCCCACTTCGGCAGGTCCTGGGCGATCGCCCGCTTCTCCCACTTGGCGGTGTCGGTGGGCCAGGTGCCGTCCGCCGGCATGGCGCTGACCGGTAGCAGGTCTCCCTCACCGCGAATCAGGGATGCGATGACCTTGCTGACGAACTCGGGCGCATTGCTGGGCATTGGCGGCATACGGTGCTGGGTGCTTGTTGCCGTGGCCGGAACCTGGACCTCGACCAGCTCGCTGATCGCCCGGTCGACAGCGGCGAAGTTGCGTTCGACGACCTTGCGTCCCTTCTTGCCGTACTCCTTCTCGATGGAGGCCTTGATCCGCGGAATGACCTCATCCTCGGGCAGCACTCCCGAGACGTGGAAGAAGCAGGGTTGCATGACGGTGTTGATCCGCGCCCCGAGGCCGACATCCTTTGCGACTGCGTGCGCATCGATTACGAACAGCCTCAGCTTCTTGTCGATCAGCTGCTGCTGGACCTCGACGGGCAGCTGGTCGAACACCACGTCCGCCGCGTAAGGCGAGTTGAGCAGGAGCGTGCCGCCGGGCTTGGCCAGCTCCAGCACCTTCATCGTCCGCAGCAGCGAGAACTGGTGGACGCCGATCACGTCGGCAGCATCGATCAGGTAGGTCGAGCGGATCTCTTCGTCGCCGAACCTCAGGTGCGAGACCGTCACTCCGCCGGACTTCTTCGAGTCGAGCACGAAGTAGCCCTGGACGAACTGGTCGGTGCCGTCGC
>JBDTYK010000247.1:0-3817 GCA_040005715.1 Actinomycetota bacterium | reverse complement strand
GGGGTGCACTTGCCGCACGACTCAGCCGCGCAGAACTCCATGGCGAAGCGGGCCTGGACGGCCATGTCGACCGTGTCGTCGAAGACCACAATGCCGCCATGGCCGACCATCGCGCCGGCCTCGGCGAAGGCCTCGTAGTCCAGCGGCAGGTCGAACTGGTCAGGCGGCAGGTAGGCCCCGAGGGGACCGCCGACCTGGATGGCGCGGACCGGCCGGCCCGAGGCGGTGCCACCGCCGAACCGCTCGAGCATCTCGCCCAGGGTGATCCCGAAGGCGGTCTCGACGATCCCGCCGCGAGCCACATTGCCAGCCAGCTGGAAGACCTGGGTGCCGCGTGAATGGCCGACGCCGAAGTCGCGGTAGAACGTGGCCCCGTGAGCGAGGACCACCAGGACACTGGCCAGCGACAGCACATTGTTGACGACGGTCGGCTTGCCGAACAGCCCCTCGATCGCGGGCAGCGGCGGCTTGGCACGGACGATGCCGCGCTTGCCCTCGAGGCTCTCCAGCATCGCGGTCTCCTCACCGCAGATGTAGGCGCCTGCACCGACCCGGATCTCCAGATCGAACCCATGGTCGCTGTCCAGAATTCGCGGACCGAGCCAGCCGACCTCGTATGCCGTCTGGATGGCCGCGCGCATGGTCGCGACCGCGCCCGGGTACTCCGAGCGGATGTAGATGAAGCCCTCGCGTGCCCCCACAGCGAACCCGGCGATGACCATCCCCTCGATCAACATGAAGGGGTCACCCTCCATCAGCATCCGGTCCGCGAACGTCCCGCTGTCGCCCTCGTCGGCGTTGCAGGTGACGAACTTGGGGGAGCCCGGTGCGTTCAGAACGGTGCGCCACTTCACGCCGACGGGGAAGCCGGCGCCACCGCGCCCGCGGAGGCCGGACTCGGCAACCTCGTCGCAGATCTGCTCCGGCGTCATGGTCAACGCCCTGCGCAGCGCGTACAGGCCGCCGTGCGCCTGGTAGTCCTGGGTGGACAGCGGGTCGATGACACCGACCCGGCTGAAGGTCAGGCGGTCCTGCGCTGCAAGCCACGGAATCTGGTCGGTCGGGCCGAGGCCCAGGTCGTGCACCTTCCCGTCGAGGAAACCCGCGTCGAAGAGGCCGGCGACGTCGTCCGGAGTCACCGGGCCGTAGCCCACCCGACCCTGCGCGGTGACCACCTCGACGAACGGCTCGAGCCACATCATCCCGCGGGAGCCGTTGCGGACGACCTCGACGGCTGCGCCACGGCTGGCCGCCTGAACCTCGATGGCCGCCGCGATCTGGTCCGCTCCGACGGAACGAGCCGAGGAGTCTTGGGGGACATAGACGGTGGTGACGTCAACGGTGGTCATAGCGACTCACCAACCCGGGCCGCGTCGTTCGGGGGCGCGTCGCTTGGGGTTGTGTCGCTGTGGTGGCTCTCGTGGACCAGCCGGTCGAGCTCGGCCGCCTGGACCCGGCCGTGCAGTAGGCCGTTGACGGTGACCGTCGGCCCGAGCGCGCAGTTGCCGAGGCAGAAGACCTCGTCGAGGGTGACCGACCCGTCGGCCGTGGTCCCGCCGAAGCCGACGCCAAGGGAGCTGGTGGCGTGCCTGGCCAGGGCGTGCGCGCCCACCGACTGGCACGCCTCACCCCGGCATACCTGGACCCGCACTTCCCCTGGCGGGGTCGAGCGCAGGTCCGAGTAGAAGGTCAGCACCCCATGCACCTCGGCGCGCGAGAGGTTGAGCGCATTGGCAACGAGCGGAACCGCGCCCGGGTCGACATACCCGAAGGTCTCCTGCAGGGCGAGCAGCACCGGCAGCAGCGGCCCTCGCTGCGCGGCGTGGGCACTGATCGTCTCCAGTGCAAGCTCTGGGGACCAGGCGGTATGCCGCGGGGTTACGTCGACGGGCATAGGTGAGAACCCCTTAAGGCTGGGCAGGATTGCTGCGACACTACTCCGGCCGATTTGGATGCAGTCGGTCGCGGCGGTCTGAGCGCTCGCCGAGGTGGCGATGCTGACAGCCGGCATCGACGGCGGCCCAAGCGCCCACTGGCCACCGATGGCGCCCGCTTGCCAACCCCGCGGGGCAGCCGACGGATCCTGCGCAGCCACCCGGTGCGTTATCTTGTCGGTGCTCGCATTCAATTCATTTCACAGACTCTGGGGAAGACATGACCGGTATGCCGAGTTATCCGGACAACGCTGCACCTATGGCCTCGCCCATAGAGCCACCCCAGGTTCCTGCGCCGGCGGAGGTGCTGACGGCGGTCAAGCTGTGGTTCGTGAGCATCCTGGTGGGGTTGCTCGGCGGGATCCTCGGCTACGCCCTGACCGATAAGAACGCCGCCCTGCAGAAGGCGATGGACTCCAACACCAGTGGCCTGAGCCGGGCGGATCTGGAGACACTCGTCAACGTCGGACTCGTCATAGGGTTGACCGTTGCCTTGGTCATGCTGGGGCTTGAGGTGTTCTTCGTGCTGAAGATGAAGGCGGGGCGCAACTGGGCGCGCATCGTGCTCACCGTACTCGGAGCCCTGTCTGCCCTCTCCTCTCTCGTGGGCCTGGCCCAGGGCTTCAGCCTCGGGAGCGCGGTCAACCTCATCTCCTTGCTGCTGACCATCGCGGCAGTCGTCTTCATGTTCCGCCCCGCCGCGACCCATTACTTCAAACCAGCCCGGTCCTGACCCGTTCTCACGGCGACCGCCGCGTCCCATTCGCACACTGTCAATGGGTCGATGGTTCCGCGCCAGATGTCGGCCTGAGGGACGCGCGGGCCAGTGGCATACTGAGGGCAGAGAAACCACCTGGTTCTTCGGGTTTGAGACGGTTTAGGCGATTGCTGATGTTTGCGTCGTCTGCGCGTGCTCGGAAGGGGATTCGATGCTTGGGCTGATGACGGAGTTCGAGCGAATGCTGGAGGCCGTGCCCAGCGCCCTGGTGGGAGTGGACCAGACGGGCGTGATCCGGTACGTCAATCGGCAGACGGAATCGCTGTTCGGCTATAACCGCGACGACCTGGTCGGCGAGCTGCTTGAGACCTTGGTGCCCGAGTCTGTCCGGCCAAAACACCCCGCGCACCGGGACGCGTATTTCGCGCATCTCAAGCTCCCCAGACTCGATGGGGATGGGCCCAGGGGCGTGGGCCGTCTGCCGTGCCCGCGTGGTCGGCACTCGGATGGCACTGAGTTCATGCTGAGTGTCACCTTGACCTACATCGACACCGAGGACGGACCGCTGGCGATCGCGGCGTTGCACGACCTGACTGCCCGGACAAAGTCCGAAAGGGATCTCGACCTGACGAGGCAACTGGCGGCGATCGTGAAGCATTCGAACGATGCCATCATCGGCGCGACGTTGGACGGAGAGATCACCAGCTGGAACTCGGGGGCCGAGAGAATCTACGGTTACGCGAGCGGCGAGATCATCGGCAAGTCCGTCGAGCTGATAAGTCCCAAGGATCGAACGGCCGAGACCAAAGCCGTCCTGGCCAAGATCAGATCCGGCGAACATGTCGACTGCTTTGAGACCAGACGCGTCCGAAAGGACGGCAAAGCGATCACGGTCTCCCTCACCGTCTCACCGATCTGCGACGCTGACGGTACGACCGTCGGCGCATCTTCGATTGCCCGCCTAACCAGCTAGGCGCAGGGGGCGGCCGCTACCCCACGGCCATCCTCCCCGAAGTCGATCCCCTTTTGGGCACCGGTTGATGGGGCAACGACTGCTCATGGGGCGGGTGGACATGGGACACCTGGGGACGCTGACGGCGAGTCGCAGCCGGTTAGAGCCGGTTGAGGGCTTCATCCAGTGCTTGGTGTGCGGCTGCCGGGTCGA